>JAYUPB010000001.1:0-21004 GCA_043760405.1 Sphingomonadales bacterium
AAAGGCGAGCAGCGCGCCTGCGATCAAGCCCGGTTTCATGTGGGGGAGCAAGACATCACGGAATGCCTGCCATTCACTCGCGCCCAAATCCTTTGCCGCTTCTTCTTCTTCACGGTTGAACGATGTCAGGCGCGACCGCACCACCATCGTCACAAACGGAAAGCAAAAGGTGATGTGCGCGATCACAATTGACGACAGGCTGAGCGGCCAAGGCAGGTCAGTGGGCCAATCGAGCTTTGCAAAGAAGACCAGCATCGCGACCCCAAAGCAAATTTCGGGAACCACAATCGGCATCGCCATCGCACCTTCGACCCCCGCCTTGCCCGGGAAACGGAACCGCCACAGCATGACGGCGGCAAGCGCCCCCATCACCACGCTGAACAATGTTGCCAAAAATGCGATGGTCAACGAATTGCCAAGCGCCGTCATCAGCGAGTCATTGTGGAGCACTTTGTCATAATATTTGAACGTGAAGCCGCGCCAGACGATGTTGCGTTTGGAATCGTTGAAACTGAACGCGATCAACGCCAGCAAAGGCGCGTAAAGGAAGATCATCACCCCCACGACCCATGCCCGCATCCATAGCCGTTTGGTATATTCTAACGGTGCAACCGGCGTGCGGCGAAACAGGTTCATGACCGTACGTCTTTCTTTGCACGCAGCGATTGCAGCGCGATCATGATGAAGGTTGCATACATCAGCAAGAAGGACAGCGCAGCCCCAAAGGGCCAATCATTGGCACGTTTGAATTGGCGTTCAATCACATTGGCGATCATTTGACTGTCGGTGCCCCCCATCAAATCAGGCGTCAGATAGGCCCCGAGCGCAGGCACGAAGGTAATGATCACGCCCGATATAATCCCTGGCGCAGCAAGTGGCGCGACAATCCGCGTGATCGTGCGCCAATGCCCGGCGCCCAGATCAAGGCTCGCTTCGATCAGCGACTTATCAAGCCGGTCAAGTGCGGCATAAAGCGGCAGCACCATGAAGGGCAAATGGACATAAACCAGACCAAAAATCACCGCGAAATTGTTATAGAGCAGCGGCAAAGGTTCCCACGTTGACAGCGGCGCCATCCCCAGCATGATCTTTATCCCGCTCGCCCCCTCCCACAGCCAGCCAAGCGATGTGTTGGCATAACCCTCGGTCCGCAACACCGCAATCAGGGCGTAGGTGCGGATCAGCAAATTGGTCCAAAACGGCAGCATGATTGCAAGCAGCAGCCAGGGCCTCCATTTGGGCGTGGCAAAGGTAATCGCCAGAGCTACCGGAAAACCGACGATCAGACACAGGAGTGTCGTGAGCGCCGCAACCGCAATCGATTTGCCAAAAATCTGGAGATACAGCGGCTCAAGCGCGCGGCCATAGTTCGAGAACGTGCCCGAAATATCAATTTCAGTCAGGTTTACTGTGCGACCAAAGCTGTACAGCCAGACCACAGCGAGCGGGATGACAAAGAAGATCGCAAGCCAAATCAGCGGGCCAGCCGAAATCGCGGCGAAGACCCCCCGTTGCTGTTTCCAATCCTGCACCGACTAGGCCGCGCGAACCCGTGTGAAGGCTTCTTCGTAGAGCGGCTGCAACTTTTCATCATAAGCCGCATATTCGCATTTAGCGAGGACATCGGCTGGTGGGAAAATTGCCTCATTATCACGGTAATCCGCCGGCATCAGCGCCTTTGCCGCATCATTTGGTGTCGGATAGAGGATCGTTTCGGCAATTTTCTTGCCCGCTTCAGCATCGAGCAGATAATTTATAAAGGCATGCGCATTTTCAGGATGCGGCGCTCCCTTTGGAATGCAAAGACTATCAGCGTTCAGCTGGCTGCCTTCTTTGGGCATCACAAAGCCGATATCATCATCTTCCTTCATAATCTGGGCAATATCGCCGTTATATTCGAGAACCAGATCAACATCACCGGACAGCAGCAAATCCTGACCATTGTCTTCATGGAAAGATTTCACATTTGGTTTTTGCTTGATCAGCATTGCTTCAATCTGTTTGAGTATGTCAGGCGGAATATCGTTGACCGAATGGCCCAGATATTTGGCCGAAATGCGGAAGAGATCCCCCGCTTCTGACAACAGAGCGATACGTCCCTTATACTGGTCTGAATCGAACAGCACTTTCCAGCTGTCGGGCGCTGGTTTTACCTTTGATTTGCGATACCCAATCCCCAAGACCAGCCATGTGTAGGGCATTGAATGCGCGCGTTTTGGGTCAAATGCTGTATCTTGGAACTGCGCGCCGATATTTTTGAAATTCGGGATTTTCGCGTGATCCAGCGGCATCAACATATCGGACAAAACCATCCGTTCAACAAAATCATTGGATGGCACAATCACGTCAAAACCGGGGTTGCCCGCGCGCAATTTTGCAAACAATTCATCATTGGTCGCAAACAGGCTCATATTCACATCAGTGCCGCTGGCACCCTTGAAATCATCCAGCGTCGTTTCACCGATATAAGTGTCCCAATTGTAAAAATTAAGCTTTGCCTCTTCACCAGTCGCGCCAATTTTCTTGGCTCCTGATTTATCTTCACAGCCCGCAAGCCCGCCAAAACTAATCCCGATTGCAGCAGCGCCCATGCCCTTGAGCAAGCCGCGCCTGTTTGCCAGTATTTCCTGAAATGATGCTCTGTTGGCCACGGTGCGAATCCCCTTTTATATGTTTCCCCAGAGTGTCACATGCTGAACCGGAAATTCATAAACGGGAAGAGGGTTTTTCGTATTTTTAGAATAACTTCTCACTTAAACCCGTTTTTTAGACATATTAAGCAGTGAAAGACCTGAAACATCATGGGAAAACTTACCGGCACCCGCGTTATTGACCTGACACAATTTTTACCAGGCCCAATGATGACGATGATGATGGCCGATCAAGGGGCAGAGGTTTGGAAGGTTGAGCCCGCAACAGGGGACCCCGCGCGCAGTCAATCACCCTTTGAAAACGAGCAATCCATATGGTTTACCAACCTCAACCGCGGAAAAAAAAGTATCGTGCTTGACCTCAAAAGCGCCGCAGGAAAAGCGCTACTTTGGGGTCTGATTGAGACTGCTGATGTATTTGTTGAAGGGTTTCGCCCCGGCGTGATGGCAAGGCTTGGGTTTGATTATGCCGCCGTTGCTGCACGCAATCCCCGTATCATTTATTGTTCAATCTCTGCCTTTGGCCAAACAGGAGCGCTTGCCCATCATCCCGCGCATGACATGGCTGTGCAGGCTATGGCTGGGTTCTTGTCTGTGAATGACGGCGCAGATGGCACCCCGGTTGTACCCGGCGTTGCTTCTTCCGATATGGCCGCTGGGCTGACCGCGCTATCCGCTGTGTTGATGGCATTGATCGGGCGCGTGCAGTCAGGACGCGGCGATTATATTGATATTGCGATGTTTGACAGCCTGTTACCGTGGTGCGCCCACACGGCGGGAAGCGCAATCATGGGGGGGGCATCCCCAGTATCCAGCACTCAAAGGTCACTAGGCGGCGCGGCTTTTTATCAGGTGTATGAAACCGCTGATGGTCACCATATTGTTTTGGGCGGGCGCGAGGTTAAATTCGTTGAAAATTTACTCACCGCGCTGAACCGCCCCGACCTTATCCCCACTGGCAGCGCAGCTGCAGGGGAACAAGAACCGCTGATCGCATTTTTGCGCGGCGTATTTTTAACACGGTCCCGCGACGCGTGGACAGCGTGGTTTGCGGACAAGGACGTGGCATTTGCCCCAGTCCTGGATTTCCGAGAAACCTTTGATGCGCCTCACTGTATCGAACGTGGTCGCGTGATCCAACATGAAGGGCATCACATGATGACCCCCGCCATCCGTTTTTCCGCAGAAGAATGGCAGCCCAGTATTGCCCCCGCCTTGGGCGCAGATGATGAGGGGATAGACCAATGTTTGGATAACAATCAGAACGCCGCGCGCAAGGTCACCCGCAGATCCCGTCCGGCAAGCGGGGCATAATCCTTCAGCACGCTGGCATGACGCCGCGCCGCGACATCAAAGATATTGTTGGCGGACAGGGTGATGCTGGTTGTGTCATCTCCCTCAAACGGGGTGAAGCCCAAGCTGGCACTGACCATGGAATACCCCTTGGTGGGGGTTTCAAAGGCAGCGATCCGGCTTTGTCCGTTGACCCATTCGACCTCAATGCGCCCATTCACTTTTTCAGACTGCGCCTCTACGCCGCCCAGCAAGCGGAGCGCAGGGATGCGCGGAATATTACCGCCATTTTTAATTTTGGCGCGGGTGTAATCTCCAATGGCGTCAACGTTAATTGCATAGGAGCCTAGTTGCGCGACACGCACTGACGCTTCAAACTCTGCGCCGTAATAGCGCGCGTCAGATTGAGAGAATTGGAAAACGGGTAAATCATCGACAATCGCCCCTGTCGGACTTTCAAAGATAAAGCCCTTGAACCAGCTGTGGTACAAGGATGCGGACAGGCGATAGCCGTCGCCTGTGCCGCGAAGCGTCAATTCGGCTCCAGTGGATTTCTCTTTGCTGAAGGTGGGATTGCCAACCTCAAACGCTTGGGTTCCAGCATGAGGGCCATTGGCGAAGAGTTCTTCAGCGGACGGAGCACGCTGGGTGTAGGACGTGTTGAAACCGATCCGCCACCCCGCTGCGACTTCCAGACTGGCCCCCAACGATCCCGACAGCGCCGTAAAGCTGCGGCGCAAATCACCATTGCCAAGATCGGCATCGGCACTGGCAGAAAGGATAGATTTCTCAATCCGACCGCCTGCTTCGGTTCTCACACTGCCAAGATCGATGCTTTGCAATGTAAACAGGCCGTATTGCTGGGTTTCGCTTTTTGGCAAGAATTTTTCATCGCCAATGATGTTGAGGTTGCGGAGGAAAAATTGACCGCCCACCGCACCGCGCCAACCACCGCGCGCACGCTGCACCAGTTCCAATCGTCCTTCCCACCCATCATTAAGGAAGGTTGTCCCCACAGCGCCAGTATCATCAATTTCATTATGCTTATAATCAGCGAAACCACTGCGAAATTTGATCGCTTCCAAAAACCCGCTTGCCGGATTGACTTCGCCGCGCACATCGACGCGGGTTTGTTTCACGTCAAGGCGCACTTCTTCTGCCTCCACAGCTGGATCGACAGAGAAACGCACGGGTACGCCGTACAGGCTGTCATAATGGCTGACCGAAAAACCCAGATTGCCGTTTGACGTGATCAGCGCAGCACCGCCGGCAACCTCCCACGTGCGTCCCGCACTGTTTGGCAATGTGCCCTTCAAATTTGCAAGCGTGGCAATATCTGGGTCTCCACTGGCACTGGCAGCTGCGCGCAGTGCAGGGGTTAGAATATATCCCCCCGTGCGGAGATTAGCGGTTTTTGTGTAGGTGCCGTCAAAATGAACAACAAATTTGTCAGAAAGCGGAACATCGATCCGTGCGCCGCCAGAGCGTTCATTGGCAGCCGAACCGTAGGTTGCAAGCGCATCGACGTGAATCGCTTCATCGGGAACTGAACGCGGAATCCGGCTGTCGATGACGTTGACCACACCGCCGATTGCCGATGATCCGAACAGCAGGGCGGACGGCCCGCGCAGCACTTCAATCCGGTCAGCGGTGAGCGGGTTGATAACCACTGCGTGATCCACACTCGTATTCGACACGTCAAAACTACCAATACCGTCAGACAGCACCCGGACGCGTTCCCCCTGAAAACCGCGCAGGACGGGGCGCGACGCATTGGGACCAAAGGAGGTCGCAGAGACACCCGCCTGATGCGACAAGGTTTCACCCAGAGTCGGTTTCAATGATCGGGTTAGTTCAGCTGCGGTCAACACAGAGGTTCCCGACAAAATGTCGGATCGGTCGCGCGCGAATATGCCTGTAACCACAATTTCTGCGCCTGAGGTGACATGATCGCCGTGTTCGGTCTGTTCAGCATCCTGTGCCACAGCGGGGGAAATGACACAGAGAGAGGCGGCAGTTGCAAATAAGACACGGCGCATAAAGTTCATACCTATAGAAAGTGAATTGCGGCCCTAGCTAGCATGTAACGTTATAACAAGTCATATTAACACATGCTGCGGTGATGCGAGAGATTTGCACGGACAAGCTGTTGGCGGATCAAGCCAATCAATCACTTGCCCTGCTGTTCCTGTGTGGGCCAAAGAAGAGTATGGAGTCGCCGTGCACAAAAATTTGTTTGATCAACGACACCCATCCCTACTGCATTGGATGTGGGCGAACACTGTCTGAAATTACAGCGTGGGCCAGCGTGAGCGAAATGCAGCGGGCCGCCATCACTGCTCAGCTGCGTGGCCGGATGAAAGCGATGAGCCGTCTGGCAAGCGGTCCAGCACAAACCCCTCCATCCCGACCCTAAGCAAAGGATCATCCTTGCCTTATTATATTGCACTGCATCATATGATCCGGCGCTGCCCTGCAATTGTAATCAGTGCGTGTGCGCGCCGCGCCGTAAACTGATCGACAGGCCACCCTTCAAATTCACGCTTCACCAAATGTAAGGCGAAAGTGCGCGCCTTGACCGTTTTTGATATGGCCAAGAGAGAGGCTGATCCCCGCCGCGTCACACAGGCGTCGGGAAATGTCGAGGCCCAGGCCGCTGCCTTTGCTGGCATCGCCCTTCACAAATGGTGGGAACGGGTCGGCGTCCGTTTTGAAGCCGGGGCCGTTATCCGAAATTGACAAGCATCTGCCGTCAAAATCGACCATCAAAATTCCGTTGCCAACATGCTGAAAACAATTCCCAATCAAATTGTTGAGCACGAGCTGCAAGGAGGTCGGATGGACAAAAACCGCAGCGCCGTTGTCCACTTTGATCGCGACTGCGATTAGGCTGTTGGGATAGCGAATTTTGGCCCATGCCACGCCTTTGTCGATCATTGGCTGGAGCGCCACCGATTCCTTGAACACGCCCTTGTTCTCACGCGCCAAAGCGAGCAGCTGATCGAGTGCGAGCGTCATATCGGTAGTCGCCGTTTCGATACGACGCAGCGGTTCGGCACTGTGTGATGGAAGATCGCGGTTGAAGGCGATGACCTCCGCTGCGCCGCGAATCACGGCGAGCGGCGTACGCAATTCGTGACTGGCGTCTCGGGTGAAGGTCTGCTCTCTGTCAACAAATCCGCTTATGCGCGCAAAGGCTTGTTCCAAAGCTTCCGCCAGTATCCCGATTTCATTGGCAGGATAGTCCTTTGCATGAAAGATCGGGATCGCAGACTCGGCGTTGGCGATATCCTCTGCAAGCATGCTCAGCGGCCTCAGCGCCCGGTTGACGAGCCACCACCCAAATGCCGCCATAAACATCGCGATAAACAGGCTTATCCCGACCAAGGACGCGATGATCGAATCACGGACGGGACGAACCAGCAAATCCTTACTGACCTCAATCACCGCGACCGCTGGCACAGGCCCGGAGCCGGACCGGCCATTGTTCAGGTCAAAGCGCTCGATATGGTAATGGCGGCCTTCGTGACCGTAAAATTCGGACTGCCGAGGATTCTCAGCAGATTCCTTGCGGATGTCAGGTGGAAGCGCGTCATTGCCCTTATAAATTATAACGTTAGGGTTCTTTGGTTCCGCCTGTGCGCCCGTGCGCTGCCAAGAGGATTTCTGGTGTGTGACCTCGTCCACCAGCGTGCGCCGGAACAAACGATCTTCCGTTGTATAAGCGATGGTAAAGGCCGCGAGGCCAAAGATCAGGCTGGTTGCAATCACGCTGCCTATGATCGTGAGAACAATCCGCCCGCGCAGACTATGCCGTCGTGGCTTCATTGTTCGACCTTCAAACGAAATCCAACGCTGTGCATCGTTTCGATGATAGGAGGGTCAAATGGCTTGTCCACCACTTGCCGCAGCAGGTGCAAATGCGCGCGCAGGCAATCAGAAGAGGGTGGCTCATCGCCCCATAGCCGCACCGTCGCTTCGTCGCGGCTAACGGGATGCGGCCACGCTTCGGCGAGCAGCAAAAGCAATTCCCAGAGAAGCGGCGTCAAACGAAGCTGCTTTCCGTCTCTGGTTGCCACGCGAGCTTGCCGGTCAATGGTTAGGGGGCCGACCGAAAAACGATGCGGCTGCCCCAAATGCGGTCGCTGAGCGAGCGCCGTAACCCGGGCGGCAAGCTCTGCCAGCGAAAAAGGTTTGACGAGATAGTCATCAGCACCGCTGGCAAAGCCTGCCAGCTTGTCATCAAGGGTATCGCGCGCGGTGAGCATCAATATGGGCACGCGCCGGTCTGCGCGGCGGCGGATCTCAGCACAGACACTCAATCCGTCACGGTGTGGCAAGGCAAGATCAAGAAGTATGATGTCAACGGGGCTGACCAGAGCTTCCCGCAATCCGGACTCGCCATCCGCTGCGTAATGCAGCCGGTGCCCAAGCGCTTCGAAATAGTCGACAATATTGCCGGCAAGATCCGCATTGTCCTCCACCAGCAATATGTCAAAGCCGTTGTTCAAAAAGTATTTCCCTGAATGTCACCGCGAATGTCACCGCCGCAATCTGGCGTGCCCAATGTCAAAAAAACGTCAAAAAGAATTTCACATTCTTATGACGCGCCCCGTGCGACAGCCACCAGCATCATAAAACATTCGAAAGGATAGAAGATGCAGTTCCGGATAACAATGATGCTGTCATGCGCGCTTGGTTTGCTGATCGTGGCCCCCGCACATGCTGCGCCCAACGCCAACGATCGCGTGCTGCTTGTCATCAGCAGTCATGGGTTGGAGGATGGCAAGGCGCGCCCCGGCTTTGAAATGGACGAGCTGACACAGGCCTATGCCGTCTTCGCCGACAATGGCCTGCAGGTGGATATTGCCAGTCCGTCCGGCGGGGCCGTGGTGGCCGACAAATTCAATCCCTCCAAGCCCTATAACAATCGCTTTTTGGCCGACCCAAAGGCCATTGCGAAACTGACCAACAGCCGCGCAATCGCGAGCATAGGTGACGAGAAGTATGCAGCAATCTTCATCATTGGCGGCAAAGGTGCGATGTTCGATCTGCCCGTCAACGCCAGTCTGAAAACGATGCTGGCCGCAACATATCAGGCAGGTGGCGTCATCGGCGCTGTGTGCCATGGCCCTGCTGTATTGATGAATGTACCGCTCAAAGGTGGCGCATCGCTGTTGGAAGGGCGTTCCGTAACAGGGTTTACAAACGAGGAAGAAGCCCTGTTTGGCAAGGGCTGGGCCCCGTCATTTCCCGTCCTTCTGGAAAGCGGATTGCGCGGCTCGGGCGCAAAATTCAGTGAGGCACCGATGATGTTAAGCCATGTAGTGACCGATGGCCGACTGGTGACGGGACAAAATCCCTCTTCCACGGCGGCGGCGGCAGAGGCCGTGATCAAGGCGATGGGACGCCCGCTTGCGCCGCGCCAGCCATGGGCCGATGAACGAAGTATGACGCTGTTGTCCCAGATGCTAAGCGGCGACAAGGCGAAAGCGCGCGCGTCGTTGAACGCCGACCCCAAACTCTATGATGTCCCGCTCATTGCCATGTGGGGTTTCTTCCGGGCCCAATCGGTGGGGTCGGATCGTGACGCGCTAACGAATGCGGTTGAAGTGATGGAATTGGCCGTGCCGCATTTCAGTAGGCCAGAGCTGGTTTCCGCAATCGCAGAAGCCCGAAGCAAGCTGGCAACAACGCAATGATTGCCTTGGGTGAGGGGATAACCATGCGGGACACAATCGCGTTAGACAGTATCAGCCATCATTTCGATACGGTCAGCGAACGGATTGAGCTGTTCCGTAGTCTTTCTTGCACTATTCGCGCGGATGAAACCCTGGCAATCATCGGCCCCTCGGGAGCGGGAAAATCAAGCCTGCTGTCGATTGCTGCGGGCTTGGAGGTTCCGACAGGCGGCACTGTGCGTTTCACCATCGACGGTGCCCAAGTGGACGCGCTGGCGATGCGCGCCAATTCCGGCTTCATTTTCCAGCAATTTCATTTGATGCCAGAACTCGATGCCATCGGCAACCTGGCGTTGCCGCTTCGCCTGAAGGGCAATCGGGACGCGTTCGACATCGCCGCCCTATGGCTTGAAAAGGTGGGGTTGAAGGACCGTGCCCGGCATCGCCCCCACCAATTGAGCGGCGGCGAGCAGCAGCGCATTGCGGTGGCGCGGGCCTTTGTTACCGCCCCGCGTTTTATCTTTGCAGATGAGCCCACCGGCAATCTGGATATGCACACATCCGAAAGCGTGGCCGAGCTGATGTTTGACTGCGCCCGTGAGACGGGATGCGGCCTGGTGATCGTGACCCACAGCAAGCAGTTGGCACTGCGTGCAGACGCAAGCCTGCTTCTGGAAAGCGGACAGTTGAAGGCAGCGGCATGAACAGATTGAAACTGATGGTTGAGAATAGCTTCCGCGACCTCACGGGCAGCGACGGGCGCATCAGCATGGCCACGCAAACGGCGCTGCTGTTTTTCCTGATGACATTAACGCTCACCAGCGCGTCGATCCAAAGCTATCTGGCCGGCAATCTCGATCAGATGCTTGGCTCTGACATGGTGATTGAAAGCCATGCTCCACTGACGAAGGCTGACGAAACCACCTTTAAATCCTTGGCGGCGGGCCTGTCGGTCACACAGCTGACCGACATCACCCTCACCCACAAGGATGAATGGGCCCGCGTGCAATTGAAGCTGGTCGATGACGCTTATCCGTTACAAGGCAATCTCCAGATTGGCGACACGCCGGCAGCCACGCAGCGCGCAATCAAACAAGGCCCAAAAATAGGCGATATCTGGATAGATTCGCGCCTCGCCATCATGCTAAGGACGCAGGTCGGTGACATCCTCACCATCGGCGGCACAGACTTAAGGCTCAGTGCCATCCTGTTTCATGAACCAGACCGCATCATGGAAGGCCATAGCACGACCATGCGCGCCATGGCGCACGCCCAAAGCCTTGCGGGCGCATCGATCAAAAGCAGTAAGAGCCGTACACGCTATCTCGTCGCTGCGGATGAAAACCAGCAACAGGCGATTGAAACCTGGTCGCGCAAGACCCTTCCTGGCGCCAACGTAATCAAGAAATTCGGTGGCCAGCACCCGCTGGCCAGCTTTTGGCAACGGACTGAAAATTTCCTCGGTCTGGCATCCGTTATCCTGTTTTTTATGGGCGCTGTGGCCCTTGATATGACCAATCGTCGCTGGCTTGCCAAAATGCGCTATCGGCTTGCGATTTATGCCAGCTTTGGAACGCCCACCCGCACCGCCACGCTGATGGCACTATGCGAATGGCTGGCCAGTTTCATTCTGTCCATCGCCCTCGCCAGCACGCTGGCTGTATTCGCGTACGGACTGATCGTCACCGAACTGCAAGCCTATTTCCCCGGGCTTCGCGCCACATGGCCTGTGGCAGCGGCCTTGAAGACCATTGGCCTCTTCTTTCTGCTGCTGCTCGCGCTGCAGGTTCCCAGCATCATCCAGCTGTCCCGCGCGTCGTTGCTTTCGCTCATCCGCAATCCGGCCGAGAGCAGCTATGTGTGGCACCGGCTGTTCTGGAGCCTCACATCCGTCACTTTGCTGGCTGCTGCCTATTCTGACAACTGGCTGCTAACCGGCATGACGCTCACGGCCATTGCGGGTGCGCTTACCCTGATGGTCGCGCTAACCTGGACTGTCATCCGGTTGGGTGACATGTGGGGTCGTCGACGCACTGGCCTGTTACCCTTCGCCTTTTTTATGATGCGGCAGCGCCTGTTTGCCAAATCGGCGCAGGTTATGGGGCTGGGATTGTGCGGGCTGCTTCTTTTGTTTTCCCTGATGCTGATGCGTGACTTGGGTACGGCGATGGCAGGCTATGGCCGGAGCCATGATGGCAACCTGATGATCGCCGAAGCCCAGACAGACCAGATCGATGCGATCAATCTCTGGGCTGGTGAGACGGGCAGCACCCTGCGTTCCCTGCGGCCGTTTGTGTCTGCTCAGCTTGTTTCTGTGAACGGCAAAGCCCTTGCAGACATTCAGAAGCCCAGCGACACACTTGCCACACTCAAAGATCCGATCCGGCTGAGCTGGACGGACGACATGCCTAAAAACAACCGCCTTGTCGGCGGCACCTGGTGGCCGGCAGGCACTGACACCTGGCGGCAGATTTCCGCCGAACCCGAAGTCATGACTGACATGGGGTTCAATTATGGCGACACGCTCACCTACCAGATTAACGGCAGACCCTATGACTTTACACTGGTGGCAAGCCACGCCTACCAACCGGGGGCTGGATCGATCACTTTCTGGTTCCAGGTTCCGTTGTCGGCCAGAGCGCATATTGATGCCCCAACCCGCTATATGGGCAGCATGGAATTGCCAGAACCAGCGTGGGATGCACTTGCTGGCTTGTGGCAGCAGTACCCCACCCTCTCGCTCGTGCCGCTTCAGGAACTCACCGAACGGTTTGACCAGACGCTTGGGATCGTCACTAAGGTGACAAGTGGCTATGCGGCCATGGTGCTTTTGCTGGCGCTTTTTGTGCTCGCAGCATCAGTCAGCGGCTTCAGCGCCGATGACCGCCAGAAAAATGGCCTTCTGATGAGCATGGGGCTTAGGGATAAGGATTGCCTGAGGTTGAATTTCTATGACTGGGGCGTTACGGCCCTCACCGCCGCCGCTGGTGCTATTGCAGGCACCTGGAGCGCGGGATTACTGATCTATCAGGCACAGTTCAATTTGACCTACAACCCAGACATTCTTTGGGTGGCAGGGATGGTCTTTGCCATGGTGACGACCGTGTGCCTTGTGGGCTATCTGGCCTGCCGTCAGAGCCTCAAAGTCTCGGTTCGGACTCTGATGGCGACATAGGCCAAAACCCCATGTGCGCCAGCCGAAGCGCTTCACGCCATCCTTCTATCGTCTTGCTGCGCGGAACCAAGCGATGAACATTTCTTCCATACCGAACACTGCAGAATTAGCCGAGAAGAACGAAGCGGTTCAAACCAGCTTTAACCCGCTTTTTCAGAAGATTTCTCGCACAGGAGTGGTTGCACGATGAATAGCAACAAAAATATTGAGAGCGGCCCCCAAATGGTTTGATAGCCGGGTACCGGGATCGAAATCGGCAATGTTGTCACCATATCCCAAAACCACATGCCAGTGAGGAACAAACCAACCCGTCCAGCAAACAGCGCGTATCGACTTCGATAAAGTAGGAAAACCAGCAACCAACCCAAACATTCGATCCCATTTGCTATGGCATGTGAACCGATGATTTTTGCCGGCAAATCACTGCCGGTGAAGTCACCCCTCATGAGCGAATATACTGTTCCAGAATATATGAGGACTGGGATGGCAATCAACCAACGTCTATCCATTTGATCAATCCTTTACCTCTAATGGTTCAACAAATCGCCCCTGCCGCTCAATAGTGTATCCGATAAGGAGCTGAAGTGCCGCAACAGCAGATCCCCACCAAAGAAAATAGGGTGGAAGCGGCATCTCAAGCCGCCACGTTGTAAGCACGTCGAACCACAGCATTCCAGCCAGAATATAAGCAATATGGCCTGCCGTTTTCAGATGGATAGTGAAAGACAGACCGAGCACAATGGCCCAGCCAAGCGCAGAGAATCCGTTGGCGACAGCCTCCATTCGCACCATCGGACCGACTAAACCGATGGTGTCAAATTGCCCCTGTGCTATGATGCGAACGGTATCACCATAGGACACAATCTGAAGCGCCGCGACGATTTGACACAGCCGTAAGCCAATTTTTAGAGACATGATGAACTCCTCTGTTTCAAAATATCAGCTCAGCCGCTGCTGAATGGATTGGGCTGCGATAACTGACCATGCCATGATGGTCAGTGAGGGATCGACACTGAGCGCCATGGGAAATACACTTGGGTCGGCGACAAAAAGATTTGGAACTTCATGCGCTTCATGATTTGAGCCAACAACACTCGTCGCCCGATCATTCCCCATTCTCAAAGCACCGGCGGGATGTGGCGCACCCCAAAGCTGAACACCGCCGGAGATTTCAAGAGTATCAAATATTCCTATTTGCTTCGGATCAAGTAACCGTGTTCCGACCAAATCGGGCACGATGACCTCAGTAGCGCCAGACGCGAACAGCAACATTGCTTGTTTCTTCAATGCATCGCGCATTTTAAGCAAATCGACGCCGCGCACGATGTAATCGTAAACAGTATGACCTTCGCCATCCAATTTGATTTGCCCCGGCATTTCGTCGTCAACCCACGACACTGCGCTCCCAATGTGCGTCAACCTCTCCATCAAGCGCGCATGATCCTTGCCAAAACCGGGAAGGGTTGCCGCAAGAAACTCGGCTTGAATCTGATTTGGGTGAAGGAGGTATCCTCCTTCAACATATTTATCCCCATCGTAACGCGCCAACCGAAAATCAGTCGTTCCCGTCGCGGTCGGAATATTCTCCCACATCGTGACAGGCTCGTCATAGAGCGCGTAGAGCATAGGGCAGGGGTTTACCTGTAGATTTTTACCGACCTGTCCGCTCCCGTTGGGCAACTTTGCCCTCAGCCACGTCGCAGCTGAATTGAAACCACCAGCCGCGAGAACGACCACTTTGGCTTTCACTTTCAGAGTCAGCCCTTTTGGAAGCCCCGTAGCGCGGTCAAGGATCTGAGCTTCGATACCATTTGCCCGTCCTCTGCTATCCAGTGTGATAGCAACAACATTGGCGTCCGAATATATGCGAGCTCCAGCCTCTACAGCTGAGGGCACAGTTGTCACCAGCGCGCTCTGTTTAGCGTCAAACGAACAGCCTTGGTAACAATGCCCGCTCATTGCGCATCCACGACGTGCTTGCGGAACACCTTCAACATTCCAGCCTAGCTTTTTGGCGCCAATATCAAATAGCTGGTTCATCCGGTTAAAATATTCAGGGCCCGCCAGATGGACATTCAAATCACGTTCGACTTGATCAAAAATTGGCTGCAGCGTCTCATGATCATGCCCTTCGACGCCCATCTGAGCAAACATATCTGATCTGTCTTTTGGGAGCCGCCAACTGTCTGCCCAATAATGTACACTGACTCCGCCCACACAGTTTCCGTACATGAGGGCAATTTCGCCCGATGTTGAACCACCAAGCCCACGCCCACCGTCAATTCGAGCCAACATATTATCGCTACGCTGGTCAAGATCACCGCGAGAGGCGGTATAATAACCGCCTTTTTCAACGACCACGACGCTGCGTCCCTGCCGTGCCAAATCACGTGCCACAGTCATTCCGCCCATGCCCGAACCGATAACGACCACATCAACCTGTTCGTTAATGTCCTTCATCACCTGAGTGTGTTCAATGATCATAATTATCGAGCACCCGACGCCAGCTTGAGATTTGCGATACGATTGCCCCCTTCGAAGAGTTTCTCTTCAACCATTGGCCCAGCATACCCAATGCCCGGCCATGCGCGGTCATCGGTGTAGTAAAAAAATGTAATCAAAAATCTGACGCCGACATAGGCGGAACGCCGCAAACCGGCACCTGCGGTCGTGCAGTTTTTGAGAAAATCGAGCTGTGATTTGGGGGATAGTTCAGTGAATCGAGGCCCTAATCCATCAAGCACAGGGGCATGTTCCAGCAACAATAATGAAGCCTTAACATCGCTCGCAAGCGAACTTTCACTCTGGAGGGACAATTCTCGGTCAATGCGAAGGGCTGTCATTGCATCCTTGACGCTTGGGCCAGCCCCGAGCGGAAAAATGATCGCAGAGGCCAGCGCGCTCAATACCGCATATTCTTTAATCGACAGTAATTTTGGCGAAGCCCCTGCTGCCATGCGCGCATATTCAGCATCACTTCCCGACAACCAAACATACCCGCTCGCGGCGATGACCGCAGCCCCACCAACACCCAGAAATCCCCGACGTGATAAAACCGCCGTGCGCGTTGCCGCCATAACCCCTCCTTTATTGGTCGATAGACCTTAGATACATATCAAAAAATCCGGTATTATCTGGAAATTTTGGCTTATTACTTTCTTATTTGACTTTATAATAGGTCATATGACATATTTTAGTCAATACTAAAAAACAATGTGGAGGATAAGATAGTGAAACATTCTACGGTCAAAAATTTGCACCTCAAACTCATCACAGGCGCCGTGATGGTTGCTATGGGAAACGCCGCGCATGCACAGGTCGACAAAGATGATATTGTTGCCGCTGAAAATGGGGCCGTTGAAGAGATCGTTGTAACCGCACAATATCGCAGCGAAAATTTGCAACGTGTCCCGCTGGCGATCAGTAGTGTGTCAGGGGATGACCTAACGGCATCGGGGATCCGCGATCTGACTGGCCTTTCTGCATCCGTTCCCGGGCTGTATCTATCAAGTTATTCTGTGCTTTCCCCCCAACTTTTTATCAGAGGGGTGGGATCAAACGACGATGGCATCACCTCTGAAGGTGCGGTGGGCGTTTACATTGACGGGGTTTATGCTGGACGAGGATCATCGGCCTTATTCGACCTATTCGATCTCGCACGCGTTGAAGTCCTCCGTGGACCGCAAGGAACACTTTACGGCCGCAACACAAATGGCGGCGCGATCAAAATTGAAACGACAAAACCTGGGCCTGATTTCCATGCAGCACTTGAAGCAGGCCTTGGCAACTTCAATCAAAGATCGGTGCGCGGATTGGTGAGTGGGCCTTTAGGAAACACTGTTTTTGCAAAACTGTCCGGCAGTTACAAAAATCGGGATGGTTGGACGCGTGATTTGGCAACACAATCAAAACTCAATGACGAAGACAGCCTCAGCCTGCGAGGGCAAATCCGCGTTGAGCCCACAAGCACTTTCGAAGCCGTTATCAGTCTCGACTATGCAAGAGATCGCCCGACAAGCACTTTCAAAGACGTAGTTGGTGGCTCATTGTTCGGCTTGTATCAAGAAAGCTCAGACCCGTTCGAAGGCTCATATGATTTAACAGACGCCTTTATCCGCCGCGATATTATTGGCGCTTCCGCTACTTTCAATTGGGATGTTGGGTCAGCCCGCCTTAGTGCGGTCGCAGGATATCGCAAAACAGATATCCATTATACCGAAGATTATGACAGCACCCCGTTTCCAGTGGCACATTTTGAGTCACGCCAAAAGGCGCAACAATTTACCCAAGAAGTACGTATCGTATCCAAAGAAGGTAACAGCGCAATCTCCTATATATTAGGCGTCTTTTATCTCAAGGATCGTGGGCGCGGGTACGATCAGTTTAACTCTCTTTACTTCGGACTTGATAGCCAAATCACGCAGGCGAATGCTCACACATCAAGCATCGCCGTATTTGGTGAACTTAGTTATCGCCTGACATCAAAATTGAAGATGACATTGGGTACACGTTATACACACGAGCGTAAGCGGCTCGCAGTGCAAAGAACTTACGATCCACTCGGTGGATCCCCGCCCTTTGATTTTGTTCCTCTCACTAAAACAGGCGTTTCATTCGACAATTTTTCGCCTCGGCTCGTTGTCGAATATCAGGCAAGCGACGCTGTGTTGGGCTATGCCAGCGCAACACGAGGGTTCAAGAGTGGCGGGTTTAACAACTATCCAGCGGATATTGTTGCCGCCGTCACAGCCTTTTCGCCTGAAAAAGTTACTGCCTATGAGGTTGGAATCAAGGCCACGGCTCTTGAACGTCGTTTGCGGTTGAACACAGCTGCCTTTTATTATGACTATTCAGACCTGCAAGTTTTTGCGCCGATAGATACAGGTAGCGCGGTTCCAGTGCTTCAAGTTACGAATGCGGCCAAAGCGCGCATCAAAGGTTTGGAAATTGAAGCGGTTGCCGTTCCAATTCCGGGGCTGACATTTGAGATCAGCTTTGCACATTTGCTCTCTCAATATCGTCGCTTTCAATTTAACGCCATTGACCTCTCCGGGCGTCGTCTGCCACGCGCACCCAAAGATACCATTCGATTCTCAGCCGAATGGGAAGGCCGCTTTACGGGCAGCGCTGAATTTCGGCTTCGAGGGGAATATGTTTACAGCAGCACCTTATTTTTTACGCCCTTCAACGACCCCGTTCTCCAATCTGGTAAGGTTGGGCTATTCAACGCGTCAGCTAGCGTTTCCAGCGAAGATGGCCGCTGGACGCTTACTGCATACGGCAGAAATCTAAGCAATAAGCGCTATCTTGGCCACGGGATCGATGCACTCGCAGACTTCTTCGATCTAAAGACTGGACAGCTAGCCGCGCCTCGCCAATATGGTCTGACCTTGGGATGGCGCTATTGAGGCATATTCCTCTTACAACCAGATGATATGGGCGATTGCTTTGTGAGTGAAAGTCGAACAGTAAATCCAAGTCGCCCTGGGACTGCGGTTGGATCCAAAGGGCAAAGGCGCGTCGGGGACATCCTTGACGCGGCCGCTCAAGTCTTGACTGAAGACGGTTATGCCAGCTTTACTCTCCGTCGGATTGCTGACGTCGCGGACATTAGGCTGAGCAACCTTCAATATTATTTCAAGATCAAGGAAGACCTCCTCAACGCGCTGCTTAAGAGAACCTTCGATGATTATTCGGTCGCGCTGGGGAAGATAATACAAACCAGAAGAGGCAGTGCAAAAAGTCGATTTCTGATGATAATCGACTATCTCCTCAAAGATCAAGAATCTCAAAGCAGCTGCGCGATTTTCTGGGAATTATGGGCGTTGGCTGCACGCGAAGATGCGATCGCAACCATCATGAACGATTATTATGATACATATTTGAAGCAGGTAGCGGATGCTATTCGCGAAATTTCTCCGGGGATGCCCAAGCAACGTGCGCAGCGCCACGCCGCGGCCATTGTATCGATGATTGAGGGCGCATCCCTTCTCAGGGGCTTTGGAAAGCCACGGCGGACGGCATTAAATGGTTTTGAGCAAGCTATCCGTGATGTCTGTATTCATCTTAGCGAAGACCATAATAGCGTAAAGTAACGTCGCTATCCTACGCTGTTGTACCCTCATCCTCATAAGATAGAGCTATAACGTCCCATGACCAGTTAGGGTCAGGATCTGTTAAATACGCGAAAATTGGCTGAAATTGTGGTTCTGAATTTGGAGATTCACCGTAACCACCGAATCAGCGATTGATCGAATTTATTTGGAAATTTCCAGCAAAATTCGCCCTTGCTTCCCTGGCTTGGCATAACGATCAAAGGCGTCGTCCGCCTTGGAAAGACTATAGCTGCTATCGATGATGGGACGCATAGCGCCGAGTTCAACCAGTTCAATCAGCCGCATAAGCTTCGTTGGCGTCGTTGATAGCATCATTAGGTACCCAGCCTTACGCGATGAAAAAGCCGCCAAAGCATAGCCCCAAAGGTCATTCAGTGGATTTGTATTGACGTACATCCCGCCCGATTTCAAAAAAGGTCGAGCCTCAGAAAATGAAGATTTACAGGGTACGTCAACAATCAAATCAAAGGCATCGCCCCCCTTATACTTCTGTTGGTTATTATATGGACGAACGGTGTCGGCACCCAAATCCTTTACCCACTCAGCGCTCTTTTCAGAGCATATGGCAGTCACGTGGAAACCCTGATATTTCGCAAGTTGAAGGGTATAAGCTCCGACACCGCCAGCCGCGCCTATAATGGCGATACGGCCTTCTTGTTTCATCGGCTTGACCATTTCCAGAATGTCCACCGCCGTTAATCCCATCAAAACAAGCGCAGCGGCATCATTAAACGACCAATGTGAGGGAATGGCACAGATGTCGTTTTCATCTATCCACGCAAATTCAGCATGGCACCGCGGTCCTTTTAGAACATGAACATACCCCATAATGCGGTCGCCTGACTTGATCCGCTTACCGTCGCTACGCGCGATACCTGAAAACTCGAATCCGGTTACAACCGCGCTACGGACTAAGAACTTTTTAACATAGCGCGCCCATCCACCCGACCTTACCTGTACGTCCATTTCATTGACTGCAGAGACTTTCATCTCAACCAAAACTTGTCCCGATTGAGCTTCAGGAACTTCAATATTTGTCAGTGACATTTTCTCCGCTTCGGACGAGCGAACAAGTGCGCGCATTTCTTTCTTCATGATACAGGTTCCGGACTTACGACAGCCGCATTACTTGATGCCAAGTCAGCTGGGATACTGCAAATTCTGACGCCAAAGGCCTCTAGCCGCGCAGTGGCAACATCTGGCGAGACAATCGTCACTGGGCTATGAAGCCCTCCTTCAATAGGAGGTAAACCGTCAAGGCCCAAAACCCTTTCGATAGCAATCAGGGTTCCGACCGAAGTAAGATGCGCTTGACCTTTAGGATCTGTAACCAATGTTCGCCGCGTAGCGGCTTCACCTGATTTCAACTCTCCGCTTACAGTTATAAACATATCATGTGATGCAGCACTGCCAGCGCTGGAGCCGATAGATTGACCAATCCCTAAATCGAAGCGGATGTCTGGTGCACCCGTCACAATTCCAAGACAAGGCACGTCAAGCACGCCCATTGGCAAAGCGTCAAACGGTTCCTGATTTGGCCGATAAATGACATTCGCATTATCGTTTGGGTCAACCCAAAGCCACCGGTTGGCTTGCCGGATCAATGCGCGTCCAAAAAATTCTTCGCTATCCCCAGCAGTCATAGGACCAATAGGATCCAAAGGGTCGTAAAGCGCCGCCAGTTCAATCTTATCAACCTGAGAGAACGCCTCGAATACCTTGGCGCTGGCGTATGCCATAACACCCGCTTGCCAATGTCCTAACAGAACAATTGGTTGAGGTTTTCGATTGCCACAGGCCGCAAATAGGAGCGGTGAAACTTCATCAGCTGTTTTCGTAATTCCAATATGGGCAATGCCAAGCTCGATAGCAGCTTTGAACAATGCATCACTGCTATCCTTCAGAGCAGCCACAATCAGGTCAACTGATCCCATCTTTATCAAATCCGCCACAGGGTTATTAACGTCGAGATAGGTCGCTCGCGCGTTGCCAAGTTCCGCCGCTAATGCTTCGCCTTGCTCAGGATTCCGCCCCCCCAACAAGAGCTCTACATCATGACCCGCCGCCCTTAAATTGCGTGCAATCCAT
>JAYUPB010000002.1:0-53011 GCA_043760405.1 Sphingomonadales bacterium
GGACAACGACCGATTTCCGCGCTGGTCGACATCACCAACTATGTCATGCTCGATCACGGACGGCCCAGCCACGCCTATGATCTGGCCAAATTGAGCGGCGCTGTCATCGCGCGCCGCGCGACCGAAGGCGAAACCGTTACCGCGCTCAACGGCAAAGAATATACACTGTCTGACACCGTGACCGTGATTGCCGATGACAAAGGCGTCCACGATATTGCTGGAATTATGGGCGGTGAACATTCGGGTTGTTCGGAAACAACACGCGATGTCCTTCTCGAAGTCGCTTGTTTCAATCCTGATCGCATTGCCAAGACCGGCCAAACCCTCTCGCTCACCTCTGACGCGCGAACACGGTTTGAACGCGGGGTTGATCCGGCGTTTTTGGAGGATGCGTGCGCACTGATTACCGGATTGATCATCGACATTTGCGGCGGTGAGGCGTCAGAACTCGTGCGCGCGGGCACACCCCCGCTCACGCCGCGCAACATCATCTATGACTACGGCCACTGCCTGCGTCTCGGCGGGATTGATGTTTCCCCTGATGCGCAACGTAAAATCTTTGAATCTCTTGGGTTTAAGACTTCTGATGACGGCAATGTCACTGTCCCGTCTTGGCGTCGTGACGTCGAAGCTGGCGCTGATCTGGTCGAAGAAGTGGTCCGGATCACAGGGCTTGATCATGTGCCGTCCACCCCGCTTCCACGTGCCGACGGGGTCGCGAAACCCACCGCAACGCCAGCACAAAAACTGGAAAGCAAGGTGCGCCGGACCGCCGCCGCACGCGGCATGAATGAAGCGATCAATTGGTCATTCCTATCGGAAAAAGAAGCCGCTGCATTCGGGGGGGGTCTATGGAGCCTCGCCAACCCTATCAGCGAAGATATGAAAATCATGCGGACGTCGCTGCTTCCTGGTCTCCTCTCAGCCGCACAGCGCAATCAGGATCGCGGCGCGGAGAGCATCCGCTTGTTTGAGGTAGGGCGCCGCTACCTGTCCGACGGAGAGTGTGCGACACTCGGTCTCGTTTTGGCAGGCGCACGATCACACCGCAGCTGGGCCAATGGCAAAGCGCGAAATTTCGATGCTTATGATGCCAAGGCAGAGGCAATGGCCTTGCTCGCCGCTGCAGGCGCGCCGGTCGACAATCTGTTGGTGATGGGGGAAGCTGGCGCGCATTATCACCCCGGACAGTCGGCTACATTGCGTTTGGGACCAAAAACAATCCTCTCCAGTTTTGGCACGCTTCATCCCGCCACAGCCAAAGCCTTTGGCCTTGACGGGGTCGTGGTTGCAGCCGAAGTGTTTCTTGATGCGATTCCGGCAAAGCGCGGTACAGGCCTTATGCGCAGCGCCTTTGCGCCGCCCGCACTTCAATCCGTGACGCGTGACTTTGCGTTTCTCGTGCCACTTGATGCACCCAGCGGTGATCTGATCCGTGTTATCAAAGGCGCTGATAAGGCAAATATCGACACTGTCCGGTTGTTCGATGTCTTTGCCGGTACGGGCGTCCCTGAGGGGCAGGTCTCCCTTGCGGTGGAAGTGACGCTGCAACCCGTCGACAAAAGCTATACCGAAGATGATTTGGCGCGGATCAGCACGGCGATTGTTGCTGCTGCGACTAAGGTTGGGGCGGTGCTGCGTGGGTGAGATGGTCCAGATCACGTCCGGCACACTCACCGCCGCTATTGCGCGCCACGGTGCTGAACTGCGCAGCCTGACCGACAGCGACGGCCGTGAACTGATGGGCCCCGGCGATCCTGCCTATTGGCACGGACGTGCGCCGCTCTTGTTTCCCATTGTCGGGCAACTCAATCAAGATGCGCTAAGACTGGACGGCAAATCATACGCCATGCGCAAACACGGCTTTGCCCGCAAATCAGACTTTATGCTGATCGAACAGGCCGCCGACACCGTGCTGTTCCGTTTGACTGACAGCCCTGAAACCTATGCGCAATATCCCTTTGCCTTTGAACTGGATGCCCATTTTCAGATCGCAGACGCCGTGCTGCATATGACAGTCTCGGTCCGTAACACTGGCAACGTGCCCCTTCCTGCCAGTTTTGGTTATCATCCCGCCTTTGCGTGGCCGCTGCCCTTTGGTGGCGCGCGCGCAGACCATAAGATCGTGTTTGATCAGGATGAACCCGCCCCCATTTGGCCACTAACGCCAGCAGGGTTGATCGGCCCCGATCCCATTGATACGCCTGTGCATCAGAACAGGCTAAAGCTAACTGACGCGCTTTTTGCAGATGATGCACTGGTCTGGAAAAATCTTTCGAGCCGGCGTTTGACCTACGGTGCCGCTGGGTTTCCAACACTCGACATCGCCTTTCCAGATACTGAGTGGCTGGGTATCTGGACCAAACCGGGTGCGGCCTTTGTCTGTGTCGAACCTTGGGCCGGGATGGCAGACCCTGATGGCTTTAGCGGAGATTTTCGAAGCAAACCGGGTGTGTTCATGCTCCCGCCTGCCGCATCACGGTCCTTTCGTATGATCGTGACTCTGACCGCATAACAAAAGGCGGGCGACATATCTGCCCCCCGCCTTTCATCCTGTGGTTTACAGTCAGTTTAGAAACGGACTTCACCTGTCAGCGTGATAGAGCGTGGTGGGCCATAAAAAGCGATAATTGAATTCCCAAACAGCGCGCCGGGGAAGTTGTAACCCCCAATTTTATAGCGTGCGTTGAACAGATTGCGGCCGTGGAGCGACAGGCGGAAACGATCACTTTCAGATGTCCAGCCCACGCTGGCATCAACCAGTTCATAGCCATTTTCATCCAACAAGGCGTTGGGGATTTCAAACTGTGAATAACCCGACCGCAACGAAACGCTGGGGGTGAATGACAGTGTGCCACCAGCGACAGGTGCGGAAAAGCTTGGTGCAAAATTCACGGTGAATTTGGGGGTGTTCTGAAACACGCGAAATGCAGCAACATCGATGGTGGTGCTGGTGGCCAGATCAAAGGTTGTAAACCGTTTGAATTTTGCATCAGTATAGCCAAGCGACATGACAGCAGACACATGCGGTGACAAAATGGCCCGCGCCTCAAGCTCCAATCCCTTGATTTTGGAATCGCCCGCATTGTCAACAAAGCTGGCAATGCTTGGCCCCGGCGCCACAACCTGCGTGGTGACCTGCTGGTCCTTATAGTCGGAATAGAATGCTGACAGATTGACGAACAGGCTGCGATCAAGAAACGCACCCTTCATACCGATTTCATAAGCATCAACTGTTTCAGGATCGAACCCGTTGATCGTTGTTGGCGTTAAGAAAGCGTCGCCGCGCATGTCAAATCCACCGGATTTATACCCTTTCCCGTATGATGCATAGAAAGTCAGGTTGTCGCTTGGCAAATAGGACAGCGACACGCGCGGGGTGAATTGATTGTCCGTGCGTTCGTTGGTGTAATTCGTACGGATCAGCCCCGGGACCGCCGCTGCATTCCCGAATAAGGGGCTGCGGATGCCAGTATAGTTGCGGCGAAACACGGTGCCCTCGCGCTTGTCACTGGTGTAACGCCCGCCGACTGAGATTTTGAACTGGTCGGAAAGATCGAAATTAACGTCAGCAAAGGCCGCAATGCTCTTTGTCTTCACTGTGCCGCTGGTCAGGATCGACAGATTGGCAAGACCAAGCACCGTGTCGAATGCGCCTGATGCGCTGCCATCTAGATAATAGACACCGGCAACCCCTTGAATCCGGTCACCTTCATAGATGAGCTGGAGTTCTTGTGAGGTTTGATTGTCTTTATAAAAAGCCGGAATATCGAGAACGGATCCGGCCGTTCCATCGAAATCGATCAGGGTTTGGGTGTTGCCTTTCCGGTAGGCTGTAATTGATTTCAGCGTCAAACTGTCGCTCAGACCAATTTCACCTGTGAGTGAAAGCCCCTTGGTTTCAACATTATTCTTATCGCCGATGCCTGCATTGGTATCATAAACGCTGACAGGGGGGTTAAACGCAGCGACGCCAGCATTGCCGACAAGGCGGTGGCCGTGTCGTGCATTGGAATTATCATCTGTAATATCACCAGCAAGACGGAAAAAGACACGGTCTGAAGGCGCAAATTCAACTGACACGCGGGCCGCCAACACATCCTTATTATAATGTTCCGCACCCGTATTCAGGTTTTTGCCGTATCCGTCACGCTTGTACAGCGCGACAGCACCGCCAAAGCTGAGGCTGTCGCCAAGCGGGACGGTCAGTTGTCCAACCACATCGCGCTGATCGTCGGTGCCGTATGACGCGCGCAATTTGCCGGCAAAATCATGGCCGAGCTTTTTCGTGACATATTTTACCGCACCGCCAATAGTGTTGCGACCGTAAAGCGTTCCCTGCGGTCCGCGCAGGACTTCAATCCGCTCCACATCAAAAATATCGAGCACGGCGCCTTGGGGGCGCGCGATAAAGACATCATCGACATAAATGCCAACGCCGGGTTCAAACCCCCAAAGCGGGTCTTGTTGACCGACGCCGCGAATAAAACCAATCAATGTAGAATTGGAACCGCGCGCAATCTGCATCGTCAGGTTCGGGGTTTGTTGTTGCAAAACCGTAATATCAATCGCGCCCTGCGCATCGAGCGTTTCTCCCGAAATCGCGGAGACAGAAATCGGCACATCCTGAAGGCTTTCATCACGACGCCGCGCGGTGACCGTAATTTCACCGTCGTTTGTTACGCCTTCTGTCTCTTGCGCAAATGCAGGGGCCGCCGTGAAGGCGGACAGCGCGACACTGGTCAAAAAAGCGGAATGAAATAAAGATGTGCGTTTCATGGTAATCCTCCCATAAATGGCTTCAACCGTCTTGATGGGTTGCATGCCGTGTTGTCGGGTCTATATTGAAACATGAACCATGTTTCAACTTTGATTTTGGGGGAGATCGATTATGGCTGACGAGCGTGGCAAATTCGCCACATCTGGCGCGACGGGTGTCGTGGACAAAGTCCCCCGCACGGAACGCGGCCGCAAAACACTGCGCACAATCCTTGATGCAGCAGCACTGGAATTTGGAGAAAAGGGCTTTCACGAAAGCTCTATCGTGAGCATCACCGCACGTGCCGGCGTCGCATTGGGTAGTTTCTACACCTATTTTGAATCCAAAGATGCCGTGTTTCGCGCGTTGGTGCGTGATATGTCAGCCCAAGTCCGAACGCAGGTTGGTCCGGTGATCCAACAAGCGCCTAACCGCTTGGCAGGCGAAGAAGCCGGCCTTGTCACCTTCATCAATTTCGTCCGTCAGCATAAAGAGCTTTACCGGATCATCGACGAATCTGAATTTGTTGATCCTGAAAGTTACCGCCTCCATTATGAAAATACGGTCGCTGGCTATGTCACCAGTCTGACAGAGGCCGCAGCCCGGGGCGAAATTCGCAGCGATTTTGACGAAGTTCATGCTTGGGCAATTGTCGGCATGAATGTCTTCTTGGGCCTACGGTACGGGGTTTGGGGAGAAGAACGCGCAACAGCAGACGTTGCGCGCGTGGCCGCAGATTTTCTAACCCGAGGATTAAAAGTCTAACGCGACAAAAGAAACACTGCATGTTCGGCGCGGAAATTTGCCGCAGCATCGGTGGTCAGTTTATCGCCGCTCAGAAACCAAGCGCCTTCGACCGTGATTCCGCGTTCAACCAACAGCGCGCGAAAATCATCAACAGTCACGTGGTGGATGTTGGGCGTTTCATACCAAGCAATCGGCAACAAACGCGTGACCGGCATCCGCCCGCCCCAGAGCAAACTTAACCGCACCCGCCAATGCGCAAAATTGGGGAAAGACACGAACGCCCGACGGCCAATGCGCAGCAGCTGATCAAGCACAACATCGGGTCGCATCGTGGTTTGCAAAGTCTGGCTGAGGATCGCGTAATCAAAAGCCGCGTCAGGATAATCGACAAGGTCGGTATCGGCATTGCCTTGTATCACCGAAAGGCCGCGCGCGACGGCTTCTGTCACGCCGCGTGGATCGATTTCCATGCCCCGCGCGTCGACCTGCTTTGTATCGCGCAGTGCCGCCATGAGATCTCCATTGCCACAGCCAATATCCAGAATGCGCGTGCCCTGTGCCACACTATTGGCGATAATTTGAAGGTCAGGGCGAAGCATTACAGCCCTCCCACGCGCAAAAATCCGTCAACGACGCGGTTAAGATCAGGCACATCAAGCAAAAAAGAATCGTGCCCGTATGGCGCAGACAATTCAACAAAGCTAACCGGCGCACCGCTGGCATTCAACGCATGAACAATGTTCCGCGATTCAGATGTGGGATAGAGCCAGTCACTGTCAAAACTCACCACACAAAACCGCGTGCTTGAACCTCGAAATGCAGTGGCGAGGTGGCCGCTATGTTCTTCGCCCAGATCGAAATAATCCATGGCGCGGGTGATATAGAGATAGGAATTGGCATCAAACCGATCGGTAAAGCTCAACCCCTGATGCCGCAAATAGCTTTCAATCTGAAAATCAGCGTCAAACCCAAAGCTCTTTGCCCCTTCGCTGTTATCCGGGCGTGCTTGCAGCCGCCGGCCAAATTTTTCGGTGAGGCCTTGTTCCGAAAGATAGGTGATGTGCGCCGCCATCCGCGCGACCGCCAGCCCGGCGGACGGCGCGTTGCCTGAGGCATAATAATCTCCATTTTGCCAATTTGGATCAGCCATAATGGCCTGACGGCCAACCTCATGAAACGCGATATTCTGCGCTGAATGCCGTGCGGTTGACGCAATGACGACTGCAGCACGCGCGCGGTCGGGCCAATTCGCGACCAAACTGAGCGCTTGCATCCCCCCCATTGATCCACCGACGACCGCATGCAGTTGCGCAATCCCCAGATGATCAAGCAGGGCAACATGCGCGCGAACCATATCGCGGATCGTGATCACCGGAAAACGCATGGCATAGGGCGCGCCGTCAGCGGCGTTCGTTTCCGGCCCGCTTGATCCCATGCAGCTGCCAATGACATTGGGGCAAATCACACAGAAGCGATCCGTATCAACTGGCTTACCGGGGCCAACCATACGCGTCCACCACCCAGCTTTGCCGGTGATCGGATGGGCGCTCGCCACATGTTGATCGCCGGTCAGCGCGTGGCACAACAATATTGCGTTGGACGCATCAGCATTAAGTGTTCCGTATGTTTCATAAGCAATTTCAACCGGAGCAAGCACCGCACCGCCATCGAGCGCCAAGGGCCCAGGCAGGGAAATACGGCGGTTAAGGCCAAAGCGTTGATCATTCTCCATGATGGCGTTGGGCTAAGGCGCGGAACCCTGCCTTGTCAATGAAGCCCGTGCATTCTAAGGCCCAAAATATGAATATTCCCCAACCAAAACCATGGATTCTGGCCATTGCCCCCTATGTGCCTGGGCGATCCTCAACCGATGATGGGCGCACTGTGTCCAAATTATCGTCCAACGAAAACCCCTTAGGGACCAGTGATAAGGTCCGTGCGGCGTTTGCCGCCCACAGCGTCGACCTCGAACGCTATCCCGACGCGAGTGCCGCTGCCCTGCGCGATGCCATTGCAGCGCCTTACGGACTTGACCCGGCACGCGTCATTTACGGAACGGGGTCCGATGAGATCCTCCACCTGATCGCTGGAGCCTATGCAGGGCACGGCGACGAAGTTATTTATGTACGCTACGGTTTTGCAGTCTACGAAATCGCGACGCGCCGCGTGGGGGCAACCCCCGTTATTGCGCCAGACAAAGATTATGCGACGGATGTTGATGCGGTGCTTTCCGCCATAACCCCTGCGACGCGGATCGTGTTCATTGCCAACCCCAACAATCCAACCGGCACATTTACCGCGCGCAGCGAAATTGCGCGGCTTCACGCCGCCCTGCCAGCCAATGTTATGCTGGTGCTTGATCAAGCCTATGCCGAATATCTTGAACCCAGCGAAGATGATTGGGGCTTGGAGCTTGCCAAGACCCAGCCCAATGTCATCATCACGCGGACTTTTTCTAAAATATATGGGTTGGCCGCCGAACGGATCGGTTGGGGCTATGGTTCAGCCGCAGCTGTGGACGCGATGCACCGCATTCGCGCGCCGTTCAACATAACGAGCGCAGGCCAAAATGCGGCTATTGCTGCGGTATCTGACACCGCGTTCGTGGATGCCAGTCGTGCGCATAATGCGCAGTGGCGCAGTTGGTTTGCCGGAGAAATTTCCAGTCTGGGCAATGCCGGGCTGCGCGCTGTGCCCTCCAAGGCCAATTTCCTCTTGGTCCTGTTTGAAGGCGCTTTGACCGCAGAGGTCGCCTATAAGGGCCTAATGGATCACGGTTACATCACGCGATGGTTGCCCGGGCAGGGGCTGCCGCACGGGCTGCGCATCACCATCGGGACCGAGGCTGAAATGCGCGGACTGACAGAAGCTCTGCGCGCACTTGTGGCAAAGGCTGGCTGATGTTGCCGTTCGCACGCGTCTCCATCGTCGGGCTTGGTTTGATAGGGTCTTCGGTTGCGCGTGCGGTAAAGGCCTCTATGCCAAGCGTTACCTTAACCGGATATGATGTTGACGCCGAAACAAGAGAAACCGCGCGCGCGCTCCAATTGGTGGGCGATGTCACTGACACGGCGGGGGCTGCGGTCACCGATGCAGAACTGGTCATTTTGTGCATCCCTGTTGGTGCTATGGGGGACGTTGCGGCAAGCATCGCCGATGACCTGCCACCTGAAGCCATTATCAGTGACGTTGGGTCATCAAAGGCCAGCGTGCTTGCTGCGCTTTCCGCGGCATTGCCCCACCATCATATCATTCCTGCACATCCTGTTGCGGGAACCGAGCGCAGCGGTCCAGAGGCTGGTTTCGCAACGCTGTTTCATAACCGCTGGTGCATTCTGACGCCGCCAGAGAATGCGGACCCTGCCAAAGTTTCCCAGCTTGAGGCATTTTGGCAAAAATTGGGCGCAAATGTTGAGGTTATGGAGCCAGCGCACCATGACCTGGTTCTTGCCATCACCAGCCATCTTCCGCATTTGATTGCTTATACGATTGTCGGCACCGCATCAGACCTTGAAAGCGTGACGCAGAGCGAAGTGATCAAATATTCCGCTGGCGGTTTCCGCGATTTTACGCGCATCGCCGCGTCTGACCCGACGATGTGGCGCGATGTGTTCCTGACCAACAAAGATGCAGTCCTTGAAATGCTACAGCGGTTTAGCGAAGATTTGAGCGCGCTCCAACGCGCCATTCGCTGGGGAGATGGTGACGCATTATTCGATCTGTTCACGCGCACCCGCGCTGTACGGCGTAATATTATCGAACAGGGCCAAGATGATGACCGCCCGGATTTTGGGCGCGCCGATCATTAGGACGGATTTAATACGTTAATCGCCGCGTGGACCCGGGCCTCAATCTCTTCGCGCGGTAAGCCTGGGGGAATTGTCTCTCCGACCCGCATTGTCACCACCCCGCCGCATTTTATAAAACTGCCCTTGGGTGAAAATCGTCCGCTGTCGAGTGCCACCGGCACGACCGGCAATCCCAAAACTTTATAAAGTCCGGCCAATCCTGCGCGCAGCGGCGGCTGCTGTCCGTGGGGGACGCGTGTGCCTTCGGGAAACAGGATCACTGGCCGTCCTGCGGCTTTTGCGGCTTTTGCGGCAGCGATCATGCGGCGCATCGCTGTCGCACCACCATCGCGGTCAACCGGGATCACCCCGTGATGCCGCGCGACATAACCCCAACCAAACATATCGACCAATTCCTGCTTCATTACCACCGCAGGGCGATCAAACAAAGCCAGCGTTTCGACAGCTTCAAACATTGACTCATGCTTGAAGACAACCAGCACTCCACTTTGCGGCAGCGCGCCTTCAACGTGGGTGGTCAGGCCCAGAATATGGGTAGCACACCAGCGGTGCCATAGGGCCCAGCGCCGCGATCCGGCTATTATCGCCGCCTGTCCAAACGGAGCGCTCGCCGCAGCAAGCCCGACAACAAACACACTGCCACCATAATATATCAGGGCGAAGACAATGGACCGCAGCAGCGCCACCATCAAAACCCGAACAGTGCGGCAACACGCCGTGCGATCAATTTATTATATTCCTTGACCAAAATGGTGAGGCCCGGATTGCTTTTCACAGCGTCGCCAATGACGACCACCTTATCCCCAAAAGCGCGTTCAAATTCAAACCGGGCGCGGCGCATATGCCAATCGGTCGTGACCAGGCGCACCGATTTGAAATGATGGCGCTGGACCCAAACTGCTGCCTCGCGCGCGTTGGTAACGGTGTCCACAGCATCCTTGCCAAGGTCTATGCAACAACGCGACAATTCTTTTGGAACATTTTGAGCAATTTCAAATTCACTGCGTCGCACCGAACGGTCAACTCCAGACACCAGCATCCGCCGTGCACGCCCAGCTTCCAGCACTTGTAAGCCCCGCTGAAACCGGCCCGGCGCACCCGTCAACACAATGACTGCGTCCGTGCGCGCGACATCAGATGGAGCGGGCAACATCACCATGAACCACGCCAAACCCAGCAACCACAGCAGGACGATCAAAGAGACGATACGGCGAATCATAACATCAACCTTAGCGCCTTTAATACAGTCACGCGCGCTGCCAGCGTCGCAATGCCAGCCCCCAGGCCAGGCAACGCCACAATAATCAGCCAACCAAGCCAGCCGGGGCCAAAAGAACCCAAAAGATCAGAACCAATCGCCGAAAGCCGGTAGCCCAAAAAGAGCAAAGTGATCAGCGCAACAGCCAACCCCAACCCGCCACCAAAAAGAGCGTCAAGGGCAATGCGGCGCTGAAACAGCCGGGCAATTTGCAAATCTGTTGAGCCGAGCAAATGCATCACCTCGATCGTCGACCGGTGCGTATTTAGCGCAGCACGCGCCGCGAGCACGACAATTGCCGCCGTCGCCAATGTCATCAACCCCACCAACATCGCCGACAGCCATTTAAGCGCATCGAGCAAACGGACAAGCGGGGCCAGCCACTGTGCATGTTCATCAACGCGCGCAACCGAAGACACCGTCCGCACTGCCGTTCGTATTGAATCGAGGTCCGCGGGGGTTGCGCGTTTGAGTGTTACATCAATTAAAGCGGGGGTTGGCAGGTCTTCACCGATCCCCGCGTCACCAAACCACGGCTCCAACAGGGCAGTGACTTCCTTGGGCGGTACGATCCGCACGCTTTCCACCGCCGCCATCCGCAGAAGTTCAGAGGAGATAGCGCGCACATGACGATTTTTGCGCGCGCCATCGGCTTCAATCACTTGCACTGTGACGCGCCCGGCCAATTCCGAATCCAATCCGCGTGCGGCCCCGCCCAGCGACAATCCGGTTGCCGCCGCGATCACTGTCAAAAACATCATTATCGCAATCACCCAAGGCATGGGCCCCGCCATCCGTCCTTCGGGCAGCAAACGGGCTTCGGCAGGGGGCGCCTGAAACGGGGATAGCAACGGCGCTATCAGCTGTCGGGTCTGATCACGCCAGGTCATGGAGTGACGGTTTCGCGTTTCGGCGGATACCGCAGCATGCCTGTTGGGTCGGCGATCCGTCCATCCTCCAACCGCATCATCTGAGCAGTGCTCACGCGGCTAAGCAAGTGAAGATCATGGGTGGCAACGACAACTGTTGTCCCCAATTGATTGAGCGCATCAAACAGCCGCAACAAACGGGCTGCCATATCCGGATCGACGTTCCCAGTGGGTTCATCTGCAACCAATATATCAGGCCGGGTGATGACTGCGCGCGCAATGGCGACACGTTGTTGTTCCCCGCCAGACAGCGTTGCGGGCCGTGCCGATGCGCGGTCGCCCAACCCGACCCAAGCGAGCATTTCATTGACGGGTTGTATGACATCCTTGTCCTCCGCCCCTGCAACACGGAGCGGCAGCGCGACATTATCAAATGCGGACAAATGCGGGACAAGGCGGAAATCCTGAAATACAACGCCAATCCTGCGCCTGAATTTTGGCAAATGGTCGCGCGGCATTGTGACCATATCGTCACCAAACATGCGGATCAGCCCGCGACTTGGCCGCTGCGAGAGATAAAGCAGTTTCAAGAGTGACGTTTTTCCAGCGCCGGATGGCCCCGTCAAAAAATAAAAGCCGCCCTTTGCCAAAGAAAAACTGAGATCAGACAGCGTTTCCGTGCCTGTGCCATAGCGCAGACCAACATTTTCAAACTGGACGATATTCGTCATGTGTTGGCTTTCTGACCTTATCCAAGGCGCATGGTGGTTCTGAAGAACCGCATAAAACACGTATCGTCTGCAATCCAGCCCTGTTTGGCATAAGCTGCACTTGCAACAAAGGGGTGATCAGTGCTTAGACTGTCAAAGGCCCCTTTGGCAAAAGCTGTTGAAAGCGTAATATTTCGTCATGATCCTGACCTGCCCTGCCTGTGCGACACGATATTTGGTCCCGGACACTGCCGTCGGACCCGCAGGCCGTCAGGTGCGCTGTGCCAAATGCAAACACAGCTGGTTTTTGGCAGGCACGATAACCAAGCCATCTGTTGCGGCGGAATTGCCTTTTGCAACACCACCGAAATCCCCCGCCGTCGACACAAGCCCGACATTTCCTGCGCCACCGCCTTCAGTTTCTGCCCCACCGCCACCCGCTGTTGACGCTTCTGTAGATCGCGCCGGGCGTGATTATGACCGCGATACTGATGATTCTGATCCCAACGCATTTGCCCACGCGCCGCCATTTCGACCCCGCATTAACACGTCACGCCGCTGGACATTGGCCGCGATCAGCGCGGCACTGATCTTGATTTTGGGCATTGGCGCCTTGCAATTTTTTGGGACGCCCAATGTCTTGGCGCGCTTAGGTATACCCGTCGGCGCAATCGAAACGCCATTATCGCTATTGATAGAACGCAAACCCGAACGCCGCACCTTGGAAAGTGGAAACGAATTGTTCGCGATTTCAGGTAAAATTTTCAACCCGACCAGCGAAGCGCAAAGAGTGCCGGACATCCTTGCTGAACTGCGTGATGCACAAGGTCGTGTTGTTTACGGCTGGTCCATTACCCCACCAAAACGCACAATCGGACCCAAGGCATCGCTTGAATTCAACAGTGCAGAAGTCAATGTTCCCAAGGGCGCGCGCGCGCTTAATCTAAGCTTTTCTGGGTCTTAGACTCTCTATTGATATTCGATCAAACGCCGCATTTCGCCTGTTGTGGGAGAATGTATTGCGCGCGGAGCCTGTTTGAAATCAACCTGTGTTGCCTCTAATATCGTTGCGCATGCCGCCACATAGGCATGCGCGCTCGTGTCCATCCCAATGCGTGCCGTATCCGACCCAGCCGATATTGTGCCGGTGTCTTGCGCAGCCAGAGCCAAGATGATGCCGTAAATCATGGCACTGCATAAGACTTTGTTTACCGTGTGCATACAAGTCAGATTGAAGGTTAATGAGCGCGGATAAGCCATTGCGGCAAACCGGCCGCTCTGCTAGTGACGCCCGCCTACCAGAGTTTGGGCGCAGTTTGCGGCGCTCCGAATGCTTAAGTCAGAGTGCGGCCATGGCGGAACTGGTAGACGCGCAACGTTGAGGTCGTTGTGGGCGAAAGCCCGTGGAAGTTCGAGTCTTCTTGGCCGCACCATTTTTTCATGAAATTGACCCGCGCCGCGGGAACAGCGTCTATTGAGACGTGGCAGTACGCACGCCCGATGGGTCTGCTGCGACTGTTCCCATATGACAAGACGGCGCTTCACCATTGACCACCACTGTGCCTGAAAGCGCTGAGATGAGCTGCGCAGCCTGCGCTGATAACGTCGTTATCCTAACACTATATTTCCCATAAGGCACTGATTCAAATAGGAAAAAACCATCAAAATCACTGCGTGTGCGGGCAATGACATTGCCCGCACGGTCAATCAGCTCTAAATCAACGCCTTCAATACTGTTCCCGCCCGCCCGCACCAGCACACCGTCAACTTCACCCGCACTCACCAACGGCAAGTCAACAATGGCGGCAATCCCGGGACGCGGGGTCACAACCATGCCCGGTGTTGAGGGCTGGATGAGCGGATCGGGCAAGGATCCAGCATCAATCCCGATCAAAACTGGTTCAAACGGCTGCAGATCATCAATAATCACCTCGCCATTGGCATCGGTCAAACGTTCGACAGGCACACGGCCCGCCGCCAATTGCACATCTTTTTCATAAGGTTCATTGGATTGACGCACCCCGTCCGCATTCACATCACGGTAAACACGCGCCAAAACTTGTCCGTGTGTTGCCAAATGGCTGGACGTAACCCGCACACCGCCGCGTCGGCGCGGATCAGGTCCAAGGCTGAAAGACAGATTCAATCCCGCCGCCACCGCACCGTCGGTCGCCGCCTCTGCCGAAGCCGTGACCGCAAATTTTTCAAAACGCCGTACATATCCAACACCAAACCGCGCACGCTTAAGGGGTTGATCATAGCCCACCTCCGCGCGCCAGTCCGCTGAACGGTACATATCGCCCTTGCCAGCCCATTCACCCACCAAAGTTACGCCTTCAAACCGCGATTGTGGGGAGACACGGAATCGCGTTTCGCCCCGCAGTCGCAGTCGCCCAACCCGCGCATTGGCCAAAAACCGGGCCTCAAGCACGCCCGGCGGGCTCCGGCCAAAAGGAACGCGGTCCTCACGCCAACCCAGTTCACTGGTAAGGGTATACCGGCCAATATTGGCCGACAGCCGCGTCGCAAGTTCAAGCGTATTTTGACCCGTACTGCGGGTGGTATAACGTATATCGGCGTGGGCCGGCACAATTGAGCGCCCCAAACGGAAACTATGATCGATCGTTGCGCTGTGCAAACCCGTGACATTGCGAAGAATGCGGTCAGACCGGTACCCACCCACCGCGTTGATGCTTTCAACACTGACGTACGTTTTGCCAAATTCACCAAGAAGCTGGCCGCGCATGGCCGTTCCGCCCCTAAAGTCATAAGCGCCCGATATTTCGACCAGTGCCGGGCCAACGGAGCGCCGCACAGCGGTTTCTAAATAGTTGCGCCGTCCAACTTCACGCAGGTAGAGGCTGTGAAACGCGGCGGAAACCGACGTTTTGAGATTAAGCCCGCGTTCTGCACCAACCGAACCGCGCCATTCGCCCGTTCCGAATTTAACACCGCTGCCCAGCCCAATCAGATCGCGACCGTCCTGATTTATCCCCGCCCAATACCAGGTCGCACGCGGAGAAATGCTATCAATCCCGACCGTTTGGGTTTTTTGTTCGCGGCGGATTTGCCCCTGTGGTCCGTAGAGGACAATTTCAAAACGATTTTGACCATAGAGTAAAGGCACATCGAGGAATTCATACCGGCCATCGGCGCGGTTGGTTGAAAATGCCAGCAATTGACCATTGCGATAGAGTTCAGCATCCCATCCAGCGGGCAATTCTCCCCTGAAATCGGTGCTGTCGAAACTGTCCGGCCGGTCAACGGGCCGGTTTGTAATCATTGCACCGCGCCCGACGCTGGCTTGCGCCACCAATTGGGTTGAAAATCCCCCGACATCGCCCACCGCTACCTGGGTCGCCTTTAGCGGTCCAAGCAATTGTCCATTGGGATCGGTGCGATAAGCGCGCAAACGCAGCGCATCTGGCAAACCCTTTTGATTGGAGGCCAGCCGCGCATCATAGGCCACTGGGCCAACTTCGCCGCTGGCAAAAAGTTCATAACGTATGTCTGATTTCGTCCGGCCATTGTTTTGCCGCAAACCACCGATGCTGACCACAGCGTCAATCGATGGCGTTTTGACGCCGCGGAACGGAACGAAGGACTGCGGCAATGTTTTCAAATCAAAACTGGCAACAGGGCGAATTTTGGCGGCGCGCGCACGGCGCTCCGCTGCCATTTCGACCGGTAATTTGGTTTTCGACTTGATAATCAAGATCGCGTTGCTGGTATCGGCCAGCAAATCAACACCAAGCCAACCCGCCACTGTTGCAACATCCATGCACCAGCCTTCTGGCGCGTCATAAATCATCCCAGGAAGCAGCTTTTGCAACTTGTTCATGTTTTGTACTGTGTTGGCTTCGCGGTCGATGATCAGGGAATGACGTTCATCGAATGCCCAGCCAGTTGCGCGGCGCAACTTCTTGTCCAAACGGATCGGAACATCAAGCGCCATGATCATATCGGCGAAATCGACGCAAGTGCCGCCTGGGGTTTGATATCCCCGAACGCCGTCGCCCAGCCGATATTGTCCCAGTCGCACATCGAACAGCACCGCATCATCCGCATTGGGTTTCCAAACGCCTTCAGCCCGCGCAAGCGCAGGCTGTGCCAGCCCAAACAGGGCTGAAGCTATCGCCAGAAAATGGCGAATTTTTGGAAAAATTTGGCGCATCGCCAGCTGCTTCTAACCCTAGTCCCTGCTTACCGAATGACCGTTTGGGTTTCAGCCAGCATGCGGCCACCGGCCTCTATTTCTTCAAGATATTGAATGGTCACAGCGCCTTTCAAGGCTGCCGCAATTTCATCATCAATGGGAATATGGACCGCGCGGCGCTCCACTTCTGGATAAACGGCAATGCCCTTGGCTTCAAAAATAGGTTTGGAAACACCCGCCTTCAAAACCCGGATGCGGCCATAGGTGGACCGTTCCCCCGTGCGATTGATTGAAAGTGTCAATTCTGGCGACCCGTCACTGCGGTCGATCCGCGCGTCGCTGATCGCGGCAATTGCTTTCAGGCTGCCTTTGCGAATGATGACGGGGATCGTCACGCCGTAAATCGGGGTCAAAGCAATCGACACACCCGCTTGTTCGGTCGGGACTGCAACAACGGGACGCGAAGCCGGGATCGCGCGGAACAGCATATGGACACGGTATTCACCGTCAGGCAATTCGGCGGGCGCACGCACCCCGATGCGAATCGACTGCGGCTGATTTGGGGCCAAAACCACGCGGCGCGGGGCATAACTGATCATCGCCAGCGCCTTGGCTTCGACGGCATTGGCCGCTTCTGGAGCAATATCTTCCAACGTGCCGTCGGGTTTCATCCGCCGCAGTTCAAGCGAGATACGGTAGGTTGCAGTTTCACTGTCGATATTGTTGAGGATCACTTCCGTTCCGCGCGCGCCGTCAAGCACAACGCGTGTCGGCGCGACCAGCAAATCACCTGCCGCACTGGCTGGGGCCGCGACCCCGCTCAACAGCGCCAAAGCAAAAATCAACGAGGGACGTAAACGCACAGACCAATCTCCATTCACAAGCGGATTTCTGCTCCCCTCCGGAAACAGAAACATTTGTTCTGGATTTATATGCAACCACTATGGTTTAAATTCCGCTAACCAGTGGGGCATTTATTACGCGCGCCATAAAAAAGGGCCCGCCCGCACCCAAAAGTGCGGACAAGCCCTGAATTTAGCGACCTAATAAGTCTTATTGGTAGTTTACAGTCACGGTGAATGTGCCTGTGTAAGCACCAGCAGCCTGTGCAGCGCCAACGGTCAGTACGCCACCAACAGTGAAAGCGTCTGTTCCGTCAAGAACAATAGTTGCATCGCTCGCGCTCAGTGTTGCGGTCATGGATGAACCACCACCGTTAAGCGTAACGTTTGCTGGAACTGAAATGCCAACAGTTTGTGCTGTAACGCCTACAACACCAAAACCAGCGGCAGTGACGACACCGGAGCAGACGAGGCCCGCGCCGCAAGTGCGTGCACCAGCCGTGCTAACGGTCACGGTGCCACCCGACGTGCCATTTGCGATCACGCCAAATTCAAGATCCGACGTCTTCGTCACCACGACAGGAGAGAGAATGGTTGCGCGTGCATCAGCCGTTGCGGTTGCTGCCTGCGCCGACACTGCAGTCATGCCCAGTGTCAATACGGAAGCTGCCAAAGCAGCTTTCATCATCTGAATTTTCATATTCGTAAGTTCCCTTGTTTCAATCACTTCAACACCCGAAAGGATATTTCGATCCATTCCAGAGTGTGATTGCACCACAAGGGTTATATTTTTCACTACAGGGCTTAGTTAATTAAGGATTAGGCTTTCGAGAAAAAATTGATTTTGACAGCCGCTAATCGCGCAAATTTACTGATAATCTGCCGAAATTGGGACGCTGCCCCTAAAATTTCCCGACACATCCCCTTTGATCAGCAACCGCCCACCAAAGGAAAAGTTAAGCTGACCATCTGCCCCGATTCGGGGGCCACTCGGCAAATCACTCACCAAATCGACCAGCTCTACCTTTCCTCCACTGCTGGAGCGCAGTTCAACGCGGCTTGGCAATTCAACCCGAATCATCGCGCGCGGTGTCCCCGAAATGCGCACGGTACCCCGTAAAACCATCCCGCCAAGATCAACCAGCGCGCCGCCCAATCGGCGCGCGCCAGTTTGAGGGTCAACGCTGATATTACCACCGCCACCACCACTTTGCGCGACTTTGCTAAAATCAAGCGCGGTTTCAACTTCAATCCTCAATGGGAGGTCGGAGACAGTGTTGCGGCTGTCGGTTCCAGGCGCACACAAGCGGCAAGCCGGCATATCCTGCGCAACACCTTGTGTGGACACCAAAGCCAGTCCCGCAATAAACGCGCGCTTATGTTGAAAAAGAAACATTATGCCCCCACATAGTATCTAGATTTCAAATATTTATTAACCAGGCGCGCTGTGTGTGATGAGCAAGACATGAGTACCCCCGTGCTATCACCCCTTGTTCGTATCAACGCCGTTGGCACAGCTGTTCCTTCTCAGGATATTCACCACGCCTTCATTGGTTGGGCGGAGCGCCAGATTGCTGACGACCGTGCGCGCGCCGTTTTTCACAGGATGGCCGAACGGTCTGGCATTCTCCATCGCTATTCAGTGTTGCCTGCCCGGCCCGAAGGCGGTTCTCCTGTTGAAGAGGGTGGGTTTTATGCGGTTACGCCCCTGCCCCCGACATCGCAGCGCATGGCGCATTATGCGCATTACGCCCCTGCGCTTGCCTTAGAAGCCATCGAATCGCTGCGCCGACAGGTTGCGTTAGACGCTATTACGCATTTGGTCGTGGCAAGCTGCACGGGTTTTGTTGCCCCCGGCATTGATCAGATTATCGCCACCAAAATGGGGCTTTCGCCTTCTGTTGAACGACTGTTGGTTGGGTTTATGGGATGCTATGCAGCCGTATCGGCGCTGCGCAGCGCGCGTCATATTGTCCGATCAGACCCTGATGCCCGTGTGTTGGTGATCACGGTTGAGTTGTCGACCCTCCATCTGCAACCCGATACCGAAATTGAGCCGCTTTTGGCGATGCTCCAGTTCGGGGACGGAGCCGCCGCCGCGTTGGTTAGCGCGACAGGGGCTGGCCTGACGATTGAAGCCCCCTTTGCGACGACACTCAAAGACTCGAGCGACCTCATCCGTTGGGCGATTGGAGATTACGGCTTTGCAATGCATTTGTCTGGGCAAGTCCCTGCGCGCATTGCCGATGCGCTGCGCGATCCTGAACTTGTTCAAACCATCGCTGGCGATGATCCCGCCGCAATTGATGCTTGGGCAGTGCATGCGGGCGGGCGTTCAATCCTTGATGCGGTTGAACACGGATTGGGACTCTCGGCAAACGCTTTGGCGCGGTCACGCGCTGTGCTCGCCGATTGCGGCAATATGTCGTCAGCGACGCTGATGTTCGTGCTGGCAAGCCTGTATGCTGACGCGCCCAAAAGCGGGGTTGCTTTGGCCTTTGGTCCTGGACTCGCCGCTGAAGGGTTCCAATTCCGCGCGGTCACAGCCGATGCTTGAAAAACGCGCCATCGCAGATGAGCTTATGGACGCCGAAGACCTGGATCCCAAAATCTACGCGCAGGTGCTGACGGATCTGGCCAAGGTCAACCGCATTGTCATGGCCAAGCGGCCTACGCTTGATTTTCTGGCACGCGCCATCGGTGATGCGCGCAGCTTTAGCGTGCTTGATGTTGGATACGGCGACGGTGATATGTTGCGGGCTATTGCCAGCTGGGCCAAAAAGCGCGGGATTGAAGCACGGCTGGCCGGTATTGACCTCAATCCGCAGAGCGAACATGTCGCGCGCGCCGCAACGCCCTCTGATCTGCCCATCGCTTACCAAACTGGAGATTATGCTGATTTGGACGGTGAACCGTTTGATTTCATCCTCTCCAGCCTTGTCGCACATCACATGACTCAGGATCAGCTGATCGCGTTTCTGCGGTTTATGGCCAAACATGCAAAAAGGGGGTGGTTAATCAATGATCTGCACCGTCACGCTTTTGCCTATGCTGGTTATCCGCTGCTCGCGACCCTGATGCGTTGGCACCCAATTGTCCGCCATGATGGCCGTCTTTCGATTGCACGCTCATATCGTCCGGATGAGTGGCCGCTCTTATTGCGTGAGGCTCAGGTCAAAGGTGCGCGCATTTTCCGCAGTTTCCCGTTTCGATTATGCGTCGAACAGATCCGCTAATCCTGGGCGGCGGCCCCGCAGGATCGGCTGCCGCGATCATGCTTGCACACAGCGGCGCGAAACCGACCATCCTTGAACGATCCCGCGAAACCGGAGATGCGATCTGCGGTGGATTCCTAAGCTGGCGGACATTGGCGACGCTTCAAAAGCTTGGGTTAGAAATGGATGTCCTGGGCGGACACCGGGTCCACAGTGTCACGCTGTTCGCCGGGCATCGCCGTGCAACGGCGCCCCTGCCCGGCGGTGCCATTGGTTTGTCGCGGCGCAGGCTCGATACGCTTTTACTCGCGCGCGCAGCGGGGGCGGGGGCGGGCATTGAACGCGGTGTCACCGTGAAGTCGCTTGAAGGCGGCCAACGCGTCTTGCTTCAGGATGGCAGTGACATCGCCGCGGACAGTATTTTTTTGGGCACGGGAAAACATGATGTGCGCGGCGTTCTGCGTCCCCGCACTGCTGCGGATCCGACCATGGGGTTGCGCGTGCGCTTGGCATCGCACCCCAAACTGGCGCAGATGGTGGGCGACGCCATAGAGCTGCATTTGTTTGACGGCGGCTATGCTGGTATAATGCTGCAAGAGGATGGCAGCGCCAATGCCTGCCTTGCTGTGCGCAAATCCCGCTTGAGCGCATGTGACGGTGATCCAGTTAAGCTGCTGACACAATTGGCGCGTGAAAACCCTGCTTTTTCCGAACGCATGGCGTTTATGCAGACAGGCGATAGCATCGATGCGATCGCTGCTGTGCCTTACGGATGGCGCACGGCCGATACACTGCCCGGCCTGTTCCGTTTGGGTGATCAATCCGCCGTCATCCCCTCGCTCGCGGGGGAGGGTAATGGCATCGCGCTGGCCAGTGGGGTGGCCGCAGCCCACCACTGGCTGTCCGGCGGCGCGCAAGCATCGCAGACTTACCAACGCATCTTTGCTGGGCGAACCCGCAGGCCGGTTGGCGTTGCAACTTTGCTCTGGCATTTGGGCGAATATGAAGGCCCAGCCGTACTTGCTACCCAAATATTGCGACGCATCCCACAATTTGCAGGATTACTCGCGGTGCTCACCCGCATTGACCATTGAAGATGCTTGCGAACCAGTCCACATTATCACGATGACAAAAATCACCCTTCCCGAAGACGCATGGCGTCAACGTCTGACTGCGGAACAATATCATGTCCTGCGCGAAGGCGGCACCGAGCGCGCCTTTAGCGGCGCACTTTACCATAATCTCGATAGCGGCATTTACACGTGCGGCGGATGCGGCGCGGATCTGTTCACCAGCAGCACCAAATATGACTCCGGGTCCGGTTGGCCCAGCTTTTTCGCGCCGGTCAGCGATGATGCCGTCGTTCAATATAGCGATACCGCGCACGGTATGGTGCGCGTTGAAATCCGCTGTGCGCAGTGCGACGGTCATCTGGGCCATGTTTTCCCGGACGGCCCAACACCAACGGGTTTGCGCTATTGCATGAACAGTGCTTCACTTGGCTTTGTTGCAGACGACTAGTTCTTTCTGACGCTTGTCGCGCTTGGCGTTCATGCGTATTGCAACCTGTCACTGCGTAATGAAAGTGTCACATGGCCCGCTCGCGATCACGATCTGCCTCCTCCGCACCGCGCCGCTGGTATAGCAAAGCGTGGCGTTATTGCCTTTATGCGGGGTTGACGGGGCTTTTGGCATTGTTGATTGCGGTGGGGATGGCGTGGTCATCGCTGCCAGAAATATCTGAACTGCGCACGCGTGAATCATTGGGTCAGGTCATCCGCGTCCGTGCGGTGGACGGCAGTATCATTGCTTCTCTTGGCCCGATTTACGGGCAATGGATTGGCTATCGCGACATTCCTCCAGTAATGATTGATGCAATGGTCGCAGTGGAGGATCGGCGGTTTCGATCGCATATCGGCTTTGACCCGATTGGCTTGGCGCGTGTTGCCTATAACCGTGTTACAACTGGGGGGCGGATTACCGGCGCATCGACGATCACCCAGCAACTGGCGCGCAACATTTTTCTGACGAACAAGCGCACCTTTGGCCGTAAATTTCGTGAAATGATCCTTGCGCTGGCGATGGAGCGTAAATATTCAAAAGATGATCTCATCGAACTCTATCTCAACCGCGTTTATTTTGGCGGCGGTGCTTACGGGATAGACGCGGCTTCACGCCGCTTTTTTGATCATCCTGCCAAACAGTTAAGCCTTGCTGAATCCGCGATTATCGCGGGTCTCGTCAAAGCACCGTCCAATTATTCGCCCACCGCCGATGCCAAAGCCGCAATTGGCCGCGCGGGGGTGGTTTTGAAAGTGATGGCGGACGCCGGCAAAATTTCTCCCGCACTTGCCGCAGCGACGCGTCCGGATCAGGTCAAATTGGCGGCTGAACCCCAACAAAATAGCGTACGCTATTTTACAGATTGGGCACTGCCACAATTAGACGGCATGATTGATGAACCGTCAAAGGCGATTGATGTCTGGACAACGCTAGACCTGACGATGCAGCGCGCCGCCGATACCGCGATCAAAAGCAACACACCGGGCGGAGCACAAGGCGCACTGGTTTCACTTGACCGAGACGGCGCAGTTCGCGCGATGGTGGGGGGGCGGGATTATGTCACCTCAATCTACAACCGCTCCACCCAAGCCGTCCGGCAACCCGGGTCTGCGTTCAAATTATTTGTCTATTTGGCGGCCCTTGAATCCGGGATGACCCCCGACGCAAAGGTTGTTGATGAAGAAATTGATATTGACGGTTGGAAACCGCGCAATTCATCTGGCCGCTACGCTGGTGAAATGGATCTGCGCACGGCCTTTACCTATTCAGTCAACACGGTCGCCGCAAAAATTGGGGCGGAGGTTGGCACTGGCGCGATTTCCAACATGGCGCGGCGCTTTGGTATTACCACGCCGGTTAACACCCAACCTTCGATGGTGCTGGGCACATCGGATACGCGGCTGATCGACATGACCCGCGCTTATGCGGCTGTGGCGGCAAAGGGCCTGTCGGTCACCCCTTACGGCATCACCAAGGTTACAACCGATCAGGGCGCGGTGCTGTACAAACATCCCGCCGCCGATCCCGTGCAGTTGGTTGACCCATGGGTTGCAGCGGCCATGACCGATCTTCTTCAAACCGCGGTTAACACTGGCACGGGGAAAGCTGCCCAAATCGGTCGACCGGTTGCGGGCAAGACCGGAACAACATCATCCAACAAAGACGGTTGGTTCATGGGTTTTTCCAGCGGGCTGACCACCGGCGTTTGGATGGGCCGTGATGATGCGCGTACCGTTGTTGGATTGCAGGGTGGGCGGGCGCCCGCAACGGCCTTTGCCGCGTTCATGCGCGTGGCCACGGCCAAACGCCCGGTTGAACAATTTGATACAGAGGTCACCCTGCCCGAATGGCAGTTGGAAACAGAGGAGCAATCCTATTTCGGCGATCCAGATCAAGGGCAGTTTGTCGACGAAAACGGCATTCCTGTTGAAGCGCCTGCGCCGCCAGAAACGCCCGTAGAAGATACCGTTGCCCCCGAAACGCTTGATCAAAAATGGATTGATGAAGTTACGGGTAAGACTGGGACTTAAGGTCAGCCTCCGACATCACGCCCGAACCAATGCAGTCGTGCGCCGTTGTGCCGCAACCAATGCCGCGCTTGTGCGGGGTCTTCGCCAAACAACAGCTGCACCTGTGCGTGAAATGCCGGGCTGTGGTTCATATGAACGCGGTGGGCGACTTCATGCGCCACCGTTGCGCGCCGGACAAAGGCAGGGGCCAATATCAGCCGCCAGCTGTAACGAATATCACCATTGCTTGCGCAGCTGCCCCAGCGTGAACGCGGATCACCCACCCCGATTTTTGCAACGCTGATCCCAGCCGCGCTTGCAATTTCGCGTGTTTCGGCGGTGAGCGTCTTTACTGCTTCTCTGCGCAACCAGCGCAGCAGGCGGAGCGCGATCATATCTTCAGCGCCGCCCATAACAATGCGGTCATCCACACAGCGCGGTAACACTGTATGGTGTGGCGACCAATCAAGCCGAAGCTGCTGTCCTGCAAAAGGAACCATCATATCAGGCGCAATCGGCCACGGGTCAGGCAGTTTGGCCAGCTGCGCGGAAATCCAGTCCTGCTGCCCTTTCACCCATTCAAGCGCTGGGCCAAGGGCGGCGCGTTTGGGCATCACAAGTTTGACCGCCCCACTGCGCGGATCGACAGACAATTTCAAACGCCGTGCCGCTGGCATCCGCACAATCTCTAAGGGCGTTTCACTTTCTAATGGCATTTCAAGGGCCATCGTCGGGTTCGATGACATGATATTCAAGATCACCTGCATCAACCTCTGATATGGTCCAACCGCGCACGGAGGCCCCAGCGCGGTGTATTGAATCGCGGTCTCCCGTCACCAGATAGTGCCATTGTGGCAGTGGCAATCCGTCTGCGCGGCGAACATAAGCGCAGGTTTCTGGCAACCAGTCGATTTCACGCAATTTTGAAGGGGTTAGTCTGATGCAGTCGGGCACCTGAACGCGGCGGTGTTTATAATCCGAACATTGTCCCGTGCGCCGGTCAAGCAAGCGGCACGCAACATTGGTGGGATGAAGTTCGCCCGTGTCTTCATCTTCAAGCTTGTGCAAACAGCATTTGCCGCACCCATCGCACAGAGCCTCCCACTGTGCGCGGTCAAGCTGATCAAGCGGTGTATCTTCCCAGAATTTAGTGCTCATCGCGGATTCACCGGACCCAACGGGACAGTTCATCGGCGACTGCTTTTGCAGTTTGATCCTGGGGCAACAGCGACAACGGCTGTCCTTCTGGACCGTAAAGCATCGCTGTGCGGCTGTGATCGACCAAATAGGCACCAGTCGCATTGGGTTTTTGATATTCAAAAATCACGGCATAGCTTTTTGCAACCGCAGCAATTTGCGCTTGTGTTCCCGTGAGCCCGACCAAACGCGGATGAAAATTAGCGACGAAGGATTTAAGGACGGCAGGCGTATCACGCACGGGATCAATTGTCACAAAAATCGGCTGCACTTTCGCGCCGCGAACGGGGTCCATTTTTTCAAATTCCGCCAATCCTTGGCTGAGAACCTGGACATCAACCGGGCAAACATCTGGGCAAAAGCTGTAACCGAAATAAATCATCCGGTATTTGCCCTTAAACTGACTGTCGCTGACGCTTTTTGCATTTTGATCCGTCAGCGTAAACGCACCGCCCATTTTTGCCCCCGCAAGCGGGGCGGTGGCCGGGTCAGGCTGTTTGGGTGTCGCATTGCACCCCGCCAAAATGAGAGCGGCAGAAATACAAAGGTTGAAAATGATTTTGTTCATGGTCCGGTTAGCCTTGCTTTGCTAAGAGGGCGAACGCAAGCATCCGTCCGTTATGACAGGGACCTATATCAGATGAATAAAGTGACATGGGCAAAAAATATTGGTGCCGCCCTCGCGGTGACGATGATGATGCCAACAGCAGCGACCGCCCAATTTTCAGAAAGCTATAATTTTCTGAAGGCCATTCGCGACCGTGACGGTGTCAAAGTCACCGACATCATCAAAAAACCAGGATCCATCATCATCGATACGCGCGATCAATCAACGGGGGAAGCGGGTCTGCATATTGTAACTTCGGGCCGCGATGTCATTTGGTTAAATTTTCTCTTGTCCAACGCGGCAAAACCCGATGTCCGCGATAATAAGGGCGTCACCCCGCTCATCATTGCTACGAAGATTCGGTTTGCGGAAGGCGTTACCATGCTGCTCCGGCGCGGTGCATCGGTTGATCTTGCGAATAATAGCGGCGAAACACCTTTGATCATTGCGGTTCAAAATCGTGATCTGGCGCTGGTGGAACAATTTTTGACAGCAGGCGCAAACCCCGCGAAAAAGGACCGCGTCGCTGGCATGTCAGCGCGTGATTATGCCGTTCGAGACACACGCGCGAGCGTGATTTTGAAGGCCATCGACAACGCAAAACCAGCCAAACCAGTTTCCGGACCCAAACTTTAGAAAGCGATTATATCCTCGGCTTCGATGGAAACCAATAAACGCCGCGCCGCACGCCGCGCAAAACGAAGAGTTTCAACCTTGCGCCGCGCAGGCGCGAGCATGTGGGTGACGGGTTCACGCACTATTGCCGCATCATAGCGATCCGCGACAATAAGTCCCGCGCGCTGCGGTAATAAAGCCTCGCGATCAAACAGCGAAAGATCAAAGCCCTGCGGCACCGCCCAAAAATAGCGATCACAATAGTCCAGATAATCCGTCCATTTGTTGTCGCCAAGCAAATCCGCGCGCGACACTTTGATTTCCACAATCGTGACAATGCCCTTTGGGCTGAGCGCCATCAGGTCAACACGGCGTCCGTTGCCAATCGGCACTTCTGTAATTGCGGTCAGTTCATGCCGCAGAAATAGTCGCGACACCCCGCGCACAACGTCCGATGAAACCAAAGCATCTGATGTAAAATTCATCAGAGTGCGTTAGAACAATTAGGGAACATGTGCGAGGGAAATTTGGCTCAGCGGTAAAAAACGTGATTGCCGACGGCTGCCACACGGCGCATTTTCCAGCCCGGTGATACGCGGCGTGCATGAAAGAACAAAGCGTTTGAAACGCTGCTGTCCCACAAATCATTCTGCGCAATATGACCAATGGCCACGGCTGTTTTCCAGTGATTGCCACTGCGTGCGATGGTAGGATGAACGCCCCCGCGAATGAAGGAAAACTGGCTGGGCTGGTAAACAACCGAGCAGATGGAGGAGGGAAAACGCCCTGAATTTGTTCGGTTAAGCACAGTTTTGGCAACCGCAAGCTGACCGTCTAGTGGTTCACCCTTGGATTCGAAATAAACCGCAATGGCAAGGCATTCAGCCTCACGATTGGCGGTGCCCATTCCCCCGTGACGCGCAACAAGGCCAGCAAGCGATGACGCGCGGCCAGGATCAACATCGTTCATGTCGGGAAGGGGGAATGCAGGGGTCTCCCCCTCTAAATTCGCTTCTTCTACCACCGATAGGGGCAGGAGCGTTGCTTCTGGTTCCGCAGGAATTGCGGTTGCCCACGTCGCCGAAGCAGGGGCATAGGCACCAAAAGCGCCAAATAAGGTCAGAGTCATCACGCCGAGTGCGGCGGTCGAAAATTTGCGGCTCATAAACTCTTCAATTTGGGCAGAAAGCAGACCAACAAAATGTCTTTACCATTCGGCCTAAACCGAGACATTCCGATCATCTTTCCGACTGCGTTCGTATCCAAAGCCCAAATGTGCGGGTGACGATACGGCGACGCTATTTCGATTGATTTGCTTTCGTTGTGCAGCGCAACAAAGTCAAGCAGAGCCATCCATTTGCGCGGCGAACCGTGCAGCACCCGCGATGTCCAGTTCAATCACCCATAAATCGGGATCGCGATTGCGCCGACGCGCTAAATATTCATCAATTTCCTTAACGTTTTCAATGTCTTGTGGTCCAGTATCTGTCCAAACATAGGTACCATCGATGCCCAAAATGCGCTCTGAAAGCGCCGTTATCCGCCCTTTTTCCATCGCAACAACAAGGATAGAGCCAGCGGTCTCATCGCCCTTTGACAGGATCATCGCCGCGCCGCCGGCCTGATGAACGCGGCGGATCAGCGCAGAAACCATCAGTGCGCTGGTGAGGCGCTGTGTCACAAATCAGGCGGCGTCGCGCGCATCAACGGCGGAAAAAAGTGCAAAAATCGCATCTGCTGATCCTGCGCCGCGCAATTTCGCGACAAAAGCGCGGTCGCGCAACCACCGGCTCACCTGCGCCAAAGCCTTCAAATGTTCCGAGCCTGCGTCGGGGGGAGAAAGCAGACAAAAAATCAAATCGACAGGCAGGTCATCTATAGCCTTAAAATCAACGGGTTCTGACAAATGGATGAACATGCCAACCACATGGCCAAGCCCATCAACCTTGCCGTGGGGAATCGCAACTCCGCCGCCAAAGCCCGTTGAGCCCAAGCGTTCACGCTCGGTCAAGCGCTCTACCACAATGGCGGGCAACAATCCGTATTCACGTTCAGCAATCTGTCCCAAGCTTTGGAACAAAGTCTTTGTCGACGCTGTGTGCAAACCAGACGACACAGCGCCAGGCCCCAACAAATCGATAATAGCAGTCATTCCCTGTCCATTTCATCGGGGCGCCGCACGAACGACGCCCCGAAATTTAATTAAGCCTTAGGCCCCGACCTGTGGTTCTACCCATCCAATCGTGCCGTCACCGCGGCGATACACCATATTATAGGCCCCACTGCCAGCATTGCGAAACAGCAATGCATTGGTGTTGCGTAAATCGAGCATCATGACAGCATCAGAAACAGTCGCATCTGGCACATCAACACGCGTTTCGGCGATGATCGGGGGATGATCTTCGGCCTCAACCTCAATATCCCCTGCATCAAACACCACATAATTGGCATCATCAGCATCCAATGTGGCGACAGCACCATTGCCACTGCCTGAATGATGATCTTTCAACCGCCGCTTATACCGCCGCAATTGCTTTTCAATTTTGTCTGACGCTTCATCAAACGCCAGATGCGCATCCATGGCGCGCCCTGACCCTTTCAAAACAACGCCTTGCATTACGTGCGCGATAATATCGCACACAAAGCCGTGATCATGCGGACCTGTTCCAAATGTGACGTGGGCCGAAAGCGCGCGCGAAAAATATTTATTCGCAACACCCTGCAACCTGTCCGTCACATGTTGTTTCAGCGCGTCACCTGTATCGACCTGATGACCTGAAACACGAATGTCCATCACTAACCTCCTACTCGAAGCGTCGCGCCCTTAAGCGCGACTAGGGCGTCCGTCAATCGCAACCAAATCAGGGGATGTATCGGCGGGCGTATCGGAGTCGGCCCAAAGAGGGTCGATCAATTTTTCAATAAAGGCGCGGTGTATCGCCATTTCTTGAAGGCTTGCGGCAAAAACGCGCGGTGCGCGCGGGGTTTTACCCGGCCCGTTTGTGCGCGTCGCAAAAACGGGCGTTGATGACATGCCGACATCCCCCGCCAGTTCCAAACCAATTTGGCGGCCGCCAGTCAGTTCGACATAAAGCTGTGACAGCAATTGCGCATCCAACAGCGCGCCGTGTTTGACACGGTGGCTGCGGTCAATGCCGTATCGTGTACACAAGGCATCAAGACTGTGCTTGGCACCGGGGTGGCGCACCCGCGCAATTGCGAGCGTATCAATCATACGCGACAAGGGTATCTTCAACCGCCCGCACGCTCCAAGTTCATGGTTGAGGAATGCAAAATCGAAACTGGCATTATGGGCAATCAAGGGGCTGTCATCAAGAAAGTCGAGCAGATCCTCAACCGTTTCATCAAAAATCGGCTTATCTGACAGAAAAGCGTCAGACAGCCCGTGAATCGACTGTGCCACAGGATCCATTGGGCGTTCTGGATTATAATAAGCATGATAGACTCGGCCCGTTTCAGTCCGGTTGATGAGCTCAATACACCCAATTTCAACCAATCTGTCGCCGCTGGCAGCGCTAAGGCCTGTCGTTTCGGTATCAAAAACTATTTCGCGCATGTTAAGAGAAGTTATCCGCCTTTTTTTCGCATGAGGCAAGCGATCAGACGACGAACCGCTTGGCGTGTTTCCAAACGCAGACAGCCCGTTTCAATGACAAAATCAGCGCGCGCGCGTTTATGATGATCAGGAAGCTGCAATGCGTTGATCCGGTTGAATTTGGTGAGTGTCATATTGGCCCGCGCAAGCACGCGTCTGCGCTGCATCCAAAGCGGCGCGGACACAGTGACAATCGCATCGAGTCTGGCGAGGCCCCTTTTTTCAAACAACAAAGGAATATCCAGCACCACCAAAGCCCGGGATCGGTTCCGCCGCAAAAACATCTGGCGCGCCTTATAAACAGCGGGGTGAATGATCCGTTCAAGCGCTTTGAGATCGGCTGGGTGACCAAGCACTTGCGCGCCCAATTTCTGACGGTCAACTCCGCCTGGTCCCGTGGTGCCTGGAAAGCGCGCTTCTATTACCGTAACAAGTCCGCCGCCGGACCCCTGCAAACGGTGCACTTCTGCGTCAGCATCAAACACCGGCACGCCCTGCGCTCGAAACATGGCGGTCACAGCTGATTTTCCCATCCCGATGGAACCGGTGAGGCCAAGCACGATCATGCGATCAGAAGCGTCCTGAGCGCAGCATCATCACGCGGCGGGACTGCACCAAAAAACAGCTCAAACGCCAATGCCGCTTGGCCGATCAGCATGTCGAGCCCGTCAACACAGTCAAGCCCGCGATCCCGGGCCGCGCGCAACAGCGGCGTCACCAGCGGCTGATAGACCAAATCATAGACAACACAGTCTTCATCTTGGCTCTCAAGCGAAAGGGGCAGTGGGTCTTGGCCTGTCATGCCGAGCGGACTGGCGTTGACCAATAATTGCGCCGGTGGCAGCACAGAACCAAGAGCCAAAACCCGCCCCTTCAATCCAAAGCGCGCCAGCAAGGCCGCGCCCTTTAACGGATTACGTGCCAAAAGGATGACCGACCCAATGCCGCACTTGGCCAACGCAAACAGCACAGCATGCGCAGCACCGCCTGTGCCAATGACAATCGCGGTGGCATCCTTAATCGGCAAATCAGCTATTGGCGCAAAAAATCCCGCCGCATCAGTGTTGGTGCCAAAAAATGCCCCATTTTCATCCCGTGCAATCGTGTTCATCGCGCCAATTGTTGACCGAACATTTCCGGGATCAGCGACATGATCCATCACCGCCAATTTATGGGGGATGGTAACATTGCAGCCCCGCCACTGTTCGTCTGTGCGTCTGTGCGCGACATAGGCTTCCAGCCCCGCTGGCGCGACATGGCAGGAGCGGTAGTCCGCAGATATACCCATGGCCTCCAGCCAAAATTTGTGGATCAAGGGTGATTTAGATTGGCTGACCGGATCACCAATCACCTCGGCGTAAGGAAGGCTCATACGCCAATCACCCCGCGCACGCGCAAAAAGGCCAAAAGCGGCAGCAGTGGCAGCCCCAATATCGTGAAATGGCTGCCTTCAATCTTGGAAAAAAGCTGCGCGCCCCGGCCTTCGATCCGGTAACCCCCGACACAACCGAGCAAATCATCACCCTCTGCATCAAGGTAATCGGCAATATAGTCTTGCGAAAGCGGGCGCATCGTCATTTTTGCGCGATCGACAAAGCGCCACACGGGGATGCCATTTTCTGCAATAACAGCCCCGCTATAAAGGCTGTGCACTTGCCCAGAAAGCTGTTTTAGCTGCGCGGAAAGTACCCCGCGATCAGGCGCTTTATCAAACAAAGTTCCGCCCTCCAGCGCCAAAGTCTGATCGCAGCCAAGCACTAATTTACCAGGGTAACGCAGCGATAGTTTAACCGCTTTGAGTTCGGCCAGAGCATCGGCCAGATCACGCGGTCCCGTGCCCCGCGCCACCAGCGCTGCTTTGGCAGCATCTTCGTCAACGCCGGGAAACATGGCTTCATGCGAGATACCAGCCGCGTTCAACATCGCGCGCCGTGTGGCTGATTGAGAGGCAAGGATCAGCGTCACGGTAGCAATGCTTTTGTCTGACGCTCATTATAGAGATTGATGATTGCAGCGGCCGCTTCCTCAATTGAGCGCCGCGTCATATCAATCACCGGCCAGTCATTGTCGGCAAACATGCGCCGCGCGAACCCAATTTCGCGTTTGACCGCATCCTCATCAACATAATCGGTATCCGGCGTTTGGTTGAGCGACAACAACCGGTTGCGCCGAATCTGAACCAGCCGGTCTGCGCCTGTCACCAAACCCACCACAAGCGGGTGCTTGAGTGTATAAAGGCTGTGCGGCGGCGGCGATTCGATCACGATCGGGATGTTCGCAGTCTTGTAACCTTTGTTGGCGAGATAGATTGAGGTCGGTGTCTTTGAACTGCGCGAAACCCCGGCCAGCACAATATCGGCCTGTTCCCAATTTTCCCAATTAACCCCGTCATCGTGCGCAATTGTGAACTGGATCGCCTCTACCCGCGCAAAATAAGCAGCATCGAGCATATGTTGAAGCCCTGGCCGCGCTTTGGCCTCTTGTCCCAGCATCGTTGACAGCGCGTCAAGCACGGGATCAAGTGCTGCAACGGTCGGCAGCCCCAACGCTTTACACCGGGTCTCAAGGGTACGCCGCAATTCATGATTGACAAGCGTGAACAGGACGAGACCGGGATTTTGAGTTATATCATTCAAAATACGCTCAATATGTCCCTCGGTACGGACCATTGGCCAAAAATGTTTGACTGTTTCAACGCCGTCAAATTGAGAAAGCGCTGCCTTGGCTATTGTCTCCAAAGTCTCTCCGGTTGAATCGGACAGCAGGTGGAGATGAAGCCGGGTCATGGGCAAAGGCGCGCTGTGGATAACATTGTGGACGGTGCTAGCGGAAAGCGCTTAACAACTGCAAGGCCTGCTTCTGTCCAGAGCCGCCAAAAAAAGATTCACAGGACTGTGCACAGCAGGACAGCTTTCATCCCGTCCTGTGGATAATGGGGGCGGTAAAAACGACTCTGCTCATCTTGGCGTGCGGATATGAGTCAAGCTGTTGGCAAAACCACGCGTTACCGGTAATTCACGCTATCAAGCGACCAACTAACAACTACAATCTTTTTTATTCTATAATAAATGAATAGAGGGGCAGTGTGAAAAACGATTCAATCAAGCCATTGCTCAGCACCCTAAGGGGTCAAAGGGACGAACGCCCCCCTTTGTGGCTAATGCGCCAAGCAGGACGTTATCTTCCTGAATATCGCGCGCTCCGTGCTGAAAAAGGCGGGTTTCTTGAACTGGTGAATGACAGTGATGCTGCTGCTGAAGTCACGTTACAGCCCATAAAGCGGTTTGGGTTTGACGGTGCAATCCTGTTTTCAGACATTCTCGTCATTCCTTATGCGCTTGGTCAGGACCTGTGGTTTGAAACGGGAGAAGGCCCCCGTCTTGCCCCAACGCTTGTCGATCATGCACTGTCCGTTCTCACTCAGGCACCAGAACGGCTTGCGCCGGTCTATGGGACGGTTAAGCGGGTTGCGGCTGCGTTGACGCCTGAAAAGACATTTTTGGGCTTTGCTGGCAGTCCCTGGACCGTTGCGACCTATATGATTGCTGGACAGGGCAGCAAGGAACAGGCTGAGGCGCGCCGCTTTGCTTACCGGGATCCGCAAGCCTTTCAGATTATCATTGATGCGATAGCGGATCTAACCGTCGATTATCTCTGTGGTCAGATTGATGCCGGCGTTGATGCCGTGCAATTGTTTGATAGCTGGTCAGGCAGTTTATCGCCCACCCAGTTTGAACATTGGGTGATCGCGCCGACGGTCAAAATTGTTGAAAAGGTGCGGACGCGTCATCCACAAACCCCGATTATTGGTTTTCCAAAAGGGGCGGGCGCAAAATTGCCCGCTTATGCCCGGGAAACATGTGTGTCAGCTGTCGGATTAGATGAAACCGTTGATCCGCTGTGGGCACATGAAAACTTGCCAGAAAATCTGCCTGTTCAGGGGAATCTTGATCCTTTGGCGTTGATTACGGGTGGGGATGTTCTTGATCAAGCGATTGACAGGATATTATCCGCATTTCCCGGACGGCCCCATGTTTTCAACCTTGGTCATGGTATATTACCAGACACGCCGATTGCGCATGTTGAACATTTGATCAAACGGGTGCGCGGATGATGATCGGGTGGCTCGGCAATGCCTATCTTTGGATAAAAGCAGCGCACATCATTTTTGTGATTTTCTGGATGGCCGGGCTTTTCATGCTGCCCCGATTTCTGGTTTATCACCAAGAATGTGAGGCTGGATCGGCTGAGGAAAGCCGCTGGGTTGACCGCGAAAACCGCTTGATCCAGATCATTCTCACTCCTGCTATGATATTCGTGTGGGTTTTGGGCTTGGCCCTCGCTTTTGATATTGGTGCGTTCAATCAGGGATGGTTCTTGGCCAAATTTCTGTTTGTCATTGCTTTGTCTGGTTATCACGGTTGGATGGCAGGTTATGCCAAAAAACTCACGCGGGGTGAGCGGAATGCCAGCGGAAAAACTTTGCGCATGCTCAATGAAGTGCCGGGCATAGCGGCTGCCGTGATTGTTATAGTGGTGATCGTCCGCCCCTTTTGACGCTTCTTGACTAACCCACCGACCACGCTTATTTATAAGACTTCCGCAGCGCATTCTTGCGCTTCACCCTTCAGCATCAGTCCTTGATTTCGCTGTTTTGCGGTTCTCCCCTTCAAAGATACCACTGGAAATTAGAAATGCATTTGAAAGACCTTAAAAAGAAAACCCCGGCAGAACTCGTCGGCATGGCTGAAGAACTGGGCGTTGAAGGCGCATCGACCCTGCGCAAACAGGATTTGATGTTCGCAATCCTCAAAGTTGAAGCTGAAAACGGCACGCAAATTATGGGCATCGGCACGATTGAGGTGCTTCAGGACGGGTTCGGTTTTCTTCGCAGTCCCGAAGCAAATTATCTCGCAGGACCTGACGATATTTATCTCTCCCCCAATCAAGTCCGCAAACACGGCCTTCGCACGGGTGATACGGTTGAAGGCGAAATTCGCGGGCCAAAGGATGGCGAACGTTATTTTGCGCTCAACAAAGTCACGGCCATCAATTTTGACGATCCTGATGTCGTGCGCCACCGCGTCAATTTTGACAATTTGACCCCACTTTATCCTGATGAGAAGCTTAACCTTGATTCGCTTGACCCAACGGTCAAAGACAAATCGGCACGCGTCATTGATATTATTTCACCGCAGGGCAAGGGCCAGCGCGCGTTGATCGTCGCGCCGCCGCGCACGGGTAAAACCGTGCTGCTGCAAAATATTGCCAAAGCGATTACGGACAATCATCCAGAAGTATTTCTGATCGTCCTGCTGGTCGATGAACGTCCAGAAGAAGTCACCGATATGCAGCGTTCGGTAAAGGGTGAGGTTATCTCTTCCACCTTTGATGAACCCGCGTCGCGCCATGTGCAGGTCGCCGAAATGGTGATTGAAAAGGCCAAACGTCTGGTTGAACATAAAAAGGATGTTGTCATCCTGCTCGATTCCATAACGCGATTGGGCCGTGCTTATAATACTGTGGTGCCCTCAAGCGGCAAAGTGTTGACTGGCGGCGTTGACGCCAATGCACTGCAACGCCCGAAACGCTTTTTCGGGGCCGCGCGAAACATCGAGGAAGGCGGCTCGCTCTCGATCATCGCAACCGCGCTGATTGATACCGGCAGCCGCATGGATGAGGTTATCTTTGAAGAGTTTAAAGGCACGGGCAACTCCGAAATCGTTCTTGATCGCAAGGTCTCTGACAAGCGTATCTTCCCTGCGCTTGATGTCGGAAAATCGGGCACGCGTAAGGAAGAATTGCTTGTTGAAAAGGGCAAACTTTCGAAAATGTGGGTGCTTCGCCGCATTCTCATGCAGATGGGCACGATCGATGCGATGGAATTCCTGATCGACAAGATGAAGGATTCGAAGACCAACGAAGATTTCTTCGATTCGATGAATCAGTAAACAGCCGTCACGCCCCCGAAAACGATTATGATATGCGCCTGACGTGATATATTTTGGAGATACTCTGTGATTGATGTGTTGAACCTTGCTGCTGTTGCAGTGCCCTCCATGGGCGGTCCTGCAGAGATATGGGGACATATTGTTCATGACTTTTCCAATCTGAACACGCCTTCGGCTTTTTCAGCATTTTTGCAGGTCTTGCTGATCGACATTACGTTGGCAGGGGACAATGCGATTGTTGTGGGCGCGCTTGCAGCAGGATTGCCGCCCGTTCAGCGCAAAAAGGTGATCATGATCGGGATCATCGCAGCGTTGGTGTTGCGGATCATTTTCGCGCTCGGTGTCAGCTGGTTGATGGGCATAGTCGGCCTTGTGCTTGCCGGTGGGCTCTTGCTGCTGTGGGTGGGCTGGCGGATGTACCGCGATATTCGCATGGCCCCCGCTGGAGAATCGCCAGGCTCACCTGAGATTGAGGGTGACGAACATTCCGGGATTATCGCTTCAAAAAGCTTTGCCGCTGCTGCATGGGCCGTTGCGCTTGCCGATGTGTCGATGAGCCTTGATAATGTGCTCGCAGTTGCAGGTGCGGCGCGGGAGCATCCTGGAATTTTAATGATCGGGCTGGTGCTTTCTGTCGCGCTGATGGGGATTGCTGCCAATATCATCGCCCAATATATCGAACGCTACCGCTGGATCGCATGGGTTGGTTTGGTCGTGATTATCTACGTCGCGGGAAAGATGATTTGGGAAGGCTGGCACGAAGTTGCCCCCTATGCAGCCGCTTTTGCCGGACTTTAAGCGCAGTTACCCCGTTCAAATGCGTTCAGCCACGCCTTCGTAGTGATGCCGTCTCCGCCGGAATAGTTTTCAGGCGCGCCGCCCGCTGATGTGATACGGTGGCAAGGGACAATGATCGGGAACGGGTTGCGCCGGCATGCCTGACCCACAGCGCGTGGCCCGGAATCTATTTTGTGCGCGAGCGCGCCGTAGGTAAGCGTCTGCCCATAGCCGACCGATATGATCCCGGCGCGCAGCGCAGTGCCGCGCACGCTGGCCAAGGGCATGAGTGGCAGATCAAAATCACGCCGCTGTCCGGCGAAATAAGCGCGCATCTGGGTGACCGCGCGGTCCAAAACGGGGCTGCCCGTGTCATGTTGTTCTGCCGAGATTTCGGAGATGATCCGGACAGAGAGCAAAGTTTCGTTTACCGCCGCGATAACGACCATGCCGATAGGCGTTGCGATTCTGGCAGAGACAGGGGCATAAGGCATGGGATGATGATACAGGTGGACAGGCTACCCCTCAAGCCCAGCAATGAAGCAAGGAATGCACCATGAAATTCAATATTGAAGTTGATTGCACCCCAGAAGAAGTCCGCCGTCTGGTGGGGCTTCCCGATTTGACCGATGTCCATGATGCCTATCTGAGCCAAGTTAAAGATGTAATGAAAAAGGGTGTTACCCCAGATATGGTCGAAGGCATGGTCCGCAACTGGGTGCCACTAGGCGGGGCTGGTGTGGATCTGGTCAAAGATCTGATCGGTCAGTTCGCAAGCGGAGCAACGTCGGGCAAGACAAAGAAAAATTAAGCCACAAGGAAGTCAGGCGCACAGCGTGGACAGTATTTTTGCATTGTCGAGCGGGCTTCCCCCGGCGGGCATCGCTGTTGTGCGCATCAGTGGGGCAGGGGCGGGGCCTGCTTTATTTGCGCTCACAAAAAAAAATCTCAAAGCGCGCACTGCGACCCTGTGTCGTTTTGTTGATCCAAAGAACGCAATACCCCTCGATCAGGGGCTGGCGTTATGGTTCCCCGGACCCGCAACCGTGACCGGTGAAGATCTGGCTGAGCTTCATATCCACGGTGGACGTGCGGTGGTGGCTGCAGTTATGGCAGCGCTCGGCGAGATTGAGGGTCTGCGACCGGCGACCGCGGGCGAATTTACCCGTCGCGCCTTTGAAAATGGCCGGATTGATTTGGCAGAGGCAGAGGGGCTTGCTGATCTGCTGGCGGCCGAAACTGAGGGTCAACGGCAGAGCGCCCTGGCCTTGGCCGAAGGGGCTCTGGGTCGCCGCGTTGATGCGTGGCAGCGCCACTTGCTCACGCTTGCGGCGCAGATAGAAGCGACGCTCGATTTTTCCGATGAAGATGATGTGCCTGATGCGGCTCTTCACCGTGACGGGCTGGCTGCGCTCTGCGCGGAAATGAACGCGCTGCTCGCGCAACCGGCGGCTGAACGTTTGAAGGACGGGGTTAATATTGTTCTGGCAGGACCTCCAAACTCTGGAAAATCAAGTCTTTTCAATGCGATAGCGGGGCGCGATGCGGCAATCGTTTCGGCCATAGCGGGAACCACGCGTGACCGTATAGAAGCGCCGATTGTGATCGAGGGCATCCCTTTGGTGTTGATCGATACAGCGGGTCTGCGCGGGTCGGCAGGTGATGAGATAGAGGATATCGGCATTGCCCGCACGGGAGAAGCACTGGCCAGTGCTGACATCATTTTGTGGCTTGGCGCGGCGGAGGATTGCCCCGACACGGCGCGCGCAATCCTGATCGCGGCGAAAGCGGATCTGGACGGTCAAGGCGCAGGTCTGGCGGTTTCAGCGAAAACGGGACTGGGTCTTGACGCGTTACGGGCAGCAATGATCGCGCGTGCCAAGATGCTCCTTCCCAAAGTCGGCGCATTGGCGCTCAACCAGCGACACCGCAGGATCGTTGCCAGTGTTTTGGAAGAACTGTGGGATGCGCAGCGTGCACAGGATTTGCTTATTATTGCCGAACATATGCGGCAGGCACGGCGTCACCTTGATGCACTCACAGGCCGTGCGGGTGTTGAAGATATGCTCGACGCGTTGTTTGGCGCATTTTGTATCGGCAAGTAGCGCTGTTTCACGTGAAACAAGTTTGACCCGCGCGCGACTCACGCCTAGCGAAAATGGATGCTTGTATTTGATGTGATTGTGGTTGGCGGGGGCCATGCGGGGTGTGAGGCCGCGGCGGCCTCTGCACGTATGGGGGCGCGGACGGCGTTGATCAGCTTTGATCGCAACACCATTGGGGCAATGTCGTGTAATCCGGCGATTGGTGGCCTGGGAAAAGGCCATCTGGTCCGTGAAGTCGATGCTTTTGACGGCATATTGGCCCGCGCGGCCGACGCAGCGGCGATACATTACCGTATGCTCAATGCCTCAAAAGGAGCTGCCGTGCAGGGTCCGCGTATTCAGGCAGACCGCAAGCGGTTCAAGGCAGCGATCCATAATATTCTCAATGCGCAGTCTGGCCTGGAGATTATCGAAGGCGCTGCCGAATCGCTGATGTTTGGCGCTGATGGCACGACCGTAACCGGCATAATGTTGGGCGATGGACGCGCGCTTCGTGCTGCTGCCATTGTTCTTGCCACTGGCACGTTCCTGAATGCCAAGATGTTTTGCGGGGAAGCGCAAACGACGGGCGGTCGCGTGGGGGAGGCGTCAGCCATGACGCTCGGCGCGCAGTTGCGGGCGTTAAACCTGCCGATTGCGCGCTTGAAGACCGGAACCCCGCCACGCCTTGATGGCCGGACGATTGACTGGAGCGGGCTGAGCGTTCAGCCGTCTGACAACGGGGATTGGACATTTTCAACGCGGTCAACAGGACGTCCCGCGCCGCAGCTTTTCTGTGCAATGACCCGCACCAATACCGCAACCCACGCGGTTATTCGCAGCGGTCTTGATCGGTCACCCCTCCATTCAGGGGCGATTGAGGGGCAGGGGCCGCGTTACTGCCCGTCGATTGAGGACAAGGTCAATCGCTTTGGTGACCGCGACGGCCACCAAATTTTTCTGGAACCAGAGGGCACAGATGATGTGCTGGTCTACCCCAACGGCATATCGACATCGCTCCCCGAAGATGTGCAGCTGGCGATGTTGCACACCATCAAGGGGTTAGAAAGTGTTGAAATTGTGCAACCGGGCTATGCGGTTGAATATGACCATATTGACCCCCGTGCGCTCGATACGACACTTCAAGTGCGCGCAACGTCTGGGCTTTACTGTGCCGGACAGATTAACGGGACGACTGGCTATGAGGAGGCGGCGGCGCAGGGGCTGGTCGCTGGACTCAATGCCGCCGCCAAAACCCTTGGAAAACCGCCAATAATCCTTGACCGCGCGTCTTCTTATATTGGCGTCATGGTGGATGATTTGATCTTGCAAGGAATTACCGAGCCTTACCGCATGTTGACCGCACGCGCCGAATACCGTCTCCATCTCCGCGCAGACAATGCGGCGACTCGGCTCACACCCATGGCGCTGGCCGCAGGCTGTGTCGGGTCGGAGCGCGCTGCACAGTATGAAGCACGTGCACTCCAACGGACATGTTTGCGATCAGCGCTTGAGCGCCCCGTATCCAGTGCAGAAATTCGAGCGGCGGGTGTGGATGTGCGCGACGACGGCCTTCGGCAAAGTCTGTTCGCGTGGCTGCGGTATGACGGGTTTGACTTAGAAGCAGTGCGCGCTTTGATCCCGCAAGCACACGACTGCCGCGCTGATTTGATCGCTGAAATCATCGAAGATGCACGCTATGCGCCGTACCTCGCGCGGCAGGACGCAGAGATACGAGCGATGCGTGCGAATGAAAATATATCCATTCACGCTGACCTCGATTACCGGGCAATAGGTGGACTTTCCAACGAAATGGTAGAGAAGCTGGAGGCTGTGCGCCCCGCAACATTGGGCGGCGCAGAGCGTATCCGGGGGATTACGCCTGCGGCACTCGCCGCAATATTGGTGCATGCCAAACGCCCAGCACCGATGGAGCGCACCGCATGACCGAAGATGAAGCCAAGACATGGTTGTTGGAGACGCGCGGTGTTTCACGTGAAACATTTGATAAATTGGATGCACTACGCCACTTGGTGCTCGCCGAAAGTTTGCAGCAAAATCTGATTTCGGCTGCGTCTGCGGATCAAATGTGGGCGCGTCATATCGTTGATTCTGCCCAGCTTATCCCGCTGGCAGGGGCCAATAAGGGGCCGTGGCTTGACCTTGGGACAGGCGCTGGCTTTCCGGGGCTGGTGGTTGCTATCCTTGAATCGCGTCCTGTGATCTTGGTCGAATCGCGGCGCAAGCGCGTTGAGTTTCTTAAGTCTGTGGCTGACACACTTGATCTGAAAAATGTCATCATGCACGGCGGACGACTTGAACAATTGTCAGACCGGCCAGCATCGGTCATCAGCGCCCGCGCATTTGCGCCGCTACCAAAGCTTTTGGAGGCGGCATTCCGTTATTCCCGAAATGGGACCGTGTGGGTTTTGCCAAAAGGACGCAGCGCGCGGGAAGAACTGGAAACCATTGCGCATTCATGGCAAGGTGTATTTCACGTGGAACAGAGCATCACAGATACCGACGCAGCCATCATTGTGGCGCGCGATGTCAAAAGAAAGCGGGCCAGATGATTCGGATTACCGTTGCAAATCAAAAAGGCGGCGTTGGTAAAACGACCACAGCGATCAATCTGGCCACGGCGCTGGCTGCAACAGGGTGGCGCGTGTTGCTGATTGATCTGGATCCGCAGGGCAATGCATCGACCGGATTGGGCGTGATGCATGCTGACCGCGTGCGGTCATCCTATGATGTTCTGACCAGTGATACGACGCTTGCGGAAGCCGCAATTGCGACCAAAATCCCGCGGTTGGACCTTGTGGCGGCAGTCGCCGACCTGTCCGGCGCTGAAATTGAACTGGTCGACTATGAAAACCGCACCCATCAATTGTCGATGGCGCTTGATGCGGCCCCGCAAGGAAAATGGGACATTGTTCTGGTTGATTGCCCGCCTTCATTGGGGTTGTTGACCATCAATGCCTTGGTTGCAGCGCATTCCTTGCTCGTGCCCCTGCAATGTGAATTTTTCGCGCTTGAGGGGTTGAGCCAGTTGCTTCAGACATTTGAGCGCATTCGGGCAAAGTTTAATCCTGGCCTGTCGATTCTCGGGGTTGCCCTGACCATGTATGACCGTCGCAACCGCCTGACTGAACAGGTTGCGGAGGATGTCCGCGCCTGCCTTGGTGCGGCGGTGTTTGAAACGGTTATCCCGCGCAATGTCCGGCTGTCGGAAGCGCCAAGTCACGGTCTGCCCGCGCTGATCTATGATCACCGCTGTGCCGGGTCAGAGGCCTATATCGCGCTTGCCCGCGAAGTCATTGGGCGCTTGCCCAAAGCGGCGGTGGCGGCATGAGTGAAAGTGAACCAGCACCCCTGAAAAAACGCCCCGCAGGTTTGGGGCGCGGGCTTTCCGCGCTCATGGGTGAAATTGCGCAAGAAGCACCGATCCGGCCAGAAGGTGGGGCGACACCGGCGGGCATTCGCATGGTCGATGTCGCCAATATGCGGCCCTTGCCCAATCAACCGCGCAAGCATTTTGATGAAGCCGCGCTTGATGAACTGGCGCGTTCGATTGAGGCGAGCGGGATGCTCCAACCCATTGTCGTGCGCGATATGGACGGGCATTTTCAAATTGTCGCGGGTGAGCGTCGCTGGCGTGCGGCACAACGCGCAAATATCCATCAAGTCCCTGTAATCGTTCGAGATTTTGACGATCGCACCGCGCTTGAAATTGCGCTTGTTGAAAATATCCAGCGCGAACAATTGAATGCGATTGAAGAAGGTGAAACATACCGGCGCCTGATCGACGATTATGGCCACAGTCAGGAGGCGTTGGGCAAGATCGTCGGCAAATCGCGCAGCCACATTGCCAATTTGATCCGCCTGCGCAATTTGCCGCAGCGGGTGCAGGATTATCTCGGTTTTGGTCAGATCAGCATGGGGCATGCGCGTGCGCTGCTCAATTGTGAAGACCCGCTCGGGTTGGCAAAACAGGTGATTGAGCGCGATTTGTCGGTGCGTGAAACCGAAAAACTTGCGCGGCGCTTTAAGCCTGGCACTGCGCGCATCCGGTCTGAGGCCCCAAATGCCCTCCGTGATGCCGATCTGGCAGCGCTTGAACGGCAATTGGGCGATATGCTGGGGCTGAAAGTCAGCATCCACCACGCGGCGAAGGGGGGCACAGTGACCTTGGGCTATTCCTCGCTCGATCAACTCGATCTCATTTGCCAACGCCTGAGCGGGGAGCGAATTTAATAATGTGTGCGGGGAGCGAGTTTAAGTCCTGACCCTAGCGCAATCGCGCTGCAACGCGGCTGATGGCAATCAATTCTGCATCGCACAGAATTGTACCCGCTGTACCCGCCGCCATGATGGCCTGTTCGGTCGCCAACAGTCGCGATGATGCGGTCGCAAGGCGGGCGGAGGGCCAGCGTGAAACCTGCCGCGTGACTGGCGCTTCATCCTTCCAGAAAATTGCCTTGCCGCGGGCTTTAACCGCCGCTCCCGCAGAAAGACCGCTGTCCACCTCTGCGCGCAAACCCGCAAGCATGTGAACACGCCGCGACACCGCACGAAGCAAGGGAATACCCTCCATCCCTTCTTGGGAAAGCCGTGCCACTTCGTCTGCAACACCGTTTGGGCGTCCATCGAGCACCGCATCAACCAAACGGGACAGCGCGCCGTCGCTGGTCGCCGCACCAATGCTTTCCAACGCATCCATCGTCGCTTCGACCGGGCGCTCGGGCCCTGCATCCAAAAAAAGTGCAAGCTTTTCAATCTCTTGTGCCATAATTGCGCGGTCATTACCCGCTGCGGAGGCAATTGCACGGGCAATATCGCCCGACAGACGCAGGCCAGCTTCACGTCCCAATGCCTCGGCAATCTGGCTTGCCTGACCCGCATCAGGAATGAAGCTGGCGTGTGCCATAATTGCGGGGCTGGACAGCGCGAGTTTGAGCAGCGCGGAGGCTGGCTTGAGCGCGCCTGCAATCGCGATCACGGGATGTTCGGCGACACCGGCTTCCAACAGGGCAATAATTGCGGGCAGGGCATCATCACTGACCGGCTGTATGCGAATGTAGCGTTTGCCCCCAAACATCGAAAAGGATGCGGCTTCATCAGAAAGACGTGCAGGATCAGCCTTCAGCTTGGTTGCGTCGAGATCAACCCGTTCGGCGTCGGCCCCACATGCTCGTTCAAGACGTTTGGACAGGGCAATTGAACTCGATTCGTCCGCGCCGTGGAGCAAAAAAAGACGGATGGCTGGTGGCGGCGCATCCAGCGCGCGGCTGATTTCGGAAAGCGATGCCTTCACCCGACAGCGGTCATTGCGGCGCGGGGGCGCGTCCCGCATCCAGCGCGATCCGCGTGACAATTTGATCTGCAATGATTTCTGCCAAACGCTCTAGCGCAGTATTTTCAGCCGCGACCGTGGCATATTCAGAACTGACCACATCAATACCGGCATCGGACCCCGCAGTAGCGTCGATTTTGACGCTGTTGTCAGCGAGATGGATCAATTTATAACGCGCGCGCAGCGTGCGGCGTTCGCGCGTTACGGCATCATCGCGGCGCACCCCGAATCCGGTTATTTCATCATCAAGAACAACCTCCAACCGATAGGATGCCGCCCCCTTTGGCACGGCACCAAGCCGCGCGAAAAGGGCATCGCGCACCAGCCATCCGGCCTTGCCCTCAATCGCGGGGACATCAATCTGGCCAAGTGTTTGTGCCGCCTTGCCGCCAGCGCCTCCAGTATAGAGCGGCTGCAAGTTGCATGCAGGGAGGACGAGCATCAGGCCAAGGGCAAAAAAGCGTTTCATGCGACGATATTGACCAGACGGTCGGGGACCACAATGATCTTTTTTGGGTTGGCCCCGTCCAACGCACGGATGATCTTGTCCAACGCCATTGCGGCGGCTTCAATTGCCGCCTTGTCCGTGCCCTTAGGCAGGGTCAGTGTATCACGCAGCTTGCCGTTGACCTGCACTGCGATGGTGACGTCGCTGTCGATCAGCAGCGCCGGATCAGCAATTGGCCACGGCTGATCCGCGACCAGGCCAGCACCGCCAATATGCACCCAGCCTTCTTCAGCCAGATGGGGCAACATCGGTGCAATGAGGCGAGCGAGCGTGCGGATGGCGGTATTGCGCGACGTTGAAGGCGCTGATTTTTCAATGGCATTGACCAATTCATGCAGTTTCGCGACGGATTTGTTAAATGCCAATGCTTCAATATCCGTCGCAATTCCGGCAATCGCGCGGTGAAGGATTTTGTCGAGGGTTGGATTATCTCCTCCCACTGTGTCGATGCTGTCAAACAGCCGCCAGATGCGGTTGACGAAACGCCAGGTGCCCTCAATCCCGCTTTCGGACCATTCGAGGTCGCGTTCAGGGGGCGAATCACTCAACATGAACCAGCGCACTGCGTCGGCCCCGTATTGGTCGAACATCGGATCAGGATCGACGACGTTCTTCTTTGACTTCGACATTTTTTCGATGCGGCCCAGCGTCACGGGATCACCTGCCAGTGTTACAATCCCACCCGGCCCTTGTTTGATATCTTCGGGTGAAAGCCACGCCCCGTCAGCAGATTTATAGGTTTCGTGTGTTACCATCCCCTGGGTGAACAGCCCCTTGAACGGTTCGGTGACGCCCAGTTTACCGATGCGGTTGAGCGCGCGTGTCCAAAATCGCGCATAAAGCAGATGCAGGATCGCATGTTCAACCCCGCCAATATATTGGCCAACCGGCAACCATGCCTCGGCCTCCGCGCGGTCAAACGGTTTGTCCTTGGGCTGGCTGGCAAAGCGGATGAAGTACCAGCTCGAATCGACAAAAGTATCCAATGTATCGGTTTCACGCCGCGCCGCCGCGCCGCATTTGGGGCAGGCGACTTTGCTCCAACTTGGGTGGCGGTCAAGTGGATTGCCGGGTATGTCAAAACTGACATCCTCAGGCAGGATCACGGGCAGCTGATCGCGCGGAACCGGCTGTACCCCGCAGGCCGCGCAGTGAATGATCGGAATTGGTGTGCCCCAATAGCGTTGGCGGGACACGCCCCAATCGCGCAAGCGCCAAACGGTGGTGCCTGTGCCCCACTTGTCCTGTTCTGCCCGCGTGATCACCGCCGCTTTGGCTTCATCCACGGACATATCGTTAAGAAGCCTCGAATTTACGATTTTGCCGAGGCCGGTATAGGCTTCGTTGCCGTCGAAATGGCTGTCAGTGGCGTCGCCGTCTGCGACAACGCGTGTGACGGGCAAGTCATATTTGCGCGCGAAATCCAGATCGCGTTGGTCATGCGCTGGACACCCAAAAACCGCGCCTGTCCCGTATTCCATGAGCACGAAATTGGCGACATAGACGGGGAGAAGCCAACTGGGGTCGAGCGGATGTTCGACCTTAAGCCCGGTGTCAAAGCCCATCTTTTCCGCCGTGTCGATTTCGGCGGCGGTGGTTCCGCCCTTGCGGCACGCCTCGATAAATGTCTGAAGAGCGGGGGTGTTGCGGGCCAGATCGGCAGCGACCGGATGGTCGGCGGCAATCGCAACAAAGCTTGCGCCAAACATCGTGTCAGGCCGCGTGGTAAACACCTCGATCCCGTGATCGCTGCTCACCAGTTTGAACGTAGCGCGCAGCCCCTGGCTCTTGCCAATCCAGTTCTCCTGCATCAGTTTGACCTTATCAGGCCAGTCGGTCAGCGTGTCCAAACCGTCGAGCAGCTCTTCGGCAAAGTCGGTGATTTTGAGGAACCACTGGCTGAGCTTTTTCTTTTCGATCAGTGCGCCGGAACGCCATCCGCGCCCGTCGATCACCTGTTCATTGGCGAGTACGGTCATATCCACCGGATCCCAATTGACCGATGATTCCTTGCGGTAAACCAGCCCGGCTTCCAACAAATCGAGGAAGAGCGCCTGTTCATGCCCGTAATAATCGGGTTCACACGTCGCAAGTTCGCGGGTCCAATCGATCGACAGGCCCAGCCGCTTCAACTGCGCGCGCATTGCAGCGATATTGTCGCGGGTCCAGCCGCCGGGATGGACCTTTTTTTCCATCGCCGCATTTTCAGCGGGCATCCCGAACGCATCCCACCCCATCGGATGAAGCACAGCGTGGCCAGTCATGCGTTTGTAACGCGCCAGCACATCACCCATTGTGTAATTGCGGACATGGCCCATGTGGATGCGCCCTGACGGATAGGGGAACATCTCCAGCACATAGGCTTTGGGCTTATCCGACGTCGCAAGTTCAACCGCAGAAGGGGCGACGAAAACGCCGCGATCCTCCCAAATTTTTTGCCAGTGCGCGTCAGCCTTTAACGGGTTGAAACGGCTCGACATTATCCGGCCATTGCGCTCCGGCGGAGGTCGCGGGCTTTGTTGAGGATTACTTCTTCAAGTTTTTGAACGGTGGCCGCTTGCACGGGGGCATCGACCCAATTTCCGCCTTGGCTCACCTGGCGAAGGGCGGCAACACGGATCGCATCGGCGCGCAAATCCTGATCAAGGATCGACACGGTCAATTTCATCCGTTCGGTCGGGGATGCTGGATTGGCATACCAATCAGTTACGATCACGCCGCCGTTTGAATCGGTTTGAACCAACGGCATGAATGAGACTGTGTCGAGTGCAGCGCGCCAAAGATAAGCATTGACGCCAATGGTCATCACTTTTGATGCGGCAAGATCAGCTGCCTTGGACTTGCTGACTTTTTTACCGCCGCCGTAATTTAGGCCCTTTGCCAGATCATCGCTGATGGCAGCACAGCCAGAAAAGAGGGTGACAGCAGCCAGTGCGGCAATAATGTGTGATGGGCGGCGCATTGATATTCCTTGCTTATTGAGGCTCTTTTGCAGCGTTATAAGCCCATCAGCGCGCCCCGCAAGAATTGCTTTGCAGTAGGATTGTTGAAACTGTGCAACAGAAGCGTAATATTCGTGTTTCATAGATGGTATATGCAATCCATTTCATGCTAGATCATGATGCTAATATATAAGGGCCAACAATGACGACGCAGGGTAAAATGACAGGATGGGGAATCGCAGCATGTGCTGTGGTCGGTCTTGTCGTGTCACCTGCAATCGGTGCGGCGACTCAAAAAACCCTGGCAAAACCAACGGTTTCTGCGTCGCGCAGCGGCATTGGGTCGTTCACGCCGGCGTCTGCTGACCCACGTTTGGCAGCGGCTTTTGCCCGCGCCAATGTGACAACGGCAGGCTTCAAATTCACCCCCGCATCCGCATCAGGACGTCCGAGTCGCGCTGTGACTGTGGCGGTCCGTGCGCGCACAACCGCGCAACCTGTGACAATGGATCGGCCAACTTTGGCGGGTTCGGCGCTCAATATTGCGCCCTATGCCTATAATTTGGGTGTCGCTGTGGGCTGGAAACGATTCGCATTGTCTGGCGATTATGCCCAATCCGATTTGGGAACGCTTCAGGGCGGACGCAGCGTTGCTGATGTTGGTGTCAGTTATACAACCAAGAAATTGACGACGCGGGTACAATTGGCAGCGGAACGGCCCATGGGTGTGACATCTCAGCCGCTCAATACCAATGAAAGTGTTGCGGTTGATTTCGGTGGTTCCTACCGTTTGACACGCAATTTGAATCTGACAGCGGGCGTGCGGTATAAATCCGAACGTGACCGGCTTGATCCCTTGCCGGACAATCGCCGCGACAGCCAGGCTGTCTATATTGGAACTGCGTTTAAGTTCTAACGTGCGTGGGAATGTGCGACATGCGTCAGCGCGTCGATTGCCGCCCACCCGTAAATTCCAAATGATTTTAAGGAACGTGCGCGCTGCGCTGTCATCCCGCCAAGCGCAATCACGCGTATTTTGGCATTGCGCGTTATTAACCCAAAACCAAGTGGCCCCATTCCTTTTGCACCGCGATGTGATGTCGTTGCGAACAGCGGCGACACCAGCATCAGGTCCGCCCCTGCGCGCTCCGCCGCAATCCGTTCGCGAATCGAATGTACGGCGCGGGTTTGAAGCATCCCCCTACCTGGACGTATTTTTCCGTGCGCGCCGTCCGCTTTCCATGCGCGCGCGGTTTTGCTGTCACCGGCCAGGATCAAGATATGGCGTTGGCGTTTGGCGATGCGCTGCACCTGCACAAACAAGGCGCGGCGGGCCTTTGCGGACAGGCTGTAATGGCGGAAAATAACACCAGACCCCTTGGGCAGCGCCGCCACAGAGGGGAGCAGCGCAGCCCCCATGCGCTCATCGGTCATCAACCAGAGCGTGGGGAGCGTGGGGGAGTGGCGTTTGTGCATTGGGCTTCCTATAGCGGCGGGATGAGTGAAGACGCAAAATTGAGATTGGACGCGCTGCGCGCCGCCATTGCCGCCGCTGCCAAAGTATCAGGCCGCCCGGCACAAGATGTGACGCTGATCGCTGTTTCGAAAACCCACAGCGCGGCGGCGATTCGTCCCCTGCTTGATGCGGGACACCGCGTTTACGGGGAAAACCGCGTTCAGGAGGCCGCCGATAAATGGCCTGCGCTTAAGGCCGCTTATCCGGATATTGAACTCCATTTGGTTGGCCAACTGCAATCGAACAAGGCAGAGGAGGCGGTCGCTTTGTTTGATGTGATCCATTCTGTCGACCGACCGTCGCTGGTGACGGCATTGGCGCGGGCATCGCAAAAACTGGGGCGACGTCCGCGCTGCTTTGTTCAGGTCAATATCGGCGGTGAAACGCAAAAGGGCGGTTGCACAGGGTCGGATCTGCCGACTTTGCTGGAACAGGCGCAAAATGAGGGCCTTGACGTCACAGGGCTGATGGCTGTGCCGCCTGCGGATGTGGAGGCCGCCCCTTATTTCGCATTGCTCGCCAAACTGGCGCGCGATCACGGCCTGTCTGGTCTTAGCATGGGTATGTCAGGCGATTTTGAAACCGCCATCATGATCGGCGCAACCCATATCCGCGTCGGCAGCGCACTTTTCGGTGTGCGCTGCGGATAGGAAAGGGAGGTTTCACGCAAAGGCGCAAAGGAAAGAAGGGCGCGAAGGTGTCTGTGCCCTCTTCACGATTTGCATTGGACCGATCTTAGCGATCTTATTTTCTTAGCGCCTTTGCGTGAAACCCCTAGAGCTTATGCCCGGTCCGGTCGCGCTTTGTGTCGAGATAGCGGGCATTGTGCGGGTTGGGGGGCAAATGATGGGGCACGCGTTCGATCACGGTGATGCCTGAAGCCTGAAGTCCCGCGACCTTTTCCGGATTGTTGGTCAACAGGCGGATTTTGTCCTGGCCGAGGAGCGTCAACATCCGCGCGGCGACCCCGAAATCACGCGCATCGACCGCAAAACCCAGTCGGGTGTTGGCGTCAACAGTGTCAAACCCCTGATCTTGCAGGGCATAGGCGCGCAATTTGTTGATCAGGCCAATCCCGCGGCCTTCCTGTCGCAGATAGAGCAAGATGCCCCAGCCATTATCAGCAATCAGGCGCAGCGCGGCGTCAAGCTGCGGCCCGCAATCGCATTTGAGACTGCCCAGCACGTCGCCGGTGAGGCATTCGCTGTGGAGCCGCACCAATGGCGGCGCACCGTTGGGGCAGCCGATGAGCAGTGCAATATGTTCGCCGGCCTGCTCAGGTGACCGGAACGCAATGATTTCGGCACTTTCACACGCTGCGACGGGCAAACGCGCGCGGGTGACAATCGCCAAACGGTCTGGCGCTTCATAAGCAGAGATGGCGGCAGCGCTGACGTGCGTGTCGCCGCTGTCCATTTCCACCACAAAGAAAGCGGGGAGCAACCCAGCAAGACGTGCAAGCTCCAATGCGCCGCGCGCGGCGGCGTCATGATGGCACGGCTTGGCATTGTAAGGGCCCTGAAATGGATTGGCGAGGTCGGTCGCCGGATCGGCCAGCGCGCGTGCGGTCGCGATGTCCAGCCAAGGCGTATGGGCGATCATCACAGGCTTTTCAGGCGTTGCCGCGTCGATCTGATTGGCTAGCTTAAGTGTTGCAGCGCGGCTTGCTGACAGCAAGACGTCACAGGGGCCACCAAAGGCCGCCAACCGCGCGTCGTCAACCGTTTCAACGCTCAACACGGTGATCACGCCGTCAATGACGACCGGCCAGCCGCGCCGCAGCGCATCAATGGCGCGCGCCGCCGCTTTGGCTGTATTTGCGGGATCGTTCAAAAGGCAAACTCAGTGACGATGGGAATATGGTCCGAAGGTTTTCCCCAATTGCGGCACTCTTTATAAAGCGCATGGCCAACGGCCTGCTTGGCCACTGCGGGAGACGCCCACATATGGTCAAGCCGGCGTCCGCGGTCTGACGTTTCCCAATCAGGGGAACGGTAACTCCACCAAGTAAACAGCTTTGCGGGTTCGGGAATGAAATGACGGCCCAGATCAACCCAGTCGTGGCTCACGCGGAGTGTCTCAAGCGCTTCAATCTCAATGGGCGTATGGCTGACAACCTTTTCAAGTTGCTTATGGTTCCACACATCATGTTCAAAGGGCGCGATGTTGAAATCACCGACGATGATCGATGGGTCTTTCAGGCCCTCAGACCAGCGTGTCATCCGGTCCAGAAAATCAAGCTTTTGGCCAAATTTTGGGTTTTCGCTGCGATCAGCGACGTCACCGCCAGCGGGGATATAGACATTTTCCAGCAAAATGCCGTTGGGCAGCCGCACCCCGATGTGACGCGCTTCGCCGTTATCTTGCCAATCAAATTTCCGCTCCTCAATCAGCGGTACTTTGCTGACAATCGCGACGCCGTGGTGCATTTTCTGGCCATTGGGAACGATATGGCTATAGCCAAGATCACGAAAAGCCTTGGTTGGGAAGACAGTGTTTTCGGCCTTTGTTTCCTGAAGACACAGAATGTCAGGCGCTACTTCTTGTAAAAATCGTTCAACGATGTCGATTCGCGCGCGGACGCTGTTGATGTTCCAGGATGCTATTTTCATGGGCCATGCTCTAGCCCGTCGGAGCGAAGCGACGCAAGGCCGAACGGCCGCCCGCACATATGTGCGGATATTCCACAAACAACGTGCGAAGCGACGCAAGGCCGAACGGCCGCCCGCACATATGTGCGGATATTCCACAAACAACGCGCGAAGCGACGCAAGGCCGAACGGCCGCCCGTACTTATGTGCGTGGCTCTTTTTCAAACAAAGTAAGACCCCCGCTCCGGGGGCGTGGAACGGGGGTCAGCTTAGCGTTCGTCACGCTGGCTATCCCAGAGGGTGGACGAGTAACAGGGGGGAATCCCGCCGCAGCCACTCTGTGAAAGCCCTTGGAATATAGGCCTTCTTTCCTGTCGCCAACATGAATGGCTGTTCATTTACCCCGTGTTTTGGGCCGTGGGTCGCTCCAATTGAACGTCTTATCGGATAGCGGCACATTAAATTGCTGATTTGAGAGGCGAATCACTGTGCGGTTGTTCTGGCTGTCCTGCGCGACCCAGCCATTGAGCATCAGCCCAGCAGGCGCGGCGGCATTTTTGGTGAAAGCCAGCGTTATGACGCCGTATTCAGGGTGTTTGGCATCGCGTGCTTCGACCAACAGGATTTTTGGATCCGCACTGGCGCGCATTTTGGCATAGCGGGTGATGTCACGGTTCGGATCGAGCAGCACGCCCAGCGGGGTGTTGCCAATCGGCCAGCGCTGCACCTGCTTCACCTGATAATCAATGAAGGTCAGCGCCTTCCCGTCCCCCACGATCAGGATTGGCACGCCTTTTTGATATTGAAACCGGATTTTGCCCGGGCGTTTGAGCGACAAAGTACCCGACAGGACTTTGCCCGCGCGGTCGGTTTGCGTGAAGCCTGCAACCATTGTGTCGACACTTTTCAGATGCGCTGACACTGTTGCCAGCGGGCTGGTTTGCGGGTTGATCTGTGCGGCGCTTTGCGGGGCAATTGCTGTAACGGCGACGGTCGCAAGGGCGAGGACATAGGGTTTCATGGGCACTCCGAAACGGGAATAGGCGCAGTTAATGGCAGTTTGTTCATGAATGATGCGGGGACCAATGCCACTGACGGTCGCTCCCGTATCCAGCAAAGCGAGGGCACGCACATGGGTTAAATCTGCGGGGTTCTCCGCGCCGAGTATGGCAACCGGGAGGACAATCCGGCGGCCATTATGACGACCATTAACCGCCAACACGTGAGAAAAAGCCGAGGTCTACTGGCTCGTCATTCACTTCCTGAATTGAAAAAAGCCTGTCAGGGAAGCGCGACAACCCAGCACGGTAAGCGTCC
>JAYUPB010000003.1:0-19935 GCA_043760405.1 Sphingomonadales bacterium
CGAGGAAAGCCCCAGCATTGGGGTAAGCAGCAATGAATGCCATTTCCCAGTTTTTATCCTGCGGCCCCGTAACCATAGATTCCATCGTGCCGCGCCAAACGATTGAGCCGCCTACTTTTTGAAAAATTGGCGCGCTTGTTCTGCTATATTCAGAATAAGCCTCAAAACCCGTTAGGCGCGCTGCCGCATGGCTATGACCAATGGAATAAACTGCTCTATCTTTGAAGCGCAACAGGTTGAGCATCTGAATTGGCGTGTCACGCGGCAAGGACTTGAACGCATCAAAGCTCTCCCGCGTTGGATCAATGTAGCTTTCAGGCATCAAGCTTCACATCCTTATACCGCGCACGCAGTTCTGTTTTCAGGATTTTTCCCGTCGCCGTATGCGGAATATCATCAGCAAAAATGATCTTGTCAGGCATCCACCATTTGGCGATTTTATCCTTGAGATAGTCTTTCACATCACCCTCATCGAGCGTTGCGCCGGGTTTTTTGATGATGATCAGCACAGGGCGTTCATCCCACCGCGGATGATAAATACCGATCGCTCCAGCCTCTGCGACGCCAGGACAGCCAACCGCAGCATTTTCCAATTCAACCGAACTGATCCATTCACCTCCTGATTTGATGACATCTTTTGACCGGTCAGTGATTTGCAAAGTGCCGTCCGAGTGCAGGATCGCGACATCGCCGGTATCAAACCATTGCTCGTCCTCAGTCGCGTCAGCGTCAGCTTGAAAATAACGTTTTATGACCCACGGCCCTCGAATTTGTAGCTTACCAGACGCAATGCCATCGCGGGGTAAAAGTTTCCCGTCATCATTAATCGTCCTCAGCTCAACCCCGAACGGAGGGCGACCTTGCTTGCAAACAATATCAACCTGTTGGTCAAACGTCAGATCATCCCAATCATGCGTGGGGGCACCCATCGTGCCAATTGGAGATGTCTCTGTCATACCCCATGCATGGCCAACCCGAATGCCAGCCTTCATCAAGCGTTCGACCATCGCACGCGGAGCCGCCGAGCCACCAATAATAGCGAGACGCAGTTTCCCCAAGTCAGCGCCGGTTGCATCCAAATGCTGGAACATACCAAGCCAAACCGTAGGAACGCCGGCAGAATGGGTAACCCCCTCTTGCATCATCAACTTGTGGAGCACCACAGGATCGTTGACCGCAGCGTAAACAAATTTTGCACCAGCAGCCGCCCCAGCCCAAGGCAAGCCCCAGCTGGCAGCATGAAACATGGGCACGATAGGGAGCATCACGGACTGAGATGAAAAATCAAATGCCGATGGTTGCAGTCCAGATATTGCATGTAGCATCGTTGAACGGTGTTCGTATAACACTCCCTTGGGATTACCGGTTGTCCCGCTTGTATAACAAAGCATGCACGGATCGCGCTCATCCCCGTCGGCCCAAGTAACAGTGCCGTCATGGGGCGCAAGCCAATCTTCAAAGCCCCCCTTGCCATCTGCGGGATCAAAGCAAATGTAATGTTTGATGCTGGTCCACTGAGATTTTAATCGGTCAACAATCGGCTGAAACACAGCGTCATAGAGCAGCACCTGATCTTCAGCATGATTAACAATATAGACAAGCTGTTCGTCAAAAAGACGAGGGTTGATCGTATGGAGTACCCCGCCGACTCCCACTGCGCCGTACCAGCTGACCAGATGGCGACTGTGGTTCATGGCAAAGGTCGCGACCCGGTCTCCCGATTTCACACCGCCGGCTTGCAGGGCCTGTGTCATGCGCAGCGCATCATGGCGGACACCCGCCCAATTGGTGCGGGTCTCACTTCCGTCCGCCCAATGCGTTACAATTTCACGATCGCCATGCTCTTGCGCCGCATGGTCAATCAAATGTGTGACCCGCAATTTCCAATCCTGCATCCCGCCCAACATCTGATTCTCCCATATTTTCTCTCCCCCTGTCTTGCCGACAAGGACGGTTAGATGCAAATATCAAGACACTGTTATCAGGATACTAGGGCAAGTTTTGGCATATCTGCGGAACCAAGTGTTACAGCATTCACGCCCGGCAATGCCTCAATCCGCGCAACCAATTCGGCATCCAGCGCATATGTGCGGCCAAGTCGCACACGCGCAGATGCGCCATTTGATAATTGGCCTTCCAAAAGCAACTCACCACGACCACCGCAATGATCTGCAACAAGTGCGGCGAGGCGTTGCAGCGCCATCGGATCATCAATAGAGACCACGGCCTTTAACCGCGCATTGACCGCCAAATTTTCAAATTTTTGCAACCGCTTCACCGCGATACGGGGTGTTTCTTCCCCTGCCTGTCGGTCAAGTTCAACAGTGACAATCCCGCATTCCCCAGTTTTGGCGGCATCCTCCATCGCGCGGCAGACATCATCATCAAAACAGCTTGCGATAAACTGACCTGTCGCATCTGAAAGCCCGCAATTGGCATAGCGCCGCCCGCGCGCAGACGTGCGCCAGCGCACATCCTCGATCAGAACCGCCATGATCGCCCCGGTGCGTGATCCGTCTGCTGGGGCAGGCTGTGAACACACAGCAGCATAGCTTCGCGCGCCGTGGGCATCGGCCAAATGGCGATAGCGATCCACAGGATGCGCGGAAAAATAAAATCCAAACGCATCCTTTTCCTGAACCATCCGTTGGGCCATGGACCAATGCGCATCGAGGGGTACTTGCACAGCTGCTACTTTATGCTCCTCACCACCGAATAAACCACCTTGTCCTGTTTTGCGCGCACTCTCAGCCTCAGCCGCGACGGCAAGCAACGTTTCAGCAACAGCATGAACACCTGCCCGATTAGGATCGATACCGTCAAATGCACCGCCGCCCGCCAGACTTTCAATCTGACGACGGTTAAGCAAGCGCGGGTTTATCCGGTCTGCAAAATCATCAAGTGATTTAAACGGCCCATTGGCACCGCGTTCCGCACAAAGCTGCTCCATCGCACCTTCACCGACATTTTTGAGCGCCCCCAAGGCAAAACGCACTGCCAAGCCCTCATCTGCGGTTTCAACACTGAAATCAGCGACGCTTGTATTGATACACGGAGGCAGGCAGGTAACCCCCATACGCCGCATATCATCCGCGAAAATACCCAATTTATCGGTGTTCGACATGTCGTAACACATGGACGCTGCAAAAAAATCATACGCATAATGTGTTTTGAGCCACGCCGTTTGATATGCCAATAATGCGTAGGCCGCAGCGTGGCTTTTGTTGAAACCGTAGCCTGCAAATTTATCAATCAAATCGAAGAGTTCATTGGCCTTGGCAGCTTCAATACCGTTCCGTTCCGCACAGCCCGAGACAAAAATTGCGCGCTGTGTATCCATTTCACTTTGAATTTTCTTACCCATAGCGCGTCGAAGCATATCAGCGCCGCCGAGTGTGTATCCCGCGAGCACCTGCGCGGCCTGCATCACCTGTTCTTGATAAACGAAAATACCGTAGGTTTCTGACAATATTGTTTCGAGTAAAGCGTGGGGATATTCAATCTTAACCCGCCCGTTCTTGCGGTCGCCAAACAGGCCAATATTATCCATTGGCCCCGGGCGGTACAATGAAACGAGTGCAATAATATCCCCAAAATTGCTCGGGCGGACAGAGGCCAGCGTGCGCCGCATTCCTTCAGATTCGAGCTGGAACACACCGACCGTATCGCCCTTTTGCAGTAACGCATAAACGTCTGCATCATCCCATTCCATCGTATCAATGTCGGGTCTGAATCCAGTTCTAGCCTCGATCAGTTCCAATGCTTTTTGGAGGACCGATAGAGTTTTAAGGCCCAGAAAATCGAACTTTACTAATCCTGCACCCTCAACATATTTCATGTCAAATTGAGTGACAGGCATGTCAGAGCGCGGGTCGCGGTAAAGCGGCACCAACTGATCGAGCGGACGGTCTGCAATCACCACGCCTGCCGCGTGGGTGGAGGAATGGCGCGGCAATCCTTCCAGTTTCAAGGCGAGGTCAAACAACCGCCGCACCTGGGCATCGCCCTTATATTCCGCCGCAATTTCCGAAACACCGTTCAGGGATCGCTCAAGCGTCCACGGATCAGCAGGAAGGTTGGGGATCAACTTTGCCAAACGGTCAACCTGACCGTAACTCATTTGGAGCACGCGCCCTGTATCTTTAAGAACCGCGCGCGCTTTTAGACGCCCAAAAGTAATAATCTGCGCCACATGATCACGGCCATATTTTGCCTGAACATAACGGATGACTTCTTCACGGCGCGTTTCGCAGAAATCAATATCGAAATCCGGCATCGACACCCGTTCAGGATTGAGAAAACGTTCAAACAACAAGCCAAGTTGAATCGGATCAAGGTCAGTAATCGTCAACACCCACGCGACCACCGACCCCGCGCCTGATCCACGACCTGGACCAACCGCAATCCCTTGGTCCTTTGCCCATTTAATGAAATCAGCAACGATCAGGAAATAGCCAGCGAACCCCATCGATGTGATGACATCAAGTTCGAATTCCAATCGGTCTGCATAAATTTTCCGGTCTGCACCTGGGATTTTCGATAGTCTGACATCAAGACCTGCGCGTGCATCAACACGCAGTTTTTCAGTCTCTTCATCCTTATCCCCGATACTTGGCAAAATAGGATCGCGCTTAGGCGACATTACCGCGCACCTTTGCGCCACCACCACTGTGTTGGCGAGTGCCTCTGGCAAATCATCAAACAACAGCCGCATATCGCGGTACGGTTTTATCCAAGCATCAGGTGAACTTTTCACACGGTCATCGCTGTCAACATAAGACGATGAAGCGATGCACAGCATGGCATCATGTGCGGCGTGGAAATCAGCGTCGGTAAAATTGGCCGGATTGGTCGCAACAATGGGCAAACCAAGGCGATATGCAAGATCGAGCAGTAATTCTTCTGATGCCCCTTCAACGCGGTCAAGCCGTCTTGAAATTTCAACGTACAGTCTGTCTGGAAAAAGCTGAAGCAAGCGGTCCGCATATTGAAATGCGGCGTGCTCCTGACTGTCAGCAAGCAATTGGCACAGTGCACCTTCGCGGCCAGCGGTGAGCGCAATCAGCCCCTCTGTCCGCCCTTCCAACTGATCAAACGTTACATGTGCCTGATCCTCAAGTGGGCGGTCAAGATGGGCTGCAGAAACAAGCGCACATAGGTTTTGATATCCAGCCTCATTCTGGGCATAAAGCGCCAACCAATCATAAGCAGGTGGCACCGCATCGGGCCGGTCTGGTCTGTCGACACAGAGCAATGTTCCGATAATGGGCTGAACCCCAACGGCCGCACAACCATCGGAAAATTGCGGTGCTGCATAAAGACCATTGCGGTCACACAGTGCCGCAGCTGGAAAACCAAGCTCACGCGTGCGTTTGGCGATGGATTTGGGCTCCATTGCACCTTCCAGCATTGTATAAGCGGAAAAGTTACGCAGCGGTACATAAGGAGCATAAGGCATCTGATGACCTTAGGATGGGGTTTCGATTCTGGGAATAGGAAGTTAGCCAAAGTTTAAGGTGATTGCCCTATGCCCTAAGGGTGAATGCAAACGAAAACCTGGAAAGAGCGCCCTCCCCTTTTTCGGATGAGAGTGCCGCGCATTTTGCTTCGCTTTACCCCCGGCGCACAGGCATGTTTACGCATCAGCTGTCGGACCACCCCTTACTAAGACTTGACGCCCTTGCCGAAGCTGCTTTGCGGATGAATCCTGCTCATGTTGAATGTCGGGGGCACGCGACAAAAAATGGCGAAGATTTCTCTGCGCTTGATCGCAAAGATCAAAATGTTGACCAGATTATTCACTCTATCGAGTTCTCAAATTGCTGGACGATGTTGCGCTTTGTTGAACAACTCCCTGAATATCGGAAACTCCTTCAAGAAACACTCGCCAATCTTGAAATGAAGGTCATGCCGCAAACTGGAATATTGAAGGATCTTCACGCTTATATATTCATTTCTTCTCCCAGCACTGTGACTCCGTTTCATTTCGACCCTGAATATAATGTTCTATTTCAGATTAGGGGGGAAAAGCAGTTTAGTGTCTTCCCACCCACCGCGCCCTATCTCTCAGATCCCTTGCATGAAAAATTTCATGCCAGTGGTCAGAATTTACTGCCTTGGAAATCTGACTATGCGCTGCGCGGCACATGCCATGATATAGGCCCAGGCGACGCCGTATATGTTCCTTACAAGGCACCACATTGGGTAAAGGTTGGCACAGAACCTTCAATCTCCTTGTCAATGACATGGCGGTCGCGGTGGAGCATTTTGCAAGACGACGCTTACCGCATGAATGCCATGCTCAGAAAATGGGGCTATGCCCCGCAATCGCCGGCACCGTGGCCGCAGCGTTCCATCGCAAAGAGCTATGGATGGAAATTCCTCGATAGAACCGGGCTCAACGGCCTTTTATGATAATACACTCCAATCTCATGAACATTGGCACATTTGCGCCGAGTGAAGATAATCTTCAGATTGATGGCCCTTTTCTTGTCCGGATTAAGGGGCTTGCCGATTTAAGCTTAATGGACAGAGAGGCATGGGCGGCACTGTCCAATAGCGCAACGAAAACCAACATATTTGCTGAACACTGGTTTTTAAACGCGGGTCTCAAGCATTTTGATCTGTTGGCAAAAGCAAAACTTTTCATCGTGCAATCCCAAAATGGCCAATGGATTGGGGCAATAGCGCTCAATCGTATGCGTCGATTTGGACGCATCCCGTTTGCGCACTGGAAAAACTGGAAGCATGCAAATCAGTTTTTAGGAACGCCACTGGTTCGCAAAGGACATGAAATCCAGTTTTGGGACGCCATATTAAACGCACTCGATCAGCGTATTGATACTGGCTTTGCATTCCAATGCACGGACCTACCAACAGATGACCCAATTTTTCAGGCCTTGGTTACTGTCTGTAAGAGACAAATGCGCCCCTTGGAATTTATCCAGCAAAGTGAACGCGCCGCACTGCTGACCAATTTGAGCTTTGATCACTATTGGTCACTGAGCGTTTCAAAAAAATGTCGGGCACGGATCAACAGCCTTTTGCAACGTCTGCATGCAGAGCACGGTACGCCGTGTTTTGAAAAACTGTCACAGAGCGATGATGTTACGCGCTGGATCAATCAATTTTTAGAGTTGGAGCACGGCGGTTGGAAAGGGCGAAATAAGTCTTCACTCCAAAGCCAGGCCGACACTCAATCCTTTTTCAGGAGCATCATAACAAACGCATTTGCAGCAGGACAATTGGAATTTCTAGCATTGAGCGTTAACGGTCGCACGATTGCAATGTCTGCACATTTCATTGCAGATGGTTGCGGATATGGATTCAAAATGGCCTATGATGAAAATTATGGCGCTTATGCCCCCGGCCTTCTTTTGATGCGCGAAATCACCAAAACATTGATCAGCAAAAACGGAATATTTTTTGATAGCTGCTGCAATCCGGATCAACATTCCATCAATGCATTGTGGATGGAAAGGCGTCGTATCGTTGACGTTTGCATATCGATAAAAGGATGGCGTCAACAAAAGCTATTCAGCATTATTATGACGGCACGAAAAATTTGGCACCGATCAAAATTATAAATGCGCTCAGCCTAAAGCAGCTTGTTAATATCGCCTTCTAAACTGACGGGTGTTTCAGTCGGCGCATGGCGCGATACGACTTTTCCGTGCTTATCAATCAGAAATTTGGTGAAATTCCATTTGATACCTTTCAGGCCCATCAAACCTGGCTTTTCATTTTTCAAGTGACTGTAGAGTGGGTCCGCACCGTCGCCATTGACTTCGATCTTTGCCATCACGGGAAATGAAACATCATAAGTAAGTGAGCAAAAATTTGCAATTTCCTCAGCATTGCCGGGTTCTTGGCCGCCGAATTGATTGCACGGGAACCCCAGAATTGCGACGCTGTCGCCGTATTTTTTGTGTAACGCCTCCAGCCCTTCATATTGCGGTGTAAACCCGCACTTGGAGGCCGTGTTGACGATCAGGATCGGCTTACCCGCAAAGTCAGACAGTTTTTGTGTGCTGCCGTCAGGCTTTTTAACTGAAAAATCATGGACGTTCATGGTTATGCCGCATCACTGGCGATTTCTTTCGCCTTTTTAGAATAAACCCGCACAGGCTCTTTGGTCCCCGCGACCACATCTTTATCGACCATCACTTCATCAACGCCGTCCATCGAAGGCAGATCGAACATGGTGTCCAACAAAATACTTTCGAGGATCGAACGCAATCCGCGTGCCCCGGTTTTACGCTCAATGCCTTTTTTGGCGATGGCCGTCAGCGCATCGTCGGTAAAACCAAGTTCGACATCTTCCATGTCGAAAAGTTTCTTATATTGCTTCACCAGCGCGTTTTTGGGTTCAGTCAAAATCGTCACCAACGCATCAACGTCGAGATCTTCTAACGTTGCGATCACCGGCAAACGACCGACGAATTCTGGAATCAGCCCGAATTTTAGCAAATCTTCCGGTTCACCTTTTTTCAGGATTTCGCCGGTGCGGCGCTCATCTGGATTGGCGACGTGCGCACCAAAGCCGATGGACTTACCCTGCAAGCGGTCCGATATGATTTTTTCAAGCCCCGAAAACGCCCCGCCACAGATAAACAGGATGTTCGTGGTGTCGACCTGAAGAAATTCCTGCTGTGGATGCTTGCGCCCGCCTTGAGGAGGAACCGAGGCGGTTGTGCCTTCCATAAGCTTAAGCAAGGCCTGTTGAACGCCTTCGCCCGATACGTCGCGTGTAATCGATGGGTTTTCGGCCTTGCGGCTAATTTTGTCGATCTCATCGATGTAAACGATCCCACGCTGAGCACGTTCAACGTTATAATCCGACGCCTGAAGCAGTTTCAGGATGATATTTTCAACATCTTCACCGACATATCCTGCTTCGGTCAGCGTCGTAGCATCTGCCATTGTAAACGGCACATCCAAGATACGGGCCAATGTTTGGGCGAGCAGTGTCTTGCCGCACCCCGTGGGACCAACCAGCAAAATGTTTGATTTCGCCAATTCGACGTCAGCGCCCTTTTGGCCGTGATTGAGGCGTTTATAGTGATTGTGCACTGCAACCGACAAAACCCGTTTCGCGCGGCGTTGGCCGATCACATAATCATCAAGCACGTTGCAAATTTCTTGCGGCGTCGGAACACCACCATCTTTTTTGCTGACCAGGGTCGTTTTGGTCTCTTCACGGATGATATCGTTGCACAGATCAACGCATTCATCGCAGATGAAGACAGTTGGCCCCGCAATAAGTTTGCGCACCTCATGCTGCGATTTTCCGCAGAAAGAGCAATAAAGCGTACTTTTCGTATCGCTGCCACTTAGCTTCGTCATTCAAACTTCCTGCGTAATGTTGCGCCTATGTTACAGCCTGAATCTGTAGCATCAATGGCTTAATTTCTTATCATCAGTTGGTAGAGGTTTCTTCACCTGCCGCTGGACGTTTATCAAACACTTCATCAATCAGGCCAAATGCCTTGGCTTCATCGGTGGTCATAAAATTATCGCGTTCCATCGCGGTTTCGATCACAGCCAAATCCTTGCCCGTATATTTGGCATAAAGACTGTTCATACTGGCCCGAATACGAAGGATTTCCTTCGCCTGAATTTCGATGTCAGTCGCTTGGCCTTGCGCGCCGCCGGAGGGCTGATGGATCATAATCCGCGCATTGGTGAGGGCCACACGCATGCCAGGCTCCCCTGCTGCAAGCAAAAAACTGCCCATCGATGCGGCCTGACCAATACACACAGTTCCCACCTTTGGTCGGATATATTGCATCGTGTCATGAATCGCCATGCCCGCTGTCACCACGCCGCCGGGGGAATTGATATACATCCAAATGTCTTTTTTGGGGTTTTCTGACTCGAGGAACAGCAGCTGGGCTGTAATGACGGAGGCCATATGATCCTCAACCCCGCCCGTCACAAAAATGATCCGTTCCCGCAACAAACGCGAATAAATGTCGAAACTGCGCTCTCCGCGATTCGATTGTTCAATAACAATGGGTACAAGCGCGTCGTGAATGGGGTGCATCGGGAATCCTCAAATGTGTCTTGAGGGCCTATATCTGGTTTTGCAGGGCAAGGTTCAACCCCTGATCCGCATATGCGCATATTCCGTTGTCTGACTTGCTATGCCGAGGACGGACGGATAAGCCGCCACGATAGTATTTGACAGAGAGGCATACACCATGACGGCTTGGGATTTCCCGACATATCGCAATGACGAAGATGAAGGCGATAAGCCCAGCACCAACGGCGTGATGATGAGCAAATTCCTGGAAGCGCGCACCGTGCTTATCTTCGGCGGCATCGATCATAAAATGGCCCAAACTATTGCAGCACAGCTGCTTTACCTCGATCATTTGAACCATGACCCTATCAAAATCATGATCAATTCCCCGGGTGGCCATGTGGAATCGGGCGATACGATCCATGATTTGATTGACTATATTGAATCCCCCGTAGCCGTCATTGGTACTGGTTGGGTTGCAAGTGCAGGCACCCATATTTTCCTGGGCGCACGCAAAGAACATCGCTTTTGTCTGCCAAACACACGTTTTCTCATTCATCAACCCTCAGGTGGTGCGCAGGGACGTGCAGGCGATATCGCCATTCAAGCGCAGGAAATCATCCGGATGCGTGAAAGATTGGCCAAAGTCATTGCTGACAGAACGGGCCAACCCATCAAACGTGTGCGCGAAGACATTGAACGCGACTATTGGATGACAACCGATGAAGCGAAGGAATACGGCATCCTTGGCAAGGTTATCCACAAAATGAGCGATGTGAAGTTTTAGGCCTTCGCGCCTGGCGCAGGATAAGACAAGTAGGACAATCGGCGCACCTCAAGGCGACCACGCACAACTGTGTCAAGAATCAGCCCTGCGATGGCACTTAAAGCTGCAAGGATCATCAATCCAGTCGCCAAAACCGCAGTTGGAAACCTAGGGACCAAGCCTGTTTCTGCATAAGTTATGATCAGCGGCACCGCGAGTGCGAAAGCGAGCAGTGCCAAAACGCCGCTTACCAAACCAAAATAGGTGAGCGGCCGCTCAATCCGAAACAAGGCAACAATCGTGTTAAGGATACGCCACCCATCGCGGTACGTATTGAGTTTGGATTCCGATCCGTCAGGGCGCGCAGCATAGGCAGTGACCCGTTCAGCAACTGGCATCCGCAGTTCCAGCGCGTGGACACTGATTTCTGTTTCGATTTCAAATCCCGATGACAGCACTGGAAAACTCTTCACAAACCGCCTTGAAAAAACCCGGTAACCTGACAGAATATCTGTAAAACTCCGTCCAAATATCCACGCAAGCATTCCCGTCAAGACCCGATTTCCCAAACGGTGACCGCGCCGATAGGCGGCATCAACCTCTGATTTACGCGCCCCCACAACCATGTCGAGATTGTTATCGATTAACAGTTGGACAAGTTCTGGTGCGACAGCGGCGTCATAGGTCGCGTCACCGTCTGCCATAACGTAAATGTCGGCATCAACATCTGCGAACATCCGTCGCACGACATTGCCCTTTCCTTGCATTTTTTCAGACCGCACAACCGCACCCGCCGCGCGGGACACAGCTATTGTGTCATCGCTGCTGTTATTATCATAAACGTAAATGATCGCATCGGGAAGCGCGGCGCGGAAATCTGAGATGGTTTGTGCGATTGCTGCTGCTTCATTGTAACAGGGCAAAACGACAGCGATGCGAGGCTTGATAGTCATAAAGACGGCCTAGCGCAAAATATGGTAAATTTCGATGAACAAATCCTCGCCCCCGAAGGGGCGAGGCTATTATTTCGCTTTTTTGGGTGCCGCCTTTTTGGCAGGAGCCTTTTCTGCGGCGGCTTCAGGCTTTGATTCTGCCTTTTTAGCAGCAGGTTTTTCTGCTTTCTCTGCCTTGGGTGCAGCATCCTTTTTGGCAGCAGCTTTCTTTGCCTTAGGCTTCTCATCGCTATGGTCATGGCCACAACCAGGGCCGTGGACATGGCCGTCTTCTTCGGCTTCAATCGCAGCTTCCAATTCCTCACGGCTCACCGCGCGGTCGGTAATCACGGCCTTGGCGAAAAGGAAATCAACGACCTTGTCTTCATAAAGCGGCGCGCGCAGCTGAGCAGCTGCCATCGCATCCTGTTGGACATATTGCATGAAACGTTCGCGATCCTTGGGATCATATTGCTGGGCCGCTTGCGCGATCAAACGGTTCATTTCCTGGGCTGTAATATCAACGCCGTTGGCTTGACCGATTTCAGAGAGCAAAAGGCCAAGGCGCACACGCCGAACCGCGATGCTGCGATATTCTTCCTTATCGCCTTCCATTTCGGCAAGAGCCGCTGCGGTATCATCTTCATTGCCAGCTTCATGTTCAAGCTGGGCCCAAATCTGATTGAATTCAGCCTCAACCATAGACGGCGGCACATCAAAATCATGGTTTGCGGCAAGATGATCCAACAACCGACGTTTCATGTGCGTGCGTGTAAGCCCGTTATGCTCTTGTTCGATCTGACCTTTGAGAAGCCCGCGCAGCTGTTCAAGGCTTTCAAGACCAAGTGACTTGGCAAAATCCTCATCCGCAACCGCAACCTTTGGCACACGCACTTCATTGATCACCAGATCAAATGTCGCGGGCTTACCCTTCAAATAATCAACGGTATAATCTTCAGGGAAGGTCACCGTGATGGTTTTTTCGTCATTGGCCTTCAACCCGACAAGCTGTTCTTCAAACCCCGGGATCAAACGGCCTGAACCGATCTCCATCGCAACGTTTTCGCCCTTGCCACCGTCAAACGGTTCGCCGTCAATTTTACCAAGAAAATCCATCATCACGAGATCACCAGTCTCAGCCTTGTGGGCCTTTGGTGCATCATCATAGCCCTTTTGCTGAACCGCAAGGCGATTCACGGCCGCATCCACAGCCGCGTCATCGGCCTCAACCGTCAGGCGTTCGAGCGTGATCGATTCGATCTGCGGCGTCGGCACAACTGGTAACACTTCAAGAGCCACTGTCACTTCAGCATCTTTGCCATGTGCATAGCCTTCGTCGAGTTCGACAGCAGGTGACATTGCTGGGCGCAGCTTTTCTTTGCCAATCAGCTTCTGAACCGCTTCTTGGACAGAATTGTTGAGCGCATCAGCCTGCAGCGATTCACCGTGCATTTTCTTCACAAGATTTGCAGGCACCTTACCGGGACGGAAACCGGGCATTTTAACTTGGGGCGCCAGCGTCGCGACTTCTTTGTCAACGCGCGCAGCGATGTCCTTCGCTTTGATGGTCAGGGTATAGCCGCGCTTGAGGCCTTCGTTCAACGTCTCGACAATCTGCATGTTCAGTCAACCAACCTTTGGAAATTTCGTAAAACCAGTCTTACCGCGAACAGAAAGCAGAATTGGTGCGGGCGAAGGGACTCGAACCCCCACATCTCTCGATGCCAGAACCTAAATCTGGTGCGTCTACCAATTCCGCCACGCCCGCAAAACGACCGATGGTCGCGCGGCTCTATAACAGGGATGCAGAACAGGGCAAGGGCAACTCCATAATAGGCCGTTTGAGAGTAGTGAGACCAAGCGGTCTTATTTCTCCGCTGACGATTTGGGCTCAACCGTAAAGTCAAATACTTGTTCGACTGGTTTCTGCCCTTTGCCAACCGGCGTCGTAACGCTCCCGACACTGTGTATAAATCCATATTCTCCGGGCTCTAGGTCTTCATTCGGGGAAATGAAAAATATCCCCGCTTGTTTTTCAACTTGCGTGAAACGGATCATCGAGTCTGTAAGCGCGCCTGAGATCCCACCAATGCGCGATTTGGCTACAGCAACTTCTCTATTTTTGTCAGTTCCTTCGAATCGCACAAGGAGATATTCACGTGGGGAATCCGCTTTTTTTGATGCCCCAACATAGTCTGAGCCTCCACTCGAACTTGCCTCAGCTACGACAGCGTCGGGCACATCAAAACAAAATCGAAATACTGGTCGCATCGATTTTGTGCGCACCTGCGCTGTGCGCCCCAACAAAACTGTCTTGATCTTTAAACCAGACATTCCGCCTGTAAGCATAGCACCAAATACATTTGAAATCTTACGGTGTTCTGTGAAAACTTCCGGAATTGCGACGCCTTGGTCTCCATCAGTGGAACCATCCAGTAAATAGACTCCTTTTGGGCAAGTGATGGATGGGAGACCAGCTGAATCGAACGATGACTGCGCATTCGCAACGCCAGAGAGAACAGAAAGCCCAAGGAGGCCAAATTTCAAATATGCGATCATTTCGCTAAGTCCAAGGGCAATGCACGATTCAACAATTGGCCAGAATGATTACCAAAACGCCTCGCCGCAGTATAGTTAGCAGCAGCATGCGGAAAACCAGCCAAAGCCGAAGGGACAGTCATCTTTTTCGTCCAGCGATAAACCGCCATCGCATCTGCAACTGTGTAGCCGCGCTCCTCAATGTCGGGGGACGACCGAAGATGCGTCAAAGCGGCCCAAGATGACGCTCCATTTTCTGGGCCGATATAAACAGTTCCCAAATCGGTAATGCGTCCCGCCACAGCCTCAAACTGATAGCTGCCCAGACAAAAACATGTGGTGGGCCCGCCCGCAATCACATAACGACCTGGAGTCATTGCTATTAGGTATGTGCGCACATGATCTTTTTCATCGAGATGGGATTTTGGTCCGATAATGACCACGCGGTCCGCGGGTTTAACAACTGGGTTGGCCTTTGCCCGCCCTTTTCCGCGCAGATCTTCAAGCTTTTCATCATAGGCAGCAAGCGAGAGGATATTCCATAGATTAGGAGTACGCTCCCCCATCCGCACCAAAACATAGGCGCGCGCAGGATCAAGTGTTATCGGTACAATCTTTTGAGCCTCAGCGGCATGTGCAATGGTTGCTGATAAAAACACGGTTGCCAGTGTAACAACATAGAGAGTTATTCTCATGGGTCCAACCTTTGGCTTTCGCCTGCGGGAGCAAGAGCACGGTCCGCCAGCTTTTCACGCATCTCAGGCCACTTACCCGAATAAAGCTGTTCAGCAGCCTCTTTGGGCATTGCGTACCGCTCAAAACCTTTCACCGACATGCATTTTCGTAAGGCTGCGTCGAACATATGTCGACGCTGCGCGCCCTTGATCAACCCTTGCATAAATCCGGCTGCAGCGGCCCCCGCCATACCTTGTGTGTACACATAACCCGCTGGCGGAGGCTGCACAGTGCTGGCGAGATCACGGCATTCTTCATAGTCACCAATAATTTGGTCTCGGCTGGCCGTGGGCTGGCTAAAAAAACTATATTTTTCAATATTTTCTGTGTCACTTGCTAAGGCTCGCTCAGCAACATTGAGGCCAGACATCATAACAATAATTGCTAAATAAGCGCGCATTTTTACCCCCCAGAATATGACGGATGCTAATCGATGATTCCTTGACTAAGCAAGCGCCTTTTTCAGCAATTCGTTGACCACGCCGGGGTTCGCTTTGCCCGCCATAGCCTTCATGGTTTGGCCGACAAAGAAGCCGAATAGGGCTTCTTTTCCGTCCTTATATTGCGCGACTTTATCAGCGTTAGCGCTGAGAATATCAGCGATCGCGGCTTCAATCGCACCGGTGTCGCTGGTTTGCTTCATGCCGCGCTCTTCGACGATCTTGGCAGGATCTTCACCGGTTTCGAGCATGATTTCAAACACCTGTTTCGACAGGCTGCCCGACAATGTCCCATCCGCGACAAGGGCCAATAGTGCAGCCCCCTGTTTGGGCGACACAGGACTTTCACTTAAATCCTTACCAAGCCGATTGAGCGCGCCAAAAAGGTCCGATGTCAGCCAATTGGCACCCGCTTTGGGCGCAGCGCCTTCTTCTAGCAAAGCCTCAAACCAGCGCGCGGTTTCTGCCTCTGCGGTCAACACAGCGGCATTATAGGCCGACAGGCCAAGCTCACCCTGATACCGCGCGCGCTTCGCATCGGGCAGTTCGGGCAGCGACGCTTTGCAGTCTGCCATAAACGCGTCTGACAGCTCCAACGGCAGCAAATCGGGATCGGGGAAGTAGCGATAATCATGCGCGTCTTCTTTTGATCGCATTGACCGTGTTTCACCCTTATCTGCGTCAAACAGGCGGGTTTCCTGGACAATTTTGCCACCCGCTTCGAGGACATCGACCTGACGGCTCGCCTCAATCTCAATCGTCTGCATGACAAAACGGACGGAGTTCACATTCTTGGTTTCGGTCCGCGTACCCAATTCTTCGCCCGGCCGCCGCACGCTGACATTGACGTCAGCACGCATTGAGCCTTCCTCCATATTGCCATCGCATGATCCGACATAGCGCAGAATCGAGCGCAGTTTTTTAACGTAAGCTCCGGCCTCAGCGGGCGAACGCATATCGGGCTTGGAAACAATCTCCATCAAAGCAACACCGCAGCGATTGAGATCGACATAGGACATCGTCGGATGCTGATCGTGCATCAGCTTTCCAGCATCCTGTTCGATGTGGATGCGTTCCACGCCGATCACTTTGGTGGCGGCATCGGCATCTTTTTCATCAAGGCTGATCGCGATTTCGCCTTCGCCCACAATAGGGTGATAAAGCTGCGAAATCTGATACCCCTGTGGCAAATCGGCATAGAAATAATTTTTGCGGTCAAAGCGCGACCAGCGGTTGATCTGCGCGTTGATCGCCATGCCTGTACGCACGGCTTGACGCACACATTCAGCGTTGAGCACGGGCAGCATTCCCGGCATCGCCGCATCAACAAGCGAGACTTGGGAATTCGGTTCCGCGCCAAAGGTCGTGGCCGCGCCTGAAAAGAGTTTGGCGTTGGAAGTGATCTGGGCGTGGACCTCCAGGCCGATCACGACCTCCCACTCGCCAGTTGCGCCTTGGATACGGTATTCGCTCACCACCACTTCTCCGCCCTTGCCGTAAACCCGGCACGTTCCTCAATCGCCAACCCCGCATTGAGCACGCCCTGTTCATCCAGCGCCTTGCCAATAATCTGAAGCCCCAAGGGAAGCCCCTGCCCGTCCAATCCGGCAGGAACCGACATGGCTGGCAGCCCGGCGAGTGAGCTTGGCACCGTGAAAACGTCGTTCAAATACATAGCAAGGGGATCATCGCTCTTCTCCCCCAATGCAAAAGCAGCTGACGGCGCGGTTGGTGTAAGAAGCAGATCACATTTCTCCCACGCACGGTCGAAATCTTGCGAGATAAGCGTCCGCACTTTTTGAGCCTGCGTATAATAGGCATCATAAAATCCGGCCGACAGCACATAAGTGCCGATCAAGATGCGACGCTTCACCTCAGGCCCAAAACCAGCAGCGCGAGTGGCAGCGTACATATCCTGTAGGCCAGCGCCGTCGGGCAGAGCGCGCAAGCCGTAACGCACACCGTCGTACCGCGCGAGGTTTGATGACGCCTCAGCAGGCGCGATGATATAGTAAGCAGGCAGTGCATATTTCGTATGGGGCAGCGAAACCTCAACAATTTCTGCGCCTGCATCCTTCATCCACGCAATGCCTTTTTCCCACAGCGCATCGATTTCGGCAGGCATATTGTCGACGCGGTATTCCTTGGGAATACCAATGCGTTTCCCGCGCAGATCGCCAGAGAGTGCGACCTCCCAATTGGGAACCGCCAGTTCAAGCGACGTTGAATCCTTGGGATCAAACCCCGCCATAGCCTCAAGCATGACCGCGCAGTCGCGGACATCGCGCGCCATTGGACCTGCCTGATCGAGCGAGGAGGCAAATGCCACCACGCCCCAGCGCGAACAGCGGCCATAGGTCGGCTTGATGCCCGAAATACCAACAAAAGCCGCTGGCTGACGGATTGACCCGCCTGTGTCTGTGCCTGTCGCTGCAGGACAGAGCCGCGCCGCGATGGCCGACGCTGATCCCCCTGAGGAGCCACCGGGGGCCAGTGCCGCGTTGCCGCCGTCGCTGCGACGCCAAGGTGAAATCACATTGCCGAAAAAGCTCGTCTCATTCGACGACCCCATTGCGAACTGATCCATGTTGAGCTTGCCAAGCATGCCTGCGCCCGCCGCCCACAATTTGGCGGACACCGTCGATTCATATTGCGGCGTGAAACCTTCAAGAATGTGGCTTCCCGCCGTCGTTTGAACGCCCTGCGTGCAGAACAGATCTTTCATGCCGATGGGAACGCCGGACAGCGGCTTCACATTGCCTTCGCTCCGGTCGCGGTCGGCTGCATCGGCAGCGGCAACGGCATGATCGGGCGTTTCAACGATGAACGCATTGAGCACCTTTGCTGCGGCAACATTAGCGTTGAATGCATCGGCCACTTCGCGCGCGGAAAAATCGCCAGCGCGAAAACCATCACGAATTCCGGCAACGGTCAAATTGGTCAGGTCCGTCATTATTCGATCACCTTAGGGACACCAAAAAACCCGTGCTCAGGTGCTGGCGCATTGGCAAGGACACGGTCTCGGATATTGCCCCCCGTCAGCGGATTCGCATTCACCACATCGTCGCGCAGGCGCAAGATGTTGGGTATCACAGCGGTCATCGGTTGGACAGCAGACGTGTCCACCTCCCCCAGCTGTTCGATCCAGCCGATGATGTTGTTGAGTTCAGGGACCATCGCCTCCACTTCCGCATCGCTGGTGGCGATACGGGCGAGGGAAGCGATTTTGCGGACGGTTGCGCTATCGACAGACATAAACGGGCCGCTAGCACTGCCCCCGCTGGCCTGCAAGGCTATCCGGCGTTAGGGCTGTCATATTATGACTCGTGCCCGCGTTCTTCTTCTCAATGCCGCCCTCGGCCCGCTCGATTACCGCGTACCCCAAGGGATGGACGTCGTTCCAGGCAGCATCGTGCTGGTCCCGCTTGGACCCCGGCAATTGGCTGGCGTCGTTTGGGAGGAAGATCGCATGCCTTCTCTGGGCGAAGTCGGTGACAATCGTCTGCGCAATCTGGTGCGGGTGTTTGACGTGCCGCCGCTGGGTGCGCCATTGCGGCGCTTGATCGAATGGACCGCAAATTATTATCTTTCGCCCCCTGCTGCCGTGCTCCGCATGGCTTTGTCCAGCGCTGCCGCACTTGAGGGCGGACCAACGGTTGTGGAATATCGGTTAAGCGGGTCAACGCCCCCTAAGCTCACCCCTCACCGCGCGCAGGCGATCGAACGCATTGGCGAACGTCAAGGCCTGATCCGTGAACTTGCGGTCATTGCTGACGTGTCCGATGCGGTCATTCGCGGTTTGGTAAAAATTGGTGCGATTGAAGGGGTGGAAATAAAACTCGACACCCCGTTCACACCGCCCGACCCAGATTTTTTTCAACCTCTTCTCTCTGCTGAACAAAGTGCCGCCGCAGACAGCTTGGTCGCGTCAGTGAAAGCACGCGCTTTTGCGCCTGTTCTTCTTGACGGGGTGACAGGTTCTGGAAAAACAGAGGTCTATTTTGAAGCCATTGCTGAGGCATTGCGTGAAGGTCGCCAAACGCTCGTTCTGCTGCCAGAAATTGCGCTGACTGAGCCCTTTTTGCGAAGATTCGAAGCACGCTTTGGCCACGCGCCAGTTGCGTGGCATTCTGACCTCCGCCAATCACAGCGTCGCCGCGCATGGCGGGCAATTGCCAGTGGAGAGGCATTGGTTACCGTCGGCGCGCGTTCTGCTCTGTTTCTGCCATACAGCAACCTTGGCCTGATCATCGTCGATGAAGCTCATGAAAATAGCTTCAAACAAGCAGAGGGTGTCCAGTATCACGCGCGCGATGTCGCGGTGATGCGCGCACGATTTGAAAGCGTGCCCGTCATCCTTGCCACCGCAACCCCCGCGATTGAAACCCGCCAACAAGTTGAAAAAGGGCATTATGCCGAACTCAAGCTTCCAGGGCGTTACGGCGTGGCACAATTGCCTGAAATTGCGGCGATTGATCTGACCAAAGACCCGCCTGAGCG
>JAYUPB010000004.1:0-19906 GCA_043760405.1 Sphingomonadales bacterium
GCGCACTTTTCAGCCGAGCAATCTGGTTCGCGCGCGCCGGCACGGGTTTCGGACACGGATGTCCACAGTGGGCGGTCGCGCCGTGATTCGCAATCGCCGTGCCCGCGGCCGCAAAAAACTGTCCGCTTAACACCGATCCGCAAACGGTCAGATTTTCTCGCAGCCAATTCTGCGAGGCGTTTCGCGACTCCGGGATTTGTTTTGCTCGTGCGTGATCGTGGTGATTCAGACACAGCGATGCGCCTAGGGTTAACCGTCACAAAAAAAATCGGAAATGCTGTGATACGCAACCGGATGAAACGCCGGTTCCGCGCCTTGGCCAATGATGTCATTGCGGCGTCCGGAAAATTCGGCGCTGACCATATATTAATAGGGCGCTTGGGTGGGATAGAGCGCGATTATGCCCTTATCCGAAGCGAACTTGTTAAAGCCGTAAAGCGAGCTGTTCAGTGATAGCCCGACTTCTGATTATTATTGCGCGACTTTGGCAAGTAGGCCCATCAACCGTTTTACCACCAACATGCCGGTATCAACCATCATGTTCGGCCTATGCAATTGAGGCTCTAGGGCGCTATGGCGCGCTTAAAGGCGGCTGGATTTCAGTCAAAAGGATCATAAGGTGTCATCCATGGGGTGCACATGGTTATGATCCTGTTCCATGATTTGGGGGAATAATAGTGAACGAGCAGCGTAATTTGATCATGGCCTTTGTGCTGTCCGCATTGGTTTTGGTCGGCTGGACTGTGATCGGTGATCGTTTCTTCCCGCAGCCAAAGCCTGCGGCGACGCAGGCGGCAAAACCGGACGTAACAACGATTGCACCAACCACATCAGCGCCGATAGTTCGTAATCGTGAATCTGTGATTGGTGACAGCCCGCGCATTCAGATCGAATCGCCCAAATTAAAAGGGTCAATTGCGCTCAAAGGCGCACGAATTGATGATCTTGTCCTCATCAGCCACCGGACAACGGTCAAGAAAAGTTCGGCCCCTGTACAACTTCTATCACCGGGCGGATCAAAGCTAGGTTACTTCGCTGGCTTTGGCTGGTCTGGTGAAGGCCTCATCGCACCATCCGCAGATACGCTTTGGAAGGCCGACGGCGCCAAATTAACCCCAACAACGCCAGTTACGCTGACATGGGAGAATGGTCAGGGACAGACATTTGCCATCCGCATGTCGCTCGACAAGGAATATATGTTCACGGTTGATCAGACCGTTACCAACGCAAGCGCAGCTGCAATTGGTGTGCGCGGATACGGCTATATCAGCCGTTCTTTTGCTGCCCTTGGTCAAGGCAGCTCGCTTGCTGGCCCCAGCCATGATGTTGATAGCTGGACTATGCATGTGGGCCCGATTGGTACGTTTAACGGCGCGACAAATTATGAAGTGAATTATGATACGCTTGATGAAGCAGGCGATAATGGCCCTAAATTCTCCACCAAAGGCGGCTGGATTGGCTTTGGCGACACCTATTGGTTGACAGCCCTTGCCCCGGCTAACAATGCGCAAATCGACGCCAGCTTCCGCAAAGGCGGCGGTGCTTACCAGGCTGAATATGCCCTGTCGCCCTCCCTTGTTGGTCCGGGAAAAAGCCTGACCACGAGCAGTCATTTCTTTGCTGGCGCCAAAGAAATAACCGTTCTTGATGGTTATATGGATACACTTGGCATTCCCAATTTCGGCAATGCAATTGATTGGGGTTGGTTTAAAGTTTTTGCCAAGCCGATCTTTTATCTGCTCGATTGGTTTTTCAAACTCACCGGCAATTTCGGTGTCGCGATCATATTGCTGACGCTGACCGTCAAATTGTTGATGTTCCCCATCGCGCAAAAGCAATTTGCGTCGATGGCCGCAATGCGGGTGGTGCAGCCGAAAATTAAGGCGATGCAGGAACGTTACAAAGATGACAAACCCCGCCAGCAGCAAGAATTGATGGCGCTGTACAAGACCGAGAAAATCAATCCTGCCGCAGGCTGTTTGCCCGTTTTCATTCAAATTCCGATTTTCTATGCGCTATACAAAGTGTTGTTGGTGGCTATTGAAATGCGGCATCAACCGTTCGCGCTGTGGATCAAAGATCTGTCCGCGCCGGATCCGTTAACCCCCGTCAACCTTTTCGGCCTGCTTAACTTCACCCCGCCGTCCATGATCGCGCTCGGTGTGCTGCCGATCCTGCTGGGGATCACCATGTATCTGCAATTCAAACTGAACCCTGCCCCGGTTGATCCTGTGCAGGCGCAAGTCTTCAGCATCATGCCGTGGATTTTGATGTTTGTGATGGCCCCCTTTGCGGCTGGCCTTCAGCTTTACTGGGTGGTCAACAACACGCTGACAATCATGCAACAAAAATGGCTCTACAGCCGCCATCCCGGCATGGCCGCGCCGGTGACCAAATGAGCTTTACTGAAGAAGAGCTTGAAACAGCACGCAAGATTTTCAGCGGGCCGATGGCGTTTCTGAAATCGGCCCCGTCGCTCGCCTTCATTCCTGATGCGACGGTGAATGAGATAGCATTTGCGGGGCGATCAAATGTCGGAAAATCCTCTTTGCTCAACGCACTGACCAATCGCAACGGCCTCGCCCGTACATCCAACACGCCTGGGCGAACGCAGGAGCTTAACTTTTTTGACGTTGGCGATCCGATCAAATTCCGGTTGGTCGATATGCCCGGTTACGGTTTTGCAACGGCCCCGAAGGATGTCGTCAAGAAATGGCGATTCCTGATCAATGATTTTCTGCGTGGACGTCAGGTGCTAAAACGTACCCTCGTCCTGATCGACAGCCGTCACGGTGTCAAAGATGTCGACCGCGATGTCATGGAAATGCTTGATCAAGCCGCGGTAAGTTACCGGGTCATCATGACCAAAGCCGATAAGATCAAAGCGACAGAATTGGATGCTGTAATGGCGGCGACAGTCGAAGAAATACGCAAGCGCCCTGCCGCCCACCCTGACATCATCGCGACATCTAGCGAAAAAGGTTTAGGCATGGCCGAGTTGCGCGCCGCCGTGATCGAAGCCATAAGCTGAGGCATGCGCAAACTCTTCATCGGCAACAAAACCTATAGCAGCTGGTCACTGCGCGGCTGGCTCGCCTGCAAACAATCCGGCCTGCCTTTTGAAGAAGCCGTGGTTCCGATATATAACGAAGACTGGGACAAACGCCGCGAAGGTGATGAATTCGCGCCGTCATCAGGCAAAGTACCGATCCTCTGGGACGGCGATATTGTTGTTTGGGACAGTCTGGCGATCATCGAATATCTCAATGAAAAATCGGGTGGCGACAAATTCTGGCCCGCTGATGAAGGCGCGCGCGCGATGGCGCGGTCGATGGCGGCTGAAATGCATTCCGGTTTTGCCAACCTTCGCCGCGCCCACGGCATGAACATCAAACAAATTTACCCACCACAGATCCCGTCTACCGAAGTCAAAGCGGATATTGAACGCATCATGGAACTATGGGCGCAGGCACGCGCACGCTATGGCAGTGACGGTGATTTCCTATTCGGTGATTTCGGGGCTGCAGACATTATGTACGCGCCCGTCGTCACACGGTTGATCACTTATTCGCTGCCCGTCGCGCAATTTGCCCTGCCCTATATGCAGGCCGTGGTCGCACATCCCTTCATGCAAGACTGGATCGCCGCCGCCCAAGAAGAAGATTGGGTGATTGAGAAGTTTGAAGGCCCGGTTCAGGCATAACCACTAGAATCCACTTCCATCTTTACGGGTTTTCCGGCCATCGGCATGGTTGTGCATATCCACATCTGGGTAGTGACAATCTCCATTTGCGGCCTTGCCAACCACAACAAAAACACAGGGTTCAGTTTTTTCATTGATCAGGCAATGACCATTAGCTTGTCCCTTTGGGAAACTGGCGCAGTCCCCTGTAATCATCGGGTGTCGGCCTGCATCATCAACAAGCACAGCCTCCCCCGAAATCACCACCAAAAATTCGTCTTCATCTTCATGCCAGTGGCGCTGTGCTGACCATGCGCCGGGTTTGAGGACAACATGGCTGACCCCGAAATCAGTCAAGCCTGAGGCTGGCGCAAGGCGGCGATACCACCGCTCTTTGACCTCGCCTGCATAGATTGGTGGATAACCTGTCACGTTGGTTTGCGGAATTTCGTCAAGATTGAGTTTAGGCATGACATGCTCCCGCTTTGCAAAATGATGCGCGCAGGCTAGTCCGCTCAGGATATGAACGCAATTGACCCCATCGCCCTCGCCAGCCGCCTGATCGCGGCTCCCAGCGTCACCCCTGCAACGGGGGCTGTCTTTGATGTGATGGAGGCTGCACTGACCCCGCTTGGTTTTGCTGTTCACCGCTTCATCGCGGGCGATGCTCCTGATGGTCCAGTGGAAAATTTGTTCGCGACGCGCGGGACAGAAGGCGGAAAGCATTTTGCCTTTGCCGGACATTTGGATGTCGTCCCGCCCGGTGAAGGCTGGACCAGTAATCCTTTTACGCCTGAAGTGCGCGGCGATCTGCTTTACGGACGTGGGGCGGTTGATATGAAGGGCAGCATTGCTGCATTCGTGGCCGCCCTTCCTGACACGCATACCGGCCGTATCAGCATGATTATTACGGGCGATGAAGAAGGGCCTGCTGTCCACGGCACAGTCGCTCTGATCGACTATATGCAGGCACAGGGTCTGATCCCCGACCTCTGCCTTGTCGGTGAACCGACATCGGTCAACCGTCTGGGCGACATGGTGAAAATTGGGCGGCGCGGTTCGGTCAACATCTGGATCACCATTCCCGGCGTGCAAGGCCATGTCGCCTATCCGCATCTGGCCGACAATCCGATCCCGAAACTTGTGCGAATATTGTCGCGTATCGAAGGCATAGTTCCTGATGAAGGCAATGACTGGTTTCAGGCATCAAACATTGAAATCACCGATATTAACGTTGGCAACTCCGCGACCAATGTCATCCCCCTTGCCGCCAAAGCACGACTGAGCATCCGGTTTAACGATATGCATAGTGGCGAAACGCTGGTCAGCATGATCACCGCCATCGTTCATGCCGAGTCCGCAAATGGAGAGGTTCTCGCCAAAATATCGGGCGAAGCTTTCCTGACGCCGCCAGGTGATTTTAGCGCAATGATTGCTGGCGCGATTACCGACGCAACCGGTATCGTACCCGAACTTTCCACCACCGGCGGCACGTCAGACGCGCGCTTTTTGTCCAAAATTTGTCCTGTGGTCGAATTCGGCCTGAACAATGGTACGATGCATAAACTGGATGAGGCGGTGGCAATTGATGATCTGCACATGCTCGTGCGGATTTATGCAGACATCATCGCCCGCGCTCTGGCTTAGGGTCAGTCCCTAACGCGCGCGCCGCAACACAACATAAAGTGCCCCTGCCCCGCCGTGGCGCGGATGGGCGTTACGCACCGCCGCAATCCGACTGGCATGGGGGGATGACGACAACCAGTCCGTGATTGACGCGCGAATAACGCCGCGACTTGTCGGCGGAAGCCGCGGATTTTCGCGCGCGGCCTTGCCAGTTACCAAAAGGATCAAGCGCGCACCGGTCATTGCGGCATCCGCGAGCGCAAAATTCAGGCGTGCATGCGCACTGGCGAGCGTTTCCCCGTGCAAATCAATCACTGCATCGGGGCTGACCATCCCCTTGGACAGGCGGCGATCCCATCCAGCGTCGAGGGTGTTGGACGGCGTTGTCACGCTACGCTTCACAGGAATTGGCGGTGCTACAGTCTCTCTTGTCGGTGCAAAACCAAGCTTTCGTTTGGCAACTGCATTGGTCGCGGTCAGGACAGGTACAACCGTTCGTCCTTTCGTTAGGCGAACAGTTTTTGCAACCTGCCCCCAGACCGCATGTTCTTCAGGATGTAGGCGGCGTGACACTGGATTGTTCCGCCTGAAGCCGCGCCAATACGCCCCTCGGCAACAGCACGAATGCCGTGCCACGTGCAGACATGCCGCCCGCCGTCGTGCGCGCTTCATCCCCTGCGCCCCAGAATGTATCGAACCGGTTGCTGCCCTTAATCGCCCCGCCTGTATCCTGCGCCACCCAAAGGCCAGTCGCGTCGGCGCGATCCATCGAGAGGAACACAGGCGCGCCCAGCGGCACGAAGGCTGGGTCTGCCGCCACAGTGCCGCGCGGGCTGACCGCGACGCCAAGCGCACCCAGCGGACCAGCGCCCGTCAGTTCGCGGAAGAAAACCCAGCTTTTATTTTCACGCATGATCGCGCGACCATCTTCCGGATTGGCACGCAGCCAAGCCATAATCCCCTGCATCGATGTCTGCCCAGGGCCGAGCAGCCCGCGATCCTTCATCAATTTTCCAATACCAGTATAATCGCGACCGTTCTGACTGTCATAACCGATCCGCATCACTGTCCCGTCGGGCAGGTTGAGCCGCCCGGAACCCTGCACCTGCAAGAAAAAGAATTCGACAGCGTCGGCCGCCCAGGCGAGTTCAAGTCCGCGTCCTGCCAGCGCACCTTCTTCAATTTCAGCCCGGTCCGCATAGGGGATGAAATTCGTGCCTTTCACGCGGCCACGGATTTTCTTTCCCTTAAGATCATTTGAAAACTGGCCAAGATCGACATCAACCAAATCCGTTGGCCGCTTGTAAATTGGCACGGCATAAGCCGCTGATTGCGTTCGCGATCCGCGAATGTCAGGTTCATAATATCCTGTCGCAAATGCTTTCCCGTCGCCGACCTGCACCAGTTCGAAATTGCTTTCGAAAAATGCTTTGGCATCAGTGTCTTTTGCTTGGGTGGCCGCTGCGCAAACCGCGCGCCAATCATCATTCTTTGTCAGTCCCGTGGTGTCAGTGCGGCGCATCACTGAAGGACACGACAAACGGAATGCGCGAATTGCCCGCGCTGCTGCGTCTTTATTAAGATTGAATTCCAAAAGCGCAGGTCCAGCGGCAACACCAAAAGATTTGGCATTCGGACCCACAGGCACTGATGTTACATCCGCCGGTTTCACCGGAACGGCTGGCACGGGCTTTGATGCAGGCCACAACGCACCATTAGCGGCAGGCGGCACAATCCGTGCCCCACAGGCGCTCAACGTGAGCGCAAGGATCAGGCCAGCAATGCCGCGCATCATCACGCTGCTTCGTCGGTGTCGACCAAAATCCAGTTGGGGTCGGATGCCCGCACCTGACGTTCAAACGTCCATGTGTCATGCGTGGCAACCGCATCAGTCAATGACCCTGCGATGACGGCCCCTTCGCTGTTGCGGGTTACCGCCGCAATATCGGCATCAAACTGCACCGTCACCCGCGCGGTTTTTCCGTCGAGCTCTGCGCGTGAAATAATCGCACGTTCAATCGAAACAAGGCGGTTGTCCAACACTTCCCCAGCATCTTGGCGGGCCTTGATCGCATCGCCAAAGGCTTCACGAACATCTTCATTGACGAAGGGACTAAGAACATCTTCCTCTCCCTTCCAATAAGCGCCCAAAATCATAGCATAAGCAGATTTGGCGCCGCCAATAAAATCAGCTGCATTAAAGTGGCCGTCCGCAGCGACAATCGCGCGGATACCGATAGCAGCCTCTGCATCAAAAGGGTCGACTTGGGTGATGCGTGCAGGCCCTGCATCGCGGGCCTCTTCAGTCTGTGCTGGTTTCTGCCCTACCGAAACGGGTTCTTCGGCTGGCTTCCCCATCGTGGGCTCATGCCCCGTCCGTTTTCCAAGCACAGAATAGAGGCGTAAGCCCAAAAATGCTGCGATCATTGCAAATATAATTGTTTCAACCACGATCAACCCAACCTTTCGATACATGTCATATAGGGTGTGTTGCCGCGCTTTCAAACCTTGGTTTGTTAATTTGCTTCAGAACTGTGGCATTGCCCTTCGACATCACGCCTGCTAATCGCGCGCCCGTGGGTTTTTATGCAGATTTGAACCTGAAAATTTCCAAGAGACAGGATGATAAACAGATGGCTGACGACGCAACCAATGAACCGCTTGCCAATGGTGAGGACACTGCCCCAGCCGTGGGTGTAATTTCACAATATGTGAAAGACATGTCATTTGAAAACCCCAATGCGCCAGAGGTTTTTCAGTGGCAAGGGCAACCCCAGATTGACGTTCAATTCAACATCGGTGCCAATCAGGTTGGCGATGACGTGCATGAAGTTGTCCTGAAAATCGAGGTCAAAGCGACCAGCGCGGATAAAGTGGCGTTTCAGGTTGAACTTTCTTACGCTGGCCTTTTTGGATTGCGCAACATTCCCGAAGACCAGCTCCAACCCTTCCTTCTTGCCGAAGCGCCGCGGATTATTTTCCCCTTCGCGCGCCGTGTCCTCGCGGATGCTGTTCGCGACGGCGGATTTTCGCCACTGATGCTCGAACCGATTGATTTTGCTGCGCTCTATATGCAGCAAGCCGAAACGGCTGCAGCACAGACGGATAGCGCACTCTCGCTTGATCCCGTTGGCAACGCTTAACCGCCCATGAAACTTGGCAAAGCCATTGGCACGATCGGCGGGCTGACAATGGTCAGCCGCGTGCTGGGCTTTGCCCGGGAAATGATTGCATCACGCTATCTGGGCGCTGGGGCAGCGGCAGAGGTGTTTCAGCTCGCATTTTTGATCCCCAACCTCTTCCGCCGCTTGTTCGGTGAAGGTGCGTTTTCAAGCGGGTTTGTACCCTTGTTCAGCACGCGATTGAACGGCGACGGGGGGATTGAAGACGCGCAAGAATTCGCCAATGAGGTGCTGGCCGTTTTTGCACCAGCACTGATGTTGATCACCGCACTTTTTATGATTTTCATGCCCGCCTTTATAGGTCTGATGGTGCCGGATGATTGGGGCGGCGGCAATGAAAAGACCCAGCTCGCCATTCAACTGACTTGGATCACGATGCCCTATATGGTGCTAATCTGCCTTGTTTCGCTTTTGTCTGGTGTGCTCAATTCTTTGACCCGCTTTACCGCAGCTGCATTTGCGCCCTCGCTCCTTAACATAGCGCTGATCGGCGCGCTTTTGCTCGAACCAAGGGCGGGCGCGAACACCGCGCGCGCTATGGCAACCGCCGTCATCATTGGCGGCATATTGCAATTCATTCTGTGCTGGATCAGCGTGCGGCGTGCCGGGGTGAAACTCAATCTGTTTCGCTTACCCCGCATGACCGACCGCGTGAGAGAATTGTTCATCCTGATCCTGCCCGCCACGCTCGCAGGGGGTATCTATTACATCAGCCAATTTTTTTATGCCTTTTTTGCGACACGCTTACCCGAAGGTACACTGGTATATCTTGCATATGCCGACCGGCTGAACCAGTTGCCGCTTGCCATTATCGGCTCTGCGCTTGGCACTGCGATTTTACCTGCGGTCAGCAAAGCGGTCGATACCGGAGACGGCACAGAAGCAGGAAAGATACAGGGCCAGGCCATTGAATTGGGTATGCTCCTCACCCTGCCCGCTGCGGTTGCTTTGGCAATCGTTGCCTGGCCAGTCGCTGCCGCCTTGTTTCAGGGCGGCGCATTCAGTGCGGAAGATGCGCGGTTAACGGGCATGGTTTTGTCTATCATCGTGGCCGGTCTTCCCGCTTATGTCTTGATCAAGGTGCTCACTCCGGGTTTTTATGCGCGGAAGGATATGAAGACCCCCGTTTGGATTGCTGTTACGATGTTGATGGTCGGGGTGGTGTTGAACTTCGCCTTGCTTGGTACGCTTGGAATTGCGACTTTGCCTGCGACCACGGCCCTCACCGCATGGGGCAATTGCCTGATCCTGTATGCCATCCTTCACAAACGCGGACACTTCAAAGTTGAAGGCTGGCTCCTGACGCGCATTATCCGACAACTGATTGCTGCGACGGCAATGGGCGTGGTTCTGTGGCTGCTCGTTCATCAACTTTCTGGACTGTTCGCCGGATCGGCGATCGAACGGCTGATAAGCATCGGGGCGCTGGTGGGCGCTGGTGGTCTTGTCTATTTCGGGGTCGGATGGATCATCGGCGCGATCAACCGCGACGACGTGATGGTCCTGCTCCGCCGCAAAAAGGCTTCTGAATAATGCGCGTCGTTTCTGGTATTCAGCCTACGGGCAATCTCCATCTGGGCAATTATCTTGGCGCGATCCGCAACTGGGTGGCGATGCAGGACAGTTTTGATGGTGACTGCCTTTATTTCCTCGCGGATCTGCACGCGATTACGGTTTATAATAAACCCGCTGAACTCACCGCCAACACCCGCGAAATGGCGGCGGCGCTGATCGCGAGCGGGATTGACCCTGAACGATCGATCCTGTTCAACCAAGCCCGCGTTCCAGCGCATGCAGAGCTTGCCTGGTTGCTATTCTGCACCGCCCGGATTGGTTGGCTTAACCGCATGACCCAGTTCAAGGACAAGGCCGGTAAAAACCGCGAAGGTATGAGCATTGGCTTGTTCGCCTATCCCGTGTTGCAGGCTGCTGACGTCCTCATTTACGGCGCAACGCATGTGCCCGTAGGCGATGATCAGAAACAGCATTTGGAGCTTGCCCGCGACATTGCGGTAAAGTTCAACACTGATTACGAAACTGATCTGTTTGTCCAGCCAGAAGCGATCATACCGCCCGCTGCTGCGCGGATCATGTCGCTTCGTGACGGCGCGACCAAAATGTCAAAATCTGATCCCAGCGATATGAGCCGGATCAACCTGACCGATGATGCCGATACGATCATACAAAAGGTCAAGAAAGCAAAAACCGATCCTGAACCCTTGCCCGACACAGCGGACGGGCTTGACGGCAGGGCAGAAGCGAAAAATTTGGTGGGCATCTATGCCGCGCTCACTAAACAAAATGTTGATTCTGTGTTGAACCAATTTGCAGGCAAAGGTTTTGGCGCGTTCAAACCCGCATTGGGGGATGTGTTGATTGAAACGCTTGCCCCCATTTCGGCGCGTTTCAATGCGCTGAAATCAGACTCCACAACCCTTGATGCGATCTTGTCCAAAGGCGCTGAACGTGCGGCGTCTTTGGCGGCACCAACACTGGCGGGTGCCTATACCGCGCTGGGGCTATGCCGGTAACAACCATTCAACCCCTGTTCAGCACATTCCGTCGATCCTAAGCTTTGTATCGGTCGTTACGTTGCCGAGTCGTTTTTTGGAAAGGTTTTTCCATGTCGCGTTTCACTGCTGTTCTTAAAATCGTTGCGCCGCTCGTACTGCTCTCTGCAACGGCATGCGCTCCCACGTTTAACGCCAACGTCAATCGATTTCAGGCGATGCCGGTTGCGCAGGGTCAGACGTTCATCATCAAGGCCACCGATGCCAAGCTTGCGAACAGCCTTGAATTTGATCATTACGCATCGCTCGTCAGTCAGAAATTGACCGCGCTTGGTTATCAGACTGCCACTGCATCAGACAGCGCAGCCCTCATCGTCAGCGTTGATTACGGTGTTGATGAAGGCAAAGAAAAAACCCGCACCATTCCCGGCTCAGGATTTGGCTATGGATTTGGTCCAAGCTATAGCTATTTCGACCCTTGGTACCGCCCCGTTGGCTATTGGCCCCGCAGCTATCGCCACGGCCGTTATGGCTATGTCAGCGGTTTTTATGACCCCTTCATGTTTGGCAGCGGTTATGATCAGCAAGAGAATTACACGGTCTTTACCAGTGGTTTTAATATGACAATCGAAAACCGGACAGACGGCAAGCGGATTTTTGAAGGCAAGGCACAGGCCATGTCACTCAATGACAATCTAACCTATCTCGTGCCAAATCTTGTGGAAGCGATGTTCAGCGGCTTTCCGGGAAATTCCGGCGAAACCGTCAAGATCACCATCGCGCCGCCCAAAAAGAAGAGTTAAACCTAGGGTCAGGGCTTGTTAAATACGCGTTCGTGACACGGTCAGAAGTGATGAGATGCAAGGAAAGGCTATGGAAGCGTGGCATCGCCACGGTAGATAGTCTTGACGATGCAGATCGCGCTTATGGAGGCCATCACGAACGCGTATTTAACAGGTCCTGACCCTAGCTTTCAAGCTGACGAATAAGCGTGCGGACATCCGTGTCGATGTCCGTATCGCAGCCGCGCAAGCGTTCGATCTGGCGTACGGCATGGATGACAGTCGTGTGGTCACGCCCGCCGAATTTACGACCAATTTCTGGCAATGACCGCGGGGTCAATTGCTTGGCAAGGTACATCGCGACCTGACGCGGACGTGCCACTTCGCGCGCACGGCGGGCCGACACCATTTCAGCCTGACGGATTTTATAATGATCCGAAACACGCCGTTGAATTTCATCAATCGTAACCCGGCGTTTGCTGGCACGGAACATTTCGGCCAGCACGTCTTCGGCAAAAGCAATGTCAATCGGACGGTTGCTCAGCTGTGCATAGGCAACCAACCGGTTGAGCGCGCCTTCCAGTTCACGGATATTGCTGACGATCCGTGCGGCCAACAATTCAACCACGTCGGCGGGGACATGCACAGAAGTTACGGCAGCGGCCTTTGCAGCCAAGATCGCCTGACGCAGCGCAAAATCAGCAGGGGCAATGTCTGCAACAAGCCCTTGGGTAAGACGCGATAAAATCCGTCCCTCAACCCCGTCCAGAGCATGTGGCGCACGATCCGCGCTGATAACCAGCCGCCGACCGCCCGTCATCAGTTCATCAACCGTATGGAGAAATTCTTCCTGGGTTGATTCTTTGCCCGCTATGAACTGAACATCATCGATCATGAGCAGATCGGCAGAACGCAGCCGTGCCTTAAATGTCAGCGTATCACGCGCGCGCATTGCAGTCACAAAATCGAACATGAATCGCTCGGCTGACATATATTGAATGCGCGCCGATGGATTGGCAGCAGCATAAGCATGGCCAATAGCGTGGAGAAGATGTGTCTTTCCCTGCCCAGTTTGCGAATGAATATAGAGCGGATTGAACATCGTCGGCCCACCAGCAGCCAATGTTTGGGCAGCACGCTGGGCGATTTCGTTCGTTGAACCCGTCACAAAGCTTGCAAACGTAAGGCGTTTGTCAAACTGGCTGGTGTCGGCAGAGACCGCGGGGTCGACAGAGACCTCCTCCTCCTCAATCACCGGTGCGATATAGCGCTCGGCAGAGGCCCCAGCAGTTTCAATTCGCACTGACCGCACCTGCGGAACCATCGCGCGCCAAGCGTGGGTCAATCTATCTGTATAATGGGAGGAGACCCAGTTGGCCATGAATTCAGAAGGCAGCGAAAGCCGTATCACATGATCCGTGTCACAATAACCGATCAGGTCAACAGGTTTTAACCAATGGTCAAATGTGCGTGCGCCAATGTCAGCGCGCAACCCTGCGCGGATCGCAGCCCACGCCACTACAAAAATATCATCATTGAACGCAGGGGCGTCATCAGATTGGAAAGGCGTTATAAATGATGGCAAATCAAACGTCCTCCCCCTTGAAAAATCAACAAAAAATCTTTGCCCCCCAATCGACACAAAAAACGCGATGCCGGATACAGCAATCCGAACATAAGGTTTTTGCAATCGACTGATCAGGACGTACCGATTCGTGCATCCCGAGCGTCTTTTTTGAGGGCGTCGGGTGATTCTAGCAAGGCCGAGATCGTAAAAAAAATGAAATATATGCAGTTGACTCGGCGATGCACAGAAATCCGCCAAACCAGATCAACCGATTGAAATTGCTACATAAATTTCAGAGAATCCAATCGAATCATTTTGCGAATCGCGGATTAAGGCCATGTTTACTATGCGCTGCACTGCACAAGAAAACGCCCGCCGATCCGGGGATCAACGGGCGCGTTCAGAAACTGCTTCAAAATGGATCAGGCGAGCGCTGTCACAGCCTTTGTCAGGCGCGAAAACTTGCGCGCTGCGGTGTTCTTATGGAGAACGCCCTTGGCAACGCCCTTTGCGATTTCTGGCTGGGCTGCGCTCAGAGCGGCAGCAGCACCGGCTTTATCACCAGCTGTTACGGCCAGTTCAATCTTCTTCACAAACGTACGGATCCGGCTCAAACGGTTGTGATTGATCACCGTGCGGCGTGCATTGCGACGGATACGTTTCTTGGATTGCGGCGTGTTCGCCATAATATCTAAACCTCGGGTTGTTTCTGAAACAAAAAACGGCGCGGAATCTCCGCAACCGTGCTTGGGGCGGGCCATTAACGCCAACGCCCGAAAAGGTCAACTGCCTAGGTCCTGACAAGATATCCTAGCGCTGACATTTATCGCAATAGAAGGTTGATCGCCCGCCATCAACCCGGCGCAGAACGGGCTTACCGCACCCACATGCCTCTCCCTCTCGACCATAAACACGCCATTGCTTGAAAAAATAGCCGAGTTCTCCGTCGGGCCGCGCATAATCGCGTAGCGTTGATCCTCCCGCCAAAATTGCGGCGTCCAACACATCCTTAATGGCGCGGACCAGCGGTTTTAAGCGTGCCAGTGTAACCTGTCCGGCGGGCAAATAGGGAGCGATACCCGCACTGAACAGCGCCTCACATACGTAGATATTGCCCAAACCCGACACGATCCGCTGATCCAGCAGCAATGATTTGATGGGGGCCGCCCGCCCTGCAAAGGCACGCGCCAAATGCTGCGCGGTGAAATCGGGGCCAAGCGGTTCAGGGCCAAGGGCTGCGAATGTCGGCCATACTGCAACCGCGTCACTGCGAATCAAATCGAGCGACCCGAATCGGCGAGGATCATTCAAAGCCAGAATGCGCCCGCTTTCGGTTTCAAAAATCAAATGATCATGCGCCGCGATCTCAGAGGGGTCCACGCGCCACCGCCCTGACATGCCCAGATGAAAGACCATTGTGTCGCCGCGGTCAGTATCGATCAGCCCGTATTTTGCCCGCCTGCTAAGCCCCGTAATGCGCGCGCCGGTCAACCGTTGGCGCAGATCAACCGGTATCGGGCGACGAAGATCGGCACGACGCGGTTCAACACGCACCAATCGTTGCCCCAAAAGCACGACTTCGATCCCGCGCACAGTTGTTTCAACTTCAGGAAGTTCTGGCATGGAAAACTGCTAGCGGCGACGCGCTGGCTTGGCTAGAGCGGCTGCCATGAGCGAAACTGTTTCCTTTGGGTATGAAGACGTTGCCGTTGCCGACAAAACCGGCAAAGTCGGGGCGGTTTTTTCCAGCGTCGCGTCCAGCTATGATATGATGAATGATGCCATGTCGGGCGGAATGCATCGCCTGTGGAAGGATCGCTTTGTCCGCCGTGTCAAACCCCGCGCGGGCGAACATATTCTAGACATGGCGGGCGGCACTGGCGATATTGCGTTTCGGATGCAATCACACGGCGCGTTGGTGACGGTGTCAGATATCAACCCCGATATGCTGGCGGTGGGCATGGAACGTGCGCAAGACCGGGACAGTGGCGGCCTCAGCTGGTCAGAACAAAATGCCGAAACGCTGACGTTTGATAGCAAGAGTTTCGATGCTTATACCATCGCATTTGGCATCCGAAACGTCACTCATATCGACAAGGCCCTGGCCGAGGCACACCGTGTGCTCAAACGCGGCGGGCGGTTTTACTGCCTTGAATTTTCAACCACGCTGTGGCCCGGATTTGCACAAGTATATGACGTATATTCGCACAAGCTGGTCCCAAAAATCGGAAAACTGCTGGCCAAGGATGAGGAAAGCTACCGCTACCTAATCGAATCCATCCGCCGTTTTCCTGACATGCCCACATTTGAAGCGATGATCAGGCAAGCCGGTTTTGTGCAAACCAAGGTTGAACCCATGCTCGGTGGACTCGTCGCTATTCATAGTGGGTGGAAGATTTGACTTCCACCACGGTTCATGTCTGGCGTTTCCTGAGATGGGGTCGCACGCTTGCCAAACACGGGGCGCTGCTGGGTATTGAGCGGGATGTGAACACGCCCCCTGCCTTCAAACGCATTGCCCGCTTGGCACGACTGGGCAGTTTTCCGCCAACCCCGCCGGATTATGCCAAAGCATTTGAAAAAATCGGCCCCGCTGCCGTCAAATTAGGACAAACCCTCGCCACGCGGCCTGATCTGGTTGGGGAGGCTGCTGCGCGTGACCTGATGCGTTTGCAGGACTCCCTGCCCGCTTTGCCTTTTGAAAAAATTAGAACCGCGATTGAATCTGGCCTTGGCAAACCCGTTGAAGCCTTTTTCACCTCGATCGATCCTGTGCCAGTGGGTGCGGCCTCCATCGCGCAAGTGCATAAGGCTGTGACGACAGACGGTCGCATCGTCGCGATCAAGGTGTTACGTCCTGGCATTGAAGAAAAATTTGGCAGCGATATTCAGACCTATGAATGGATTGCAGCCCATGCCGCTGCACGCGGCGGAGAGCTTGCCAGACTGCGCCCGCGTGAAGTGATTGCGCAATTCAAACAGTGGACACTGCGCGAACTGGATTTGCGCCGGGAAGCAGCATCCGCATCCGAACTCGCTGATTCGATGCAGGGTGAGGACGGCTACCACGTCCCTGCTATAGACTGGCCGCGCACCAGCAGGCGGGTCATGACGCTTGATTGGGTAGACGGCGTCAAATTGACTGACACAGCGGGCCTTGATGCGGCGGGGCATGACCGCAAACAATTGGCCACCAACCTCGTTCGTGCTTTTTTGCATCAGGCGATTGCAGAGGGATTTTTCCACGCAGACCTGCATCAGGGCAATCTTTTCGCCATGCCCGATGGCCGCATCGGCGCGATAGATTTCGGGATCATGGGCCGCGTCAACCGTCAGGCGCGGCTGTGGCTGGCAGAAATTCTCCACGGGCTGATTACCGGCAATTACCGCCGCGTCGCCGAAATCCATTTCGACGCACAATATGTGCCGGGCCATCACAATGTTGATGATTTTACCACGGCCCTGCGCGCAGTGGGCGAACCCATTCGCGGCGTCGCGGTTAAGGACATTAGCGTAGGCAATATGCTCGACGGATTGTTTGCCATAACCCGCGAATTTGAAATGCCAACCCAACCCCATCTCCTGCTCTTACAAAAAACAATGGTCATGGTTGAAGGCGTGGCTTCATCGCTCGATCCAGACATCAACATGTGGGAAATCAGCGGGCCGTTCGTCGCCGGTTGGTTGCGCGATGAATTGGGGCCAGAGGCGATCATCGCGAACCGCCTGCAACAAACTGTCAAAACGCTCGCCGATTTGCCAGATTTGGTGCGCCGGATTGAGGCCGCATATCCCAAAGCCGGCGCCGCCCCCGTTGGCCCTCCTTTAGCCGATGTTGAGTTGGGTGGTGGCTGGGGCTGGCTCAAATACGGCCTGATCGCGGGCCTAAGCGCGCTGGCTGGCGGAATCGCCGTTCAGTTCCTATAAGGGCCATCATGAACGATAAACGCATCCTCCTTATCATTGGCGGCGGGATCGCAGCCTATAAATCCTGTGAACTCGTGCGCTTGCTCCGCAAGGAAGGCGCAAGCGTGCGCTGTGCCCTCACCAAAGGCGGCGCGCACTTTGTCACCCCGCTCAGCCTCGCGGCACTTTCCGAAGACAAGGTCTATACAGATTTGTTCGATCTGAAGGATGAGGCAGAGATGGGCCATATCCAGCTGTCGCGTCAGGCCGATCTGGTCGTGGTGGCCCCGGCCACTGCGGACCTGATGGCCAAAATGGCGGCGGGCCTTGCTGATGATCTTGCGACGACGCTTTTGCTGGCCACGGACAAGGCGGTGCTCTGCGCGCCTGCGATGAACGTGCGGATGTGGCAACATCCCGCGACTCAGCGCAATGTTGATACCCTGCGCCGTGACGGGATCACTGTCATGGAGCCAGACGAAGGGCCAATGGCCTGCGGCGAATTTGGACCGGGGCGCTTGCCCGAACCAGACGCAATCCTCGCGGCGATCAAGCGCGCGCTTTCCGCACCCGCCAATCCGCTTGAGGGCCAACCAGATTTTGCTGATCGAAATCCCCCTCCCCTTCAGGGGAGGGGTTAGGGGTGGGCACTGTCAGCCGCACCCCAGCAAACACCCACATCATCGTCACCGCTGGGCCAACACATGAACCCATCGACCCCGTCCGCTACATCGCCAACCGCTCATCCGGGCGACAGGGCTTTGCGATTGCAGGCGCACTAGCGGCAAAGGGCGCGCGCGTTACCCTGATCGCTGGACCCGTAAACCTTCAAACGCCCGCTGACGTGACCCGTATCGACGTCGAGACAGCGCGCGACATGGCCGCCGCGCTCGACGCCGCCCTCCCCGCCGACGTCGCAATTCTGGTTGCCGCCGTCGCCGACTGGCGCGTGGAAAGTGCGGACCAAAAGATCAAAAAGGACGGCAGCGGCGTTATGCCCACCCTCACCCTCGTCGAAAATCCCGACATATTGGCAGGCCTCGCCCGCAGCCCACACCGCCCAAGGCTGCTCATCGGCTTCGCCGCCGAAACTGAGAATGTCATCGCCAACGCGGTCGCCAAGCGCGCTCGGAAAGGCTGCGACTGGATCGTCGCAAACGATGTCTCCGGCGACGTCATGGGGGGAGACGCCAACACAGTCCACATCGTCACCGCCGACGGCGTCGAAAGCTGGGAGCGGATGGCGAAGGAAGACGTCGCAGCGCGGCTGGCGGAACGGGTTTTGGGAAACTAAGCCATCCAAGAATAATCGCCATATGCGGCATCCATACGTCGATTCCCCGCCCTTTTTCGATCTCTCTCAGAAATTTGTTGGGCTCGCAATTTGCCACCTCCCGGCAGGTAACAAGCGACAGGCATATAGTGACTTGCACAAGCTTGGCATTTGGCCGCGTTCCCAACCTTGTCCTCGACAAGCTGTATTCCAGCGGTCACGCCCCCCCTTCAAGCCGCCAACCTGAAATCCGCATGCACGCTGTCCCACAGCACCGCGATCCGGGCTGTCGCCTGCTGTTCGATCAGGCCGTTTTCGATGAGCGCCGAGACATCATTATGCACCGCCTTGTAATCACGCCCCGCCGCGACTGCGAGCGCGCGAATAGAGCTGGGGCCAGTCTGCCGCAAGGTGCGGAGCAGCGCGAACCGCTTGGGACTCAGCACCTTCAACAGCATTTCCATATCGGGGAAGGAGAGATGCGCTTGGTTCGCCACAGCCTCACCGCGATCCATTGCGCGGGCAATATCGAGTGCGCGCGATTCAAAGCTACGCGCAGGTTCGATTTTAAACGTCACACGGTCCTCACGCATCATTCACCTCTTTCCTTTGCTACATCAGCAAAAAAATCCTGCATCAGCCGCTCCATGCTTTTAAAAGCATAACCCTCTTCACGCGGACCATAGTGCCGGTGATCGCCTTTACCGGTTTCATTGTCATAGCCAATTACCCGTTCACCCATACGGCCATAAAAGAGTGAATATTTAAGACTATGTGGACGCTCTGCCGTCACATCGGGCAATTGCCAGATTTTAATGTCAACGATAGTTCCATCGGCATTTAATCGCTTGAGAAAGACCAATGGTACTGCAGCCATATGGTATCATTAACATCATTAATTACCTCGCGCAAGCTTGCCCTCGTGACGTCGCGCAATTTGCACGCTAGGAACTCACCATGAACACCATCCCCATCCCCCTCCTCCGCTTGCCCCACGGCGCGGGCCTTCCCCTTCCTTCCTATGCCACTGATGGTGCGGCGGGCATGGATGTGGTGGCGGCGGAGGATTTCATCCTTGCCCCCGGCGCGCGCCATGCGGTCGCGACGGGGTTTGCGATGGCGATTCCCGACGGATACGAAGTGCAGGTCCGGCCGCGCTCGGGGCTGGCGCTCAAGAACGGCATTACCTGCCTTAACACGCCCGGCACGATCGACAGCGACTATCGCGGCGAGGTGAAGGTGATCCTTGCCAACCTCGGCAGCGAACCGTTCGAAATCATACGCGGCGACCGCATCGCCCAACTCGTCCCCGCCCCCGTCCAGCGCGCGACGCTGACCGAAGTCGCCAGCCTCGACGAAACCGCGCGCGGCGCGGGCG
>JAYUPB010000005.1:0-6478 GCA_043760405.1 Sphingomonadales bacterium
TTGGACGCCTGGGGAAGAAGGCGCGCGCGCTGCGTTTCGTGCATTCCTTCCCAAAATCGCTGATTATAATGAAAGTCGTAATCTGCCATCCGTAGAGGGCATTTCACGCCTTTCGCCGCACCTTCATTTTGGCGAAATTTCCCCGGCAACGCTGTGGCATCATGCCTCTAAGGCTGCGGGCGCGCAGGCAGAGTCCTTCTTGCGTGAAGTTGGGTGGCGTGATTATGCAACGAATTTGATCGATCAATTCCCAGACTATAGCTGGGTGAATGGCAGACGCGCCTATGACACTATGCCGTGGCGAACGGGGGCACAGGCCGATGCAGATTTTGATGCGTGGACCAAAGGAAAAACGGGATATCCCATTGTTGACGCTGGTATGCGCGAATTATGGGCGACAGGTTTTATGCACAACCGCGTCCGCATGATTGCGGCGTCATTCCTGATCAAGCATTTGTTAATTGATTGGCGGCGCGGGGAAAAATGGTTCTGGGACACGCTGGTCGATGCAGATTATGCCGCCAATGCATCAAATTGGCAATGGGTGGCGGGGACAGGTGTGGATGCCCCGATGATGTCACGAATTATGGCACCGCTTTCACAATCCGAAAAATTCGGCGCGCGTGATTATGTGCGTCAATGGGTGCCGGAACTTGGAAAGCTCGATGATCCCTATATCCATGATCCAGATGAATTTGGGCAGCGGCCACGCCCCTATCCTGCAAAAATAATTGGTCACCGGGAAGCACGCGAGCGTGCGCTTTCTGCCATACGCAGCCTGCGAGACGGATTGCACTCAGACGACGACTAAGCCAAACTAACGTCCTGGTATGAATATGCACAATCCACTGAGAGGCCGCCATTTGGTTATGGCTGGTCAGCGCGGCTTATGGTCACGCTTGATCGCGCGTCTTTTTAACAGATGGCTTGATCGCTTTGACGCGCGGATACAGCACGGTGCGATTGATGTCATTCTGCCCGATGGGACAACGCGGCTGTTAGGTGGACGCGGCAAGGGGCCTCATGCCGTCGTTCATTTTGTCCGGTGGCGGACCTTAATTCGTCTCGCGCGCGGTGGTTCGATTGGCGGTTATCATGCTTGGCTTGATGGCGATTGGTTCAGCCCTGATCCCGTTGTTATGTTTGATCTGTTCATGCGTAACCGTGCAACCTTTGGTGAGGCTGGGCGTCCTTCGGGGGTGACACGTCTGACCAAACGTATCCTGAATGTTCTGAACCGCAATAACCGGGCTGGCGCAAAGCGGAACATCAAGGCGCATTATGATTTGGGCAATGATTTCTATCGCCTGTGGCTCGACAAAACGATGAGTTATTCAAGCGCACTGTTTGCAGAGCCGATGAACGGTGAAGAGACATTGGAGGCGGCCCAAAAACGCAAAATGTCAGCACTTGGCAAGCGACTGAATTTGTCTCCGCAGTCAGACATACTCGAAATTGGATGTGGATGGGGTTATTTTTCACGCAGCTGCGCTGACAAAGGGCATAATGTTACTGCAATCACTTTATCCCCAGCACAAAAGCTTTTTGCCGAAAATGCAGCTTCAAAACGTGCCAATCGCCCGACCTATTCCTTATGTGATTACCGCGATGTAACGGGCAGCTATGACGCTATTGTCAGCATAGAAATGGTTGAAGCTGTGGGCCAAGCCTATTGGCCGGCGTATCTTGATGTTATCGCGCAACGCCTTAAACTTGGCGGGTGCGCTGCCTTGCAATATATTATAATCGCGGACGATATTTTTGAAGGTTATGCCAAAAACGTTGATTTCATTCAAAAATATATCTTTCCAGGGGGAATGCTCCTCTCCGAAAGCCGCTTTCGCGCATTGGCCGAAGCACGAGGGTTTGTCTGGGAAAATCCCATATATTTTGGCGCGCATTACGCGGAAACGTTACGACGATGGCGTGTTCGATTTGACGATGCAGTTGACGCCGGCAAGCTCCCGTCTGGGTTCGACGCGCGCTTCGTTAAATTATGGCGCTATTATTTGATGTATTGTGAAGGCGGATTTCGCGGCGGAGGCATAAATGTTGGCCAAGTGACATTGGTGAAAATCACTAAAGGCTAAAACATGCCAGCTCGATGTATACAATACGTGGGGTCGAGCTGGCATGCCTGCGACCCAAAAATCTGGGTATTCATGTAATACAGAAGTGTGTGTCTTAAGCTATACGGCAAAAAGGCTGTACCCAATCAGTTAAAGTCCAGCTTCAACTGCAAGCCGGATGGCATCGGCGGTCGTGGTTACCCCAAGTCGTTCAAGCAGCATTGCACGGTGCATTTTGACAGTTTTCTCACTTAAATTCAGATTGTAAGCGATTATTTTGTTTGAAACACCCCGCGCAATAAATTGGAGGACATCACGCTGTCGCGGCGTCACTAACCCCAAACGGCGCACCGCTTCTGAACGACGCCGGATGAGCGTGTGGTTGCTTTCCTGATCAACCTCAACCTGTGAACCAATGAAATATTTGATGTCACCGTGTTCATCAAATATTGGCGCAATCAAGACTGCGTTCCGAAATGGCGTGCCATCTCGCTTATAATTTTGAATTTCAACGAGCACTGATTTTTTTCCACGCAACCCGTTGCGTATTTCTTCGGACAACCAGGGTTCTGTTTTCGGACCGGAAAGGAACCGGCAATTATGACCAATCACTTCAGATTCTGAATAGCCAGTAAGTTCAAGAAATTTAGCATTGCAGGCAATTATTGGGTTATCCACCTGCTGCGGGTCACTGATGACAGATGCGATTGGGCTGTTCGCAATGAGCGCGTTAGCAGTCATTTTTCCTACTCCGTGCGTCTCGTTCTTTCATACCATATTTGGATATGAGCTTCGCTTAAAACACACATAAAATGTTCAAATAACGTCTGACTGATACGCTTTTATGATGGATGAGTCGACAAGGTTAATCAGGATGTTAAGAATGATACAATCGCATTTAGAAACAAAGCTAGGTTATGGAGATAGGCGCACATGAAACGGAAATTTGCGTGGTTGACGCTGGGTTTGTTGCCCGTTTTGGCTTTATCTGCATGTGATGCCGTAAAACTTTACACCAACTTACCAAAGGATCGGAACGTGCTTTTTTGGACAGTGGACCAACGTGATACGGCGTTTCGACAGATGGAAAAATTGGTTGATGCGCATGTAATTAAGGCGGGCGGTAAGGTTCGCTCCTTCGGCGAGGGCGCGGCCATAAAGCTCGATCTTGATGTTGATGCCTATATGAAAAATCAGCGTAATGCTGGGCTTATCATCATTCAGGATGGCAAAATCCGATTTGAAAAATATGCGCTGGATCATGATAAAAATGGCCGTTGGACCAGTTTTTCGGTTGCTAAATCTTTTACCTCAACCTTGGTTGGCGCCGCTGTGCGCGACGGATATATCAAAAGTTTAGAAGATAAAGTGACTGTCTATATTCCGACATTAAAAGGTTCCGCATATGACGATGTATCGGTCCGGCAATTGCTGACGATGACATCAGGCGTCAAATGGAATGAAGATTATACCGACCCAAAATCAGATGTCGCTTTGTTCAATCTGCAAAAGCCGGTGGCAGGAGAAGATGTCACAGTTTCTTATATGAAAACACTGCCGCGTGAAGCACCCGCAGGCAGCAAATGGGTTTATAAAACGGGGGAAACCAACCTTATTGGCGTGCTCGTTTCGAGTGCAACGAAAAAGACCTTGTCCGCCTATCTGTCTGAAAAAGTATGGGTTCCCTATGGTATGGAATCCGACGCGGTTTGGATGTTGGGATCAACCGGACATGAAATAAGCGGCTGTTGTATTTCAGCGCGGTTACGTGATTATGCGCGATTGGGGCAGTTTATTATGGAAGGCGGCGTTGCTGGTGGTAAACCTGTATTCCCCAATGATTGGCTTTCACAGGCAACCACAAAGCAGGCTGACATCGGTTCACCTGGGCACGGCTATGGTTTTCAGTGGTGGACCAACGATAATGGCAGCTTTGCCGCACAAGGCATTTTTGGCCAAGGCATATTTATCGATCCAAAGCGTAAGTTGATTATTGCAACCAACGGTAATTGGAAAACAGCGACAGACCCAGACGGCGTTGGGGCTGAGCGTGAAAAATTTTATGAGGCTGTACAAAAAGCCATTGATACGGAACAGAAAACGCTGCCTTAGGTGGCGCGCGCGATAACCGCATCGAGCACGGCGGGGTTGAGGAGGTTGGCAAAAGCACAACCAACGATGATCCCGTCATTGCGCATCACTTCTGCCTGCAAACCGCCTAGGCCGGGAAGCGTTAGCCAGCAGAGCGCGCCGACATGCATGCCGGTTACGGCTTCACATGAAAAGCCTGCCAGCGATAAATCACGGACCACAACAGTAAAGCCAGATTGACCGGAAGCGCGCAGTGTAGCCGGAATTTTTAGCGAGATGCGCGGAGCGCAGCGATCTTCCTGCGCAGCGACAGCATAGCGATGGGTCGATAGGGTCATAGGAAGCTCCTGTCGGTAACACCCTCCTTCATGCCAACTATTTGATTATCATCGCCTTAAAAATATCAGTTAACGCGTATTTTTGTTCCAGATGTGAAAGGCTCTGCCACCAGTGCCACGATGCGTGCAGCCACAACATCAGGGCTTTTTAGCGTCGCGGGATCTTCTCCGGGGTAAGCACGTTCACGCATTTTGGTTGCGGTGGCACCGGGATCAACAATGGCCACTTTGATCCGGCCTATCGCTATATTTTCTTGGGCATAGGCCCCCAGCAGAGTTTCAAAAGCGGCTTTACTTGCGCCGTAAGCTCCCCAATAGGCCCGTGGCACGGCTCCTACGCTGCTTGTGATACCAAGGACTCGCGCATCTTCGCTGCGCCTCAACATAGCATCAAAGGCGGCAATGAGCGTTTGTTGCGCGCTGACGTTAAGGGTGATTATTTTTGCAAATTCTTTTGCATCCAAATGCTGCACTGGTGCCAGCGTGCCCAGCATCGCCGCGTTCAAAACAAGGATGTCAAGCGCATCCCAGCGGCCAGAAATGGCCTGTGCCAGCCGCCCAATGCTCTCTGGGTCGGTTAGATCAAGGGGGGCGATGGTCGCAGCGCCGCCATTTGCATGGATGCGTTCTTCAACACTTTCCAGATCAGCCGCTGTTCGGGCGGTGAGGATAACATGTGCGCCCGCTGCCGCCAATGCTTCTGCCGTAGCAGCCCCAATCCCGCGTGATGCCCCCGTCACGAGGGCCAATTTCCCCGCATATGGTTTTGACATTAAACCACGCGCTCCGACAGCAAACTCAGCTGATTTTCAGGTGCTATTTCATCCTGATCGGTCAGGCGGGTGGGATATTCACCAGTGAAGCAGGCATCACAATATTGTGGACGAATATGCGCGCGGCGTTCCTCGCCCAAGGCTTTGTAAAGGCCATCAATTGAAACGAACGCGAGACTGTCAGCGTGAATATACGTGCGCATTTCTTCCAGATCATGCTTGGCAGCGAGCAATTTTGATCGTTCGGGCGTGTCGACGCCGTAAAAACAGCTGTGGCGCGTGGGCGGGCTGGCAATCCGCATGTGGACTTCGGTCGCACCGGCATCACGCATCATCTGGACGATCTTAAGTGATGTTGTGCCGCGCACGATACTGTCATCAATCAGCACAACCGATTTGCCCTCAATCAAAGCGCGATTGGCATTGTGTTTTAGCTTTACACCAAGATGGCGGACGCCGTCGCTGGGCTGAATGAAGGTGCGCCCCACATAATGCGACCGGATAATACCCAGCTCAAACGGAATGCCAGATGCTTGGGCATAACCAATGGCGGCCGGTGTGCCACTGTCAGGCACAGGAATGACAAGATCAGCACGCACGGGGCTTTCCACCGCGAGTTGTGCGCCAATGGCCTTGCGCACGGAATAAATGCTGGACCCGTCAACAATCGAATCTGGACGTGAAAAATAAACATGTTCAAAAACACAGGGTCTTGGATTTTGCGGTGTGAAGGGCATGATCGACCGGACTTCGCCATTGGCAACAATCACGATTTCGCCAGGTGCCACAGCACGGTCAAACGTTGCGCCCACCACATCCAAAGCAACCGTTTCAGACGCAAAAATGACAGCATCGCCAAGCTTTCCCATCACCAATGGACGGATGCCAAGGGGATCACGGCATGCAATCATGCCTTCTGGCGTCATGCAGATCAGGGAATAGGCGCCCTCAACCTGTTTGAGTGCATCAATAAACTTATCGAGCAGCGTGCGGTAAGTTGATGTGGCGACAAGGTGGATGATGACTTCGGTATCGCTCGTCGACTGAAAAATCGAACCGCGACGGACAAGTTCCTTCTTAAGCGTCATCGCGTTGGAGATGTTGCCATTATGGGCAATTGCGAAACCGCCAGAGGCAAGGTCAGCATAAAGCGGCTGAACATTGCGCAGCGCCGTTTCACCCGTGGTTGAATAACGCACATGCCCGC
>JAYUPB010000006.1:0-6418 GCA_043760405.1 Sphingomonadales bacterium
ATGTCCATTCCGCGCATCACTACCCCCACCGCAATCGTTGCGGGAGTGAATCATGTTCTCAAATGGCTGTCGAGGCAGGACTATTTCAGCAGCCTGTTAGGCATTTGACAGGTGCCTACGCTGCAGCCCATGAATCGCCGTTCATCCACATCGTGCCCGAGCCGGTTCTGCGCGGCACCTCTTTCGATGAGCTTGTTGCAGCATTGCGAGAGGGAGCGGCAGTCGTTGAGACGCTAGTTCACATTGAAGACAACTTGCTTCCAATTCGGGCTGTTGAAGATGGTTTGCGTATTGGCGAAGGTCAATCAAGGATCAGACTCGCCGATGACGGCCAGTTCAAAAACTGGCTCAATGCGAGAATGGCTGTTGATAGTGTGGCCGCTTTCTCCTTAGCGCGGAAAGCCATGACTGAAGTCTCGGACGCTCGCGTCCTTCTCGGCGGCAAGATGGGTCTGTTGGATCGTCCTAGTGATGCATACCAAGGAGCCATGCCGGGCATCGTCGAAGAAGCGATTTTTGCACTCGAAGCCGGTCTGCCATGTGTTCCGCTGGGTGCTTTTGGTGGTGCGGCCCGAGACGTGGCCATCGCGCTCAACCTTCTGGATCCCTCGAAGCGCGTTCCGCGTGGGGAGCAGTCGCCAACCTATAGTCCTTCTCTCGAACAGGTCGCCGCTTTGCGCGACAGCATCCCCGGCACACTGCGGCCAGCATTGGCGGCGCTCGCTGATGATGATCGTGGAGAGCCAATGGCCTATGAGGTCGCCCATACCCTCGAGCGTTGGATGAGCTAGAATACAAGCGCCCGCGCTACAGCTAGCTGTGTCCAGCATCAGCCTCGAATGTCAGACCAACTCAAGAATATCCCGGTCACCCGAAAGCTCTTGGGCAAAGTCAACTCGTTCGCCATTCCAGTGATATCGGAAATGGTTTGTTTGCATTGGAGGTGTCACTGCGTTCGGGTAGAATACTGCAATACATTGGCCCCCGTCATGGCGAAGGCTGGGATACACGATGCCATTCCGATCGAGGGATTTCTGTTGGAAGGCAAAAGCCTGAGAAACTGGATAGGTGACAATTTCGGGATCAAGGAGATGTTCGAAGCCGGGTTCGCGCAAATCGACAAGTTCGGTGTCGACTTTGCCAACGAGCTGTCGGACTTCAGAAATCCATCCTGGCTCCACCGACGCGTTGCGATAAAATCGGCTCATATGGAACGTGTGTTCCCGCAATGCCGTTTCAAGGCTGTCGCCAGCATAATAGACGCCGAAAGAACCATCGCTGAAACGTGAGGTTCGATCTGGCGATATATGAGTAAATGCCGCCATCACCCAAGACGCGCCATCTCCGGATAGTCTGCGCTCAACAGGCACTAGGGAGAGGTCGCCAATTTCTTCGTAAATGCGCGGATTAGTCCGCGACTGCGCGACCGCGAGTGCTTCCCAATCTCGTGGGTCGGCGATGTCATCAAACAGGTCGATTGGAGGGAAGTGAGACATTACAAGCCGATGGGTCCTCGGCCAAGCGACTCGCGTTAGCCGGGCGTCTACCATCCGCCACGCACGGAATCCAAATATCGCCTGATTCGAATGAGATCTTCCATGCCCCCGCGACGTAAGACGTCTAATGCTGACACGTCGGCGAAAGCACTGTTCTCGGCATTCATCCAGTCATAACCACGTTTCGGGTCTGAAAATACGATCCTCAACGCTTTATGAATACCCAAAAGATTTGACATGCGGTCCGCCATATCCCGACTGACACGTCCATAGTCGCCGTCTCTCCAACGCTGAACAGTCTTTGTCGACAACCCTCCCAAAATGACGGCGGCGTCAGCATCTTTGACACCCCACTTGGAAAATAGATTGATGACCGCGCGCTGCATGGCGTCACGTTCAGCACCTGTATAGCTGCCAGTGACAAATTCGAGATCCTGTGTTTTCGTGGAGTGTATGACGTTGAGCATGGCTTATCCTTTTGTCCGTATGTAGCATCAATGTAGACAATTGTCCACTGCTCATGTACTGGGGACAAGCCGTCGCACCGCGGCGCGCCGGGCGCTGCTCGGAGCATTCGCGGGCGATCGGCGAGGCGGGAGAAACGATGTGCTGATAGTCAAGCCGTATGGCACCACAAAGACCGGCCCTGGTGTTCGCACAGACGCGGTCCGAAAAATCCACCCAAACGCGTTCAGAGAGGATGCACAGGAGATTGAGTCTTTTGCGACCTCCCATGCCAAGCTCGTTTTGGCGCAATGGATATCGCTGATCGACAAAGTCATCACAAAGCCAGCTAAGGGTGCTCCTCCGTCGCTTGCTCAAATGAATCTGCGCGAAGAAGTCGGGGTCGCAGCTTGGAACATTATCATTGCAAAGGGCTTGATGGATGCACCGTCAAATCGCCTAAAACGACTCGAACGAGAATGGTGGTCAAGGATTCACCCTTATGACAGGGAGTGCGAACCAACTGGCATCATGGACTTTCGTGGTCGGTGGTTTGCCACGTTCAGCAAAGAACATGACGCGACAAAGGTGGACGGAACCGCGCTTGCGAAGACCTTGTATGAGCATCTTTACGAGAACGAACGCCGAATGGGGAAAGACTCGTCTGCTCGCCGCGTCGGCCTCATTGAAGCCAGGGCGAACAGCATTGCACGTAACGTCCTGAAGGCGCCGAAGGCCGCCATCCCGCTGCAGCGACCCTGGACGGACGACGACATCAGCCGGTTTAGTGCGGGACCGGACCTTATGATGTCCGTCAGAGAAGCGCTGAAAAAACACGAAGGGCAAAGGGAGGCTCGCACGCGACAATCCATCGGGGCGGAGATGAATCGTCACTATGGACGGATTTTCGCCCGAAGCGACGGCCAGGTCCCGAACGCAAATGAGGCGATGCAAACACACCCTGGTTTGTTCGCACTTCACAGTGCTGCAAAGGATCGCTTCAAACTACTTTTGCGTACGCCGCAAGTGTATTGGTTGAAGAAGTTTCCCGGTTCGACCTCCGGCCTGATCAACGAGCTGGAAGAGAGTTGGCGCAACCGAGCTGTCAGTGACCTTGTGCGGCTTGGTAAGATTATTCACTATGAGGCAACCCCGCCCGGGCAACCCGATAGTCCCGCACATGTGCTGACCAATTGGCCAAAATCCGTCTCGAAAAGCTTTTTTTGGTCGAGCGATGGCCAGACAAGAATTAAGCAAAATGAGGCCTTCGTTCGTGTTTGGCGGCACGTGCTGAGTTTCGCATCCCGCACGATTACGAACTGGGCTGACCCGAGCGGCGACATAGCTCGCGATATCCTCGGCGCTCGTGAGCGCGACAAAGCGATCAAGAATCTCACATGCGAGGTCTTTGACCGACCAACCGACGTCATATTTGGTCGCGCGGCTACCCTGATCCGTGGATCTGACCTGGGAAGCCGGCAGGCCGTGATGGCGGTTGGCCTAACCGGTTTGAGCCGTCTTCGAAACGCCGTGTTCCACTTCAATGGCGTGTCGTCCTTCTTAAAAGCGCTAGACGGATTGGAATCCGAAGCTGATCCGTGCGCGCTCGTTGCGCTTCGCACTCTTTTTGTCGACGATCAGCAAGCTCTCTCCAACAGGCTTTCGGACGACCTACGATCAGTAAATGCGGACTATTATCTGAGCCAACAACAACTGGACCAGTTCTTAGCGAGCCTTAACGCTTCAGGTAGTTCACATGATGGCCTGCCTGACTTCCAAAAGGTCCTCGGTCGGGGACAGTCAGCATTCCTCTGGCGCAAAGTTGACATGAGATTGCCTCCACCCGCCACACATGGGGATGTGGATGATCAGTCAAAAAACTGTCGGCATTTCCTGCTAAGGCTCCTGTATGAGCGTCCGTTCGTGGCCTGGCTGTCCGATTTGTCCACGGAAACGCTGCGGGAAATGGTCGATCAGTACATTACTCGCACGACAAACGAAGCTCGCCGCATTTCCGGCGACGATAAACTCATCGCTAGAGCGAATGGCCGCATAAAGATTCTGGATGGCGACAGCGTCTTTGACCTTTTTGCAATGTTGCGGAGTGCGACAACTTCTGAGGCTCGAGACCAACGCCACAGAGGCATTGAGACGAGAGATTTTTCGAAGTACTTGCGCGATCTTGAGTTGGATTTGATCGCCCAGGCGTTTCAGCTCTTCATCGAGACACAGCATCTCGATTGGCTCTTTGGTCTGGAAGGACGCAAACCCACCGAAAAGCGACAATCAGAAGTGCCCGGGAACAAGGCAACAGTCACAATGGACGCCGCGAAGGACTGGCAGGCTGTCCTCTACTTCATCCTCCATTTGGTTCCCGTCGACGAAATCAATAAACTGGCCCACCAGATAACGAGAACCAGCATTCGCGAGGCGGAGCATGCGGAAGTTGCGTCACCGCTCCTGGCCGTGCTCCATCTATACGAGCGTAGCCATGATGCAAAGTTCTCGGGTCTGGAAGGATCCAGGGACCATGAGGCGCTTCGAGCCCTGTTCGAAAACAAAACGGTGGCTGACGCCGTGCTCAAGGGTGATCAAGTTGGGTTGTTCTCCGCGCGGGGATCAGTGCGGGCAATCAGAGAGATGCTTCGGTTTACTCCGCCGGTCCACTTTATCAATTCGTTCGCTTCGGTCCCCATTACAGCTGGCCACATTGAACGTTTTAATTCACTCTCCCCGGGGATCGCAACGGCCCAAGAAACACGGTCGGCTCTGCATAAGAAATGGATCGAACAGGGTCACAGACTGAGCGAAACCGATCACTTAGAATACCGCAAATGTATGTACACAATTACTCACTACCGAGACGTGTCTCGGCACATCAAAATGACCAACCATCTTGATGCCTATCGGCTTTTGATCGCCGCCCTCGCCAAACTAGTCGATTTTTCGGGCATGTGGGAACGCGACCTCTATTTTGTCACCATGGCGCTGGTCTATCAGATCGGCGCAAGTCCAAGTGACGTGTTTCGGGAAAGTCGCGGTCGTTATCCCCTCGAGACGGGGCAAATCATCGATGCGCTCCGAAATCACGAGAACGACGACAAGGCCAATCTCTTGTTAGACCAAGTGGCGATGCTTTTTGGTATCGATTTTCGAGTCCAAGGCCAGGCAAGGATCAAAACCCGCAACGATCTCGCCCATTTTGAAGTGTTGCGCAAAGGCGGTGCCCCGATCGCACTTACAGATCTGGTCAACCGGACCAGGGGGCTGCTTTCCTATGACAAGAAGCTCTCAAATGCCGTGAGCAAATCGATGATCGACATTTTCGAACGGTTCGGCCTGAGGCTGGAATGGGAGGCAGGCGGCGGAATGCTCTGTAACGCTCATATCGAAGCCGGGCAGCTCCTGCATCTAAGGCGGGCGGATTTGACAGAACCGCGCGTAGGGCGTGAATTTGTATCTTTGGCAAAGACTTTCAAATGAACCTTGCTGATGACATCAAATGGCTGGTCTGCTAGCATCTCGGGATCACCCCCACATGAAGGGGGACTAAACCCCGTGCTTTGTTACGACTTAGTCCGCCTGCTGGCGCTGCTTGCAGCGTCAGCAGGAACAAGTTCGTAATAGCTGTGCTTGTTTTTCACGAAGCTTTGATCGATCCGGGCCTTCGCTTGTGGATATTGCAGCCATTGCTGCCCACAATACACTTTGCGAGGCGGCTGCCACCATGGAACGAACAGTGAAGGCCAAGAATCACCCCATTGCCTGACGCTTGATGATCGCCACACAGCTCTGCGAGCTCACCCAACAGTGCCACATCTTAGAAAGCGGAAAAGACACCCACCGCTTCAAAGGCAGTTCAGGGGCGGCCAGTAAGAAAAAGGTGGTTGCGAGCACCTTGACCCTAGCAGAGCCCGCAGGACATTACTTTCAAGCAGATCACTTCAGGGCGAAAATAGACTAGCCTGGGGTGAATATGGCGAAAGTTTACGGTAAGCGGTGCGTCGCCCCCACCTTCTGTCTGACCGCAACGCTCCAAGCCATCGTCAACGGACACAGACAAAGCCACATCGACCACCTGCTGCCGTGGAATTACGCCGCAAAAGTGTGATCAGAGCACCGCGTACAAATTACCACGCTTCCACACGTCACCAAGCGTATTCAATTGCTGATGGTACAGAATCATTCGTAAGCGTCCGGTGAACCTGCCTACTTCTTTGTCGGCTTCCACTTCTTTGCGAGCTTGAGGACTGCGAGTTTGAGTTCGTCGGTTTCGGGGACGTTGGGGTCGAACGGCGCTCCATGCCATTCGGTAAGATGACGATGGTCTGGATGCCGTTTGTCGGCGAGTGCTTCGAGGAAGTTTTGATACCCGGGAAGGCCGCCGACGTCTTCGGGTGGGCACTGACCCAAGGCATCGACCAGTTTTGGATAGAGGTTGCCCGGAACGGCTGCGTCTGTCGTTTGGACCGTGATCA
>JAYUPB010000007.1:0-6363 GCA_043760405.1 Sphingomonadales bacterium
TCATTCTCTTCACCGGTCCATTCAATGAAAACCAAATCGAATGTAGGTATTGCGCTACAAAACAATCACGCGGCGAAAAATGATTCGTTAACAGAATCGACTAATCAATTGCTGGCCGTTTTGAAAAGTCCTGTATGGACCCCTTCAGAACCACTCACCTTCAACGCACTTGCAAGTGAGGCCGCAGCGGCAGGTCGCCTTGACGCTCAATATTTTAGGCCATTGTTTGCCGAGCTCGAAACTAGAATGAACGAAACCGGCGGGGCCATAGCGCTTGGTCAAATCCTCACCACTAATGCGCGGGGACGACAACCACAGTACAGTGAAACTGGGCTACCAGTGGTAAACTCTAAGCACGTTCGCACTAATCGGGTAATTTTAGACGATAATCGAACCGCGATTGAAAACGGGTCACCGGTAAAAATACGCGCAGGAGATGTATTAGTAAACGGTACGGGTGTAGGAACAATAGGTCGATCAGCCGTTTATCTCCACGAAGAGCCCGCTCTGCCCGATAATCATGTCACTGTATTACGGACAAGCGAAATTGATCCAGTTTTTTTATCAGTATTTTTGAACAGTCCGCTCGGACAGTGGCAGATTGAGCGCCATATTAAGGGATCATCTGGTCAAATCGAGCTTTACCCAACGGACATCGCGCGTGTCGTTGTTTGGGATGCTCCGCAAGCTATACAGCAAGCAGTCCGCCAAGCCGTTTTAGCAGCTTTTGACGCGGAGAGGCGAGCTAAGATATTGATCGACGCCGCCAATCACGCGCTAGAGATCGCAATTGAAGGAGGTGAGGCAGTCGCACTGGCGTTTCTTGCCAATACAACAGAGGCAAATTGATGGCACTTCCTCCCCATGCAACGGAGTGGATGAACCGGGCCGAGATCGACTACATCGGCCCGTTCGTAAAGTCATGGGCCGCATTCAACGCGTGGTATCGGCAAGCCAGCGGAGAGGCGCAGGAGCGGGCCATGCTGAACTACATCGTTTCTCACGCCAATAGTCAGCTTCGACGACGGGGTCTCCCCCTGTTTCGGGAAGACAACAATACCGCCGAATCCATCACATTGAAGCAAGCGATTGGCGATCTGCATATTCGGCTGGATGCAATCCATCTGGAGGTGACGCGCAAGAATGGTCTGGCCGAGCGAGTTTCCCTGCGAGAAGTGTGCTTGCGCCCGTTCAATCTGCAAAACGAAAGCCGGGTGCGTAACAGCCATGAATATCGTGCGCGGAAGGTTGCTGGCGGCGCAATCGAGATCATTGTGACCGCGCAGGCATCAGGGATCATTCGATTCCAGTATACGCAGGCCGAATACATCCCGGCGGATGTATATGGATTGCCATCCTTTGCCGCCAACCTGTCGAACGCGCAGCAAACCAACCTCAGGCAGTTTTATGACGGATGCAATCCGCGTCCGATGACTGATCTGGTGCTGGGCGGTGGTCCGCAATTGGAGTCAGGCAGCGTCGTTCTGCAATGCACCCCGGCTGATCTGCTGGCCGGGCTGGTCGAAACCATCTACACCATGCGCAATACCCTGTTGCACGGCGAAGTCGATCCCGACCCACTGGTCCTTGCCTGCTATGAACCAGCATACCGAATCGTGATGACGTTCCTGGGGTGTGTCAGGTGATGTTACAGTTTCAGCCGCCGACTCTGCCGGGAATGAGCTGGGCTGCTCCATCGGTGAGCTTGAATGAGAGGGGCCGTTATGCGTGAGGCTGAATTTCGGCAATGGTTGGAAGCGCAGGGCTATGAGGACGCAACAGTCCTGATGCAGGTCAATCGCGTGCGCCGCATTGAGCAAAGTTATGGCGATCTCGACGCGCTGGTTGAGAATGGGGGGCTGCAAAAGTTGCAGCAAGAACTTACCTATTCCAAAGCTGATGAGCGAGCGCAAAAGCCCAACCCTGCGAAATTTCCGATAGAAGGCAGTATCTACAACAATATGGCCACCTACCGTAAAACGCTCGATTACTATCGGCAGTTTTCAGAAGGGGGCGGCGTGTTGCAAGTTACTGGCCAAAACTTAACAGGTGACGCCATTGAAGCGGCGATGGACGAATTTGATGCTATCGGCCTCGATGGCTTTAAGGCGGAATACGGCTTTGGCACGCCCCAGAAATACTGGGTGCGCCGCCCGAGCAATGAAAAGCTCTATCCTGCAAAAGCGATAGTTGGTGTGTCCCACGGGTATGTTGCGGATGGCATCCCGCTTAAGGCGGCGGACTTTTACGGTGGTCAAGGGGAGCAGGCCGCCAACGGCATCCTGCGCAAGCTGGGGTATGAAGTAGTCGAGAAGGATCAGCTCGACGACTCTGTCCGCCCCTTCGTGCTCTACGATGCCGAAGGGAACGAATATCAACCGACTCGGACGTTCAACCGAAAAACAGGTATATCCGCGTTTCGTCTTCAAAGATCGGGGACCAGCAACCGCGCAGAAGACTCTGAGGAAGTCGAGGCAACTGTCGATGTCGCACGCGCGATGCTGGTCGATGGACGCTTGGCTAGGGTTAAGCGCACGGACGGAACTGGATCAGCAAACTATATCGGCTACGGCAAGACAAAGCTGGTCCGCTACCGGCTGGACGCCGACCTCGCCCGGCAGATTGGTGTCCCGGAACAGAGAGGGGTTGATGACCCTAACCGTGGCAACTCCAATCAACAGAAGGAACCAGGTGCCATGCCCCGGCCAATGACCACGCCCACCAACCTCATCCTTTATGGTCCTCCAGGCACCGGCAAAACCTATCGCACCGCGTTAGAGGCCGTAAAGCTGTGCGATCCGGACGCGGACTACCCTGAAACCGCAGCAGGTAGGCTGGCCTTGATGGCGCGCTATCGAGAACTCGAAGCCGAAAAGCGGATCGCATTTGTCACTTTTCACCAGAATTACGATTACGAAACCTTCGTCGAAGGTTTGCGCCCTGAAACAGGCGATTCCGACGGTGGCTCTGTCGGTTTCCGGCTTGAAGCGCGTGCAGGTATCTTTCGAGAAATCTGTGCCTTGGCCGATCAGGCCCGCACGCGAACGGGAGCTTCGTCTAATTCAACAGGGTATGATTTCTCCGGTCGCCGCTTCTGGAAGATGGGGCAAGGTGCCATCGGCACCGAGGACGATGTCTACGAGTCTGCCATTGCCAACCACTATATTACTTTAGGCTGGGGAGGCTCCATTGATTGGACTCCAGAGCAGTTTTCCACTTTTGAGGCGATCAAGGCCGAATGGCTCGCAAAAAACCCTGAGGATACGACGCCAAGCAATTGGACACAGACTTGGCCATTTCGTTGCGAAATGAAAGTCGGCGACATTGTCATTGTTCCATATGGCAATACCGCGTTCCGAGCGATTGCCGAAGTGACAGGTGATTACCGGTTTGAGCCGTCGGCTGAGGGCTATTACGCGCATCGCCGCGATGTGCGCTGGCTCCTGACGCTAGACGACCCGCTGCCACTCGACACGATTGTCGATGGCAACTTTACTATGCGTACACTTTATTCGCTGCCGTCAAAGCGCGTGAACCTTCCCGCAATTGGCCGGTTGATTGCTGGCGATAGCGATAGCGATAGCGATATCGATGCGTTATTGCCAAGCGACGGAATGCGCGATCAGTTCGTACTCATCATTGACGAGATAAACCGCGCCAATATCTCGAAAGTTTTTGGCGAACTGATTACGCTGATCGAACCTGACAAACGGCTCGGCATGTCCAATGAAATTACGCTAACACTGCCCTATTCCAAAAAGCGAGATTTTGGCGTCCCTGCCAACCTCCACATCATCGGAACGATGAACACCGCTGATCGTTCGATTGCGCTGCTCGATACCGCTTTGCGACGGCGATTTGTATTCCGGGAATTGGCTCCTGATCCCAGCTTGTTGGCGGATGCCAGCCGAGAAACAGGGATCGATCTTGTCCGCGTTCTGACAACGATTAACCAGCGCATTGAATATCTGATCGATAGGGAACACCGCATCGGCCACGCCTTTTTCATCGGTTGCGATTCGTCGGACAAAGTCCATGCAACGATGCACGACAAGGTCATCCCGCTTTTGCAGGAGTATTTTTTTGAAGACTGGAGCCGCATTGCAGCAGTCCTCGGCAACGGATTCATTGGGCACCAAACTTTGAAATGCCCAATGGGTGAGGGTAACGACCGCAAGAGTTGGTTTGTCCGTTGGCAAAAGCAAGCGGATGGTAGCACTGGTTTTCCAGCCGATGCGTATTCGCGTCTGCTCAGCAAATCGCCCTCTGAAGTCATGGAAGCCGATAACGGGGAATGACGCATCTTACCGTTCATGAGTGGGGCCGCGTCGGCGTCCACAATAACGGGGGCACGTTGCCGGAGCGGCATTTCTCGCGTGGCGAAGCCAACGCGCTGTTAGCGGCGGCGCGCGAACATCCTTTGTGCGGCAACGAGGGCACAGCGATTCTTGTCGACCATCACCGACATTTGACTGCGAGGCAAATGGTCGGCGTTATCGCTGCTCCCGGATGTAGCCTAGAAATTTTGCCCAAGATTGACCCTGACGATATCCAGACGGATGGTGCGATTCGACATCGTTTAGTGCGAATGCTCGATGTCGCACTCGGCCTCAACTTAAGCGACGGTCAGGCCTCAACAATGGCGAGGCAGAACGAGACCTTGCTGGATATATTGATCCGTCTGTTTGCTGACCGTCTCATAGCCGAGGCAAGGCGTGGCTTGCCGCGCGCCTATCTCGCGCAGGAGGATGACCTGCCGGCGCTTCGTGGTCGGCTCGACGTGCAGCGTCAGTTTACACATAACGCCGTGCGGCCTGACCGCCTTTCTTGCCGGTTCGACACTTTAATGGTCGATACACCGCTGCTGCGGATTATGAAGACCTGCGTGCTATTTCTTCGCCGACACGCCCGCACGGACGAGACAATGCGACGGCTTGACGAACTGCGCTTTGTTTTGGCCGACGTGAGCGATGTCAGCCCCAATGCGCTACCGTGGAAGCAAGTGCGGATTGATCGAACCAATCGCCGCTGGGAAACACTCTTTGGCCTTGCTCGGCTGTTTCTGAAGCGTGAATGGCAGGCAACCCACCATGATGCGAGCGTTCTACACGGCATCACTCTACTCTTCCCGATGAACAAACTATTTGAGGCATATATCGCCGCGCTGGCTCGGCGTGCACTGCGCGGAAGTGATCTAACCGTCCACACGCAAGCTGGGCTGCTCAACTGCCTGGTCGAGGAAGGCGGTGGCGAAGAGCGTTTTCAAACAAAGCCCGATATCCTAATCAAACGTGGTACAGATGCGGTCATGGTGATTGACACCAAATGGAAGCGTATCGGGCGCGACCCCGGTGACGCGAAGCGCGGTGTTTTACAGGGCGATGTCTACCAGATGATGGCCTATGCCCGGCTTTACCGCTGCCGCGACGTAATGTTGCTCTATCCGCATCATAGCGGCCTTGGTGCTAGCGCATTGGACGCGGCCTACCGTATGCTTGTGGGGCACGAGCGGTTACGGGTAGCCAGCGTCGATCTTGGCTCAAAAGAGGCCGAGATTGTTTGTAGGCTGGCGACGCTTACTTCTTCGGCCGATTTACAAAATATAGAACCGGCTTAATTCGTGGGCCGGATCGTTTCGAGGATTTGGAGCGGCGTTTACGCCGCATTGTGTTGAGATCGGCGATGGCCGAATCCCGTCCGGCATTCTCTTCGCGAGCATGATAGGCGTTCGGCTGTCATTTCGCGGTAAATGGGGCGATATCCACAACTCGGAAAGTCGAATGCGCCAGTTCCCCGAAAAGTCTGCTCGTTAGGATCAACGGAGCGTCTCGGGAATGCTGAAATTCGTAGTCTGACAAAAGGCACTGAGCGTTGGTTGGCGAGGTCGTCCTTTCCGCTTTTGGTTCGCCAGCGGCGAAGCGGAAGCGAACGCTGCAAGACGCAGAAATGGGTGTGAGACGAGGCTCGTCTCCCCGTATTCCCAATCCTGCTTGGCCTTTGCCCCGATCAAGCGCGCCAGCGGTGCATCGGGCTACAGGCAAAAAAGGCTCGCATGGCAGGTCGCATTGAAGCTCGATGCGCCATTGATCCGCCAAGCAAGCTGCACCGATCTACTCGACCAAGAATGCCAGCGGCATATCGGCGATCCGGTGAAAGGAGATTTACCTCCGCGTTGCTTGCCCTCGGCGAATGGGCTCCACAGCGAGCCGCGCCTTTGCGCCCGCCGATGCTTGGACAGTGCCGTCACTGTCAGCCAGATCGTTCGCCATCGGCTCCCATCCGCTCATGCCCTGCAACACGCGGTCGGCATGTTTGATGGTGTTCACATGACCATAATGCTGCTCGATCATCTTGACCGAAGTT
>JAYUPB010000008.1:0-49531 GCA_043760405.1 Sphingomonadales bacterium
GGTTGGGGTGGGGAGTGTAACGTCGTGTGCGGAGCGTTGCACACTCCCCACCCCTAACCCCTCCCCTGAAGGGGAGGGGAATTCCTCCGGCCACCCCAGCGTGCCAAACGGCCACAGCGCCGAGGAGAACCATGTGTCGAGGACGTCGTTGTCGCGGGTAAGTATGACACCTTCACCCGAAAGTGCCTGAGCTCCAGCTTCATCCTCAGCGACGAAAATTCTGCCCTCGTCATCAAACCAAGCCGGTATCCTATGCCCCCACCACAACTGCCTGCTCACACACCAGGGCTGGATATTTTCCATCCAGTTGAAGTATGTCTTTTCCCAAGTCTTCGGCACAATATCAATCGCGCCGCTCCGCACCGCCTCAATCGCTGGACCAGCCAAGGTCTTTGCATCGACATACCATTGATCGGTGAGCCACGGTTCAATCACCACGCCCGAACGGTCGCCAAAAGGCGTCTGGATCACGCGGTCCTCAACCTTTTCAAGCAAGCCCGCTTCATCGATTAACGCCACAACCGCTTTGCGCGCATCCGCCACCGATAAGCCTATCAGCACCTCGGGAATATCACCGCATTGCACCACCCGCGCCTCAGCATCGAGCATGTTGAGCATATCGCCCGCCTTGAACCCGGCGCGTTTGCCAACTTCAAAGTCATTGAAATCATGCCCCGGCGTGATTTTCACCGCGCCCGAACCCAGTTCAGGATCTGCATGATCATCAGTAATAATCGTGATCAGCCGCCCTGTGATCGGCAGGCATACATTTTTACCCACCAGCGCGGCATAGCGCGCATCTGTCGGGTTCACTGCCACTGCCATATCAGCGAGCATTGTTTCGGGCCGCGTTGTCGCGACGCTAATGAAACCGCTGCCATCCTCAAGCGGATATTTGAAATGCCAGAATTTTCCGTTGATCTCCCGTGTTTCCACCTCAAGGTCGGAAATCGCGGTTTTCAGGCCCGGATCCCAATTCACCAGCCGTTTGTCGCGGTAGAGCAGCCCCTGATTATACAGATCGACAAACACCTTGATCACGGCCTTTTCAAAACCGGGGTCCATTGTGAATTGTTCGCGTGACCAATCACAACTCGCGCCCAGACGGCGGAGCTGGCCGGTGATGGTTCCGCCGCTTTCACGTTTCCAGTCCCAGACCTTTGCGATAAAGTCTTCGCGTGAGAAATCGGTGCGCTTTTGCCCCGCTGCGTTCATCTGCCGTTCGACCACCATCTGCGTGGCGATGCCGGCATGGTCGGTGCCGGCGACCCACAGCGCATCCTTGCCCTGCAGACGCGCGTGGCGGATCAATATGTCCTGAAGCGTATTATCCAGCGCATGACCGATATGTAGAGACCCCGTGACATTGGGCGGGGGCATGACAATCGTGAAAGGCGCGGCACCTGGTCGCGACGGACGAAATGCGCCGGTCGTTTCCCAGTGCGCATACCATTTCGCCTCAATCGCGGCGGGATCGAATGTTTTTTGAAGTTCGGTCATCTGCTGGCCTTAAACGAGCGATCCGCCCGAGGCCAAGTCGCAATGTAAATTATTTACAGCGGACGCCCGCTGATCCGTGCGACTTCGCGCGCGACAATGCCTTCGACGATGCCGGGCAAATTGTTGTCGAGCCAATCCTTGAGCATTGGCCGCAACATATCACGGACGACGCCTTCGATGCTGTTGTCCGCCGCGATTTCGGGTTTCGCAACAACCTTGGTCAGTGACGCAAGCGCGGTGCGGCTGGCCTCTGCAGCGACCGTTGAAACAAGATCAGCGGTGTCTTCAGGCGCATCTTCGGTCAATTCCAAAACCTCATCTTCATCCTCAATCGGATCGGCGACGAGGATGCGGGCAACAATTTTATCTTCGCGCACTGAATCGCGTGGAGCGACATCACGGGGCGCACTTTCACGAGGTAAATGGCGACGCGGCGCGACCTTTGCCACGCTGTCTTCAGCGATGATTTTTTTGATCGATGAAAGGATTTCCTCCATCGACGGTTCGTTGCTGATATCCCCCATGCGCGTCATCCTCATTGCCTTACGGTGTTGTTAATGCGGGTGTTTGCGCCTGCGTGTCAACTGTGCGTGTTGCAATGGGGGCTGGTTTGGGGTCACTATCCCAGTCAGAGATGCGGTTGCGGACGCGTTTATAATTGACCTCTGGGTCATAAAGCGCCCCGCCATCCAGCCCCAAATCACGGGCCTCTGCCTGTCCCATCGCCGCCAACACCGAAAATCCAGCGACATAGGCATTGCGTTTTGCCGACACGAGGCGAACCTGCGCATCCAGATATTCCTGTTCCGCATTCAAAATATCGAGAATCGACCGCGTACCAACTGAATTTTCTGCGCGTACCCCCTGAAGCGATAAACCCGCCGCCGAAACAGCGGTTTCAGATGACACAATCACCGCATTCGACGCGCGCCATACGGCATAGGACGACCGCGTCTGCGCAATCACCGCGCGTTCCGCCCCGATCACCTGTTCAAGCGCCTGAGTGGAACGTGCCTGCGCCTGTCGCACTTGCGCACTGGGTGCCCCGCCCTGAAACAGCGGCAGCGTCAATTGAACACCCGCAGAAGCAGATGTTGATTGATTTTGTGCACCAGCAAGAATGGCGTTGGGATCAAGCGAACCTAGCGCAGAACTGAAACTGCCATTGGCCACACCGGATACTTTGGGAAGCCGTGATGCACGCGCAACACCAATGTCATAGCGCGCTGCCTCCGCCGCTTTATTGGCAGCAATCAAATCCGGATTGTTTGAAAGCGCCTTTTCAACCGCAGCGTCAGCTGTTTCGGGCAAGTTCGGCAGCACGGGCGGCTGTTCCAATTGCCCAGGGGCATCGCCAACCAGTTGAATATATTTTTCACGGCTGCTGATCAGTTGCGCCTGCGCTGTTTCCTGCTGGCTTTTCGCAACGGCAAGACGCGATTCGGATTGGGCCACATCGGTGCGGGTCAAATCACCCACTTCAAACCGGTCACGCGTCGCTTCCAAATTGGTGCTCAACACTTGTACCTGCTTCAAATTCAAGCCCGCAATCGCTTCATCGCGCAAAACGTCCATATAAGTGCCAACCACGGCGCTAAACAGATTTGCTTCCGTGCCGCGTAAATCCGCTTGCCCCGCATCCACGCGCGCATCGGCAGCACGAATGCCGTTCTTAACGGCCCCGCCAAGATAGAGTGGCACGTCAAAATTTAACCGCGCGGCGGCCTGCCGCGGTGCGTTAAAAAAGCTATTCGATGCATTCTTAACGTTTTCGGTATGGCTGGCTGATACATCCAGCCCGGGCAGGCCGCGAGCACGGTTGAGCGGCACATTTTCATCATTGGCGCGTTGCCCTGCCCGTGCCGCCGTCATCGTCGGATTGGTGGCATAGGCCTTTGCCATCGCCTCACGTAGCGTTTCTGCAGACACCGAACCCGACGCACAAAGCGCGACAAGCGCAACACAAACACTATATTTCAGGCAGTGACGCATCAAAAAACCCTTAAAATTGAAATGTCTTTGGAATTACAAACCCTGGCAAACGCACCGCATCCGCTTCAACAAACGCATTAAGACCAAATCCGTCGCCAGCTTTGGTCCCAACCGCAAGGCGGACCACGCCGTCTTCGACAATCGCCGTTGCCAATCGGCCACCATCGGCCAATTGCTTGATCAGCGCGGGCGGCAATGAGTCAACCGCGCCGTCAATCAGGATTACATCATAAGGCGCGCCCTTCGCCCATCCTGCGGCCAAATCTCCAGACACCAATGTTACACTGCTCTGACCAGCCAGATTCGCTTTTGCCAGTTTTGCCAAATCAGCATCGCTTTCAAGCGCGACAACAGATTTTGCCAACCGGCTCAGTACCTCGGCACTATATCCAGTGGCCGCGCCAACGACCAAGACATGGTCACTGGCCCGCACACCGGCTTCATTCAACAAACGGCCCGTGGCCATCGGCGGATTAAGCGCACGCCCGTTGCCCAAGGGCACCGCAACATCGACATAGGCCAGCGCGCGGCGATCAAACGGCACAAAATTTTCGCGGGCGACATATTCCATTGCCGCCACGACCCGGGGGTCAGAGACAGCGGTTGTGCGCAATTGGCCAGAAACCATCGCACGGCGCATCGTATCAAATTCGTGTTCGCTCACAATCACTCCTCATCGCACAGCTGTTCTATCTATGCAATACACCTTGTTTGATTTTAGCTTTAGCGGGGTGTTTTAACCACGCCAAGCGGCCTAGCACAAAAAACAGGATGGTTGACACAATCGCCCCCACGTCGCAGAGGCGCACACACACTCTCTGAGGCCCGATGGCGGAGTGGTGACGTAGAGGACTGCAAATCCTCGCACGCCGGTTCGATTCCGGCTCGGGCCTCCATTTCTGACGGTTGACGTCGCCCGTTTCGCCCATCAAGGGATTGGCATGACTGAGCTTCGCCTTTTCAACAGCCTGACACGGCAGATCGAACCCTTCGTTCCCGTTCACCCCGGAACCGAAGGTGATCCCAATGATCCGCCCGAAGCGCGCGTTTATAGCTGCGGACCGACGGTTTATAATTATCCCCATATTGGCAATATGCGTGCCTATGTCTTTGCCGACACGCTGGGGCGGGTGCTCTCTTACAAGGGCTACAAACTGACTCATGTCATCAACATCACCGATGTCGGCCATTTGACCGATGACGGCGACGCGGGTGAGGACAAGCTGGAAAAGATGGCGGCGGAAAAAGCCCAATCGATCTGGGACATCGCCAAACATTTTACAGAGGCCTATTGGGCTGACATCAAGGCGCTTAATATCCGCCAGCCCGCACATTGGTCGATTGCCACGGACTATGTGCCCGCCATGATCGACTATGCGAAAAACATTGCCGACAAGCATTGCTACGAGCTGGAAAGCGGCCTGTATTTCGATACCTCCACGGTTGCCAATTATGGGACTCTTGCGCGCGCAAAAACCGAGGACGGCGAAGGCCGCATCGAAACGGTCGATGGCAAGCGCCATGCTGCCGATTTTGCGATCTGGCGTAAGACTCCAGCGGGCGAAAGCCGACAAATGGAGTGGGACAGCCCGTGGGGCAAAGGCGCGCCGGGCTGGCATCTGGAATGTTCGGTGATGAGCGAGGCGTTGCTCGGACTGCCGTTTGATATTCATACCGGCGGGATCGATCACCGCGAAATCCATCACCCGAACGAGATCGCGCAGAACCAGGCGCACAGTTGTTCTGATCATTCAGGCGCGCGGATTTGGATGCACAATAATTTCCTGATCGAGCGGTCTGGCAAGATGAGCAAATCGGCGGGCGAGTTTTTGCGCCTGCAACTGCTGATTGATCGCGGTTTCCACCCCCTCGCCTACCGCCTGATGTGCCTGCAAGCGCATTACCGCAGTGAGCTGGAGTTTAGCTGGGAGAATTTGGCGGCAGCATTGGTGCGGTTGAAGCGGATGGTGATGGGGATTGAGACCCTCAAAGCCCGCCATGCTGAACTTGTTTCAGCATCCACCGTTCAACCTGAAGAATGGATGCCAGCGGAACCGTGGACCCTGAAACAAGTTCAGGGTGACAATCTTTATTCCGACTTACAGAATCGCGATGTCATTTTAGAATTTGATGGCGTGATTTCCGAAGATTTAAATACAGCTCTGTCGTTAACGATGTTGGAAGCTGTTCTTGGATCTAAACGAATAGACGCTGGGATCAGGTTAAAAATGGTTGGGTGCATGGATTCCATCTTTGGCCTCAACCTTCTCACCCTCACCCGCACCGACCTCCGCATCCGCCCTATCGCCGCCCAAATCACCGAAGCCGAAATCGAAGCCGCGCTGACCGAACGCAAAGCTGCGCGCGCGGCCAAGGATTTTGCGACCTCTGACCGCATCCGCGACGACCTGATCGCCAAGGGCATTGACGTGATGGACGGTGATCCGCTGGGGTGGGATTGGAACCTCACACTTTCCTAGTATTTGTTCTTATTATGTTCCATATTGATCGACCCTTTTCCGAGTCGTTGCCATGGATTTTCCCCCCCGCCCGCTGCGCTGGCTATTTCTTGATCTCAACAGCTATTTTGCGAGCGTTGAACAGCAATTGAACCCGCGCTTGCGCGGTAGGCCAGTCATTGTCGCGCCCGTTGATAGCGAAACAACCTGCGCCATTGCCGCATCCTATGAGGCCAAACGTTACGGTATCAAAACCGGCACCCCAATCTGGGAGGCGCGGCGCAAATGCCCTGACCTGAGCGTCGTGACCGCCCAACACGACTGCTATATCGCGTTCCATGAAAAAATTGTCGCGGAGATCAACCGCCACATTCCCGTCACCCAAATCTGTTCAATCGACGAAGTTGCCTGCCGGTTGATGGACAATGAAAATGACGAGGATTTTGCACGCGCGCTGGCGGTACGGATCAAGCGCGGGATCACGCAGAACGTTGGCGCATGTCTGACATCTTCGGTGGGTATTGCCCCCAACCGCTTGCTCGCCAAATTGGCATCAGACATGATGAAACCTGACGGCTTGATTGTCTTGCGCGGTGAAACCTTGCCGGAGCAACTCTACACCCTCAAACTTGGCGACATTTGCGGAATCGGGCGGCGCATGGAGCGGCGTCTCGCAATGAAGGGGGTGAATAGTATCCGACAATTTTGTGCACTCGGCCCCCGTGCGGCGGGAAAGGTTTGGGGCGGAACCCCAGGTGATCGGCTATGGTATTTGCTGCACGGTGTTGATTTGCCCGAAAAACCAACCCAAAGCCGTTCTATCGGGCATAGCCATGTTATGGCCCCTGATCTGCGCGGCCCCAATGGATCGCTGTTCACCGCCCGGCGGTTGGCGCTCAAAGCAACAAGCCGCCTGCGCGGTAAGGCCTATCAAACGCGATTGTTGGTCCTGCATGCTCGGTTTGAAGTCAGCAAAGCCCATTGGAATATGGCCGCAAAAATGCGCTCCACTCAGGATAGCTTCGCTGTCCTCGCGGCGCTGGATACGCTTTGGCCACATTTGCTTGCGGCCGGAAGTGCGCATCCCGGTGGGTTTCGGCTGTTCATGATTGGGGTGACGCTGAATCACATTGAACCCGTTGCAGCACAGCAGGGCACGTTATTTCCTTTTCTTGATCCCAGTGCTGGTCTGGCATGCGAAACACGCACGCTCGCGCTCAGCCAAGCAATGGATCGGCTCAATACACGCTTTGGCAACCACATGGTTTCACTGGGCCCTGACCTTAGGCCCCTTAACCAGCGATCACATAAGGCGCATTGGTTTCAAAAAGCCAATGCCCAAGCATCCGGTTAAACGGAAACGTGAAAAATCCTGCAATAAGAAGCGCGCCGAGAACCATCGCGCGCACGGACGAACGGTGACGGGCAATACGGCGTGTTTTCGCTGCCCAGGCGAGGATGGGGACCTGAATGATCGTCCAGATCGAAAGGATGTGGATCAGGCTAAAACCGCCGCGGTTGATCATCCTGACATTGAGGGAGACGAGCGCGGTCATGAACATCGCGGTCACCCAAATCCAGCCCAATTGACGGTGCAGCCTGTCGCCGCGTTTGCGCAACAGCATCACCGGCGTCAGCCCAAGCGCGATACATATGGTGGCAATATGCCCCCAGAGCGACACGGAAAGCTGTCCCCATTCACTGCGCCCTTTGATGATCGCTGTCAGCGCCGCGACAAGGATCAAAGTGGCCCCTGCAGACAGTATTTTTTCAAATAGATCAGGCGTGATTGGTTTTGGTGATACCGTTTCAGTGATAAGCGTCGCCATATGAGTGCCGTGTTCCTGTGTCTCAACCCTCTTTGTATCGTTGGTCGAAAATCACTTTGCAAGCCTCATCCCTTGATCCATGTTAAGGGCTATAATGAAGGGAATTAAACTATGCGCGCGTTGATTTTTGCTCTCATGCTCAGCACCGCTAGCCCAGCATTGGCGTCATCTTCCGATACATTGAAAACCGTCGTGGATGATCATTGGGCATGGTTCCTTAAAAACAGTCCGGTCTATGCAACGACGCTGGGCGTACGCGATTATGATGACCAGATCGGGGACATCAGCCTTGCCGCCCAAGACAGACAGGCGGCTGAGGCACAGGAATTTGTAAACCGGCTGGATGCAATCCCTGATACGGACCTGACCCCGGGGGACCGCACCAACAAGGGCGTATTGGCGCGTATCCTGAAGGAACAGGTTGACGGCAATCGGTTTGGGCAGCGCATGATGCTGTTTTCAACCTATGACGGATGGCATCAAAGTTTCGTATCGATGGCGGACAATCTGCCGTTTCGCACGCGCGCCGATTATGACAGCTATCTGACGCGCCTATCGCTTTATCCCAAACTTAATCGTGACGCGCTGGCGATCAGCCGGATGGCGCTTGCCAAGGGCTATGTCCAACCCTGCGCCGCGATGGGCGGATTTGAGGATACGATCACAGGGGCCGTTGCTGGCGCCCCTGAGGAGACACGCTTTTTTGCACCCCTGAAGCGCGCGCGCGCCATTGATATGAATGAGGGCGATTGGGGTGCGATGAAAGCCCGCGCGGTCAGCATAATTCGCACTATACTGACTCCGGAATATCAGGCCTTTCATGCATTTTATCTCAAAGAATATAAACCCAAATGCAGCACTGCAATTGGTGTTTCATCGCAACCGCAGGGCAAAAATTATTACGCACTGCGCATCGCCGCCCATACGACAACCGCCTTGTCAGCAGAGGCCATTCACCAGATCGGTCTGACAGAAGTCAGCCGAATCCGCGCGCGGATGGACGGCGTTGCGAAGGATGCTGGTTACGCGTCCCGCGCCGCGATGATTGCCGAACTGCGCAGCAACCCGAAATATTATGCCAAAACCGCTGATGAGCTGATGGCGGCGGCGGCGCTGATGGCCAAAACTATCGACAGCAAAATGCCGCAATATTTTGCCACCTTACCACGCCTGCCCTACGGCCTGCGTGAGATACCCAAGGAGACGGCGGAGACCACAACCACCGCTTATTATAATCAGGGATCTCCCGAAAGCGGCATCGCTGGTCATTATTATGTCAACACATCCAAACTGCCGCAGCGCCCTTTGTGGGAACTTCCAGCACTAACCGTGCATGAAGCCGTGCCGGGACATCATCACCAAATCGCGCTCCAGCAGGAATTGGCACTGCCTAATTTCCGCAAATATATCGCCGGCTTCACAGCCTTTACCGAAGGCTGGGGTCTCTATTCTGAATATGTTGGTGAAGAGATGGGGATATATGACAACCCTGAAAAAATGATGGGCCGACTTTCTTATGAAATGTGGCGCGCTTGCCGCCTCGTTGTTGATACCGGGATGCATGCCAAAGGCTGGCCCAAGGCGCAGGCGATTGCGTTCATGACCGACAATACCGCGCTTTCGGTTGCCAATATTGAAGCAGAGGTCAATCGCTATATCTCATGGCCTGGGCAGGCTTTGGGCTATAAAATTGGGGAGATCAAAATTCGCGAACTGCGTGCACGGGCAGAGGCGGCACTGGGGTCAAAATTTGACGTGCGGCGCTTTCATGACGCTGTGCTTTTGCAAGGCGCTGTTCCGCTTGAGGTCTTGGAACGACAAGTGGATGATTGGATTGCGGTCGAAAAGGCTGGGAAATAAAGCCAACCAACTTTCCTCTATGGCACATCCCGTTCTGCGGCAGCACCTTGCCGCGCTTCTTCGCGGGCCTGCTTCATTTGCTGTAACCAACATCCTGTCCAGCCCTGCGGACCAGAGGATGAACAGCTGTTGATCCCGGACTTTCCAGTATCCAGTGTCGATTGCGAGCGCGCGGCCCAGCTTTGATTTTCTGGGGACAGCGACGGCCCACGCAAATGTTTGGGAATACGGTAGCGATCCCGTTCGGGCGCGCGGACGCAGATTGTGTCTTCGGGGCATTTATCCTCCCCAAAAATCGTCAGCAATCGCTCTGATCGCTGTGCCGCTGCAGGAGCGAGGGGAAATGCCAAAGGCGTTGCTACAAGAGCAAGGATCAGGAGTCGCTTCATAACCCCTGTTTTCGTGGTTTTAGATGAACCTAAGCTGACAGCCATCACACCCGCTCCGACGCGCGAATTGCCATACGACATCCAAACCGGATCGCAGCAGACAGCAAAGAATAGCCCGGCGTTTCTTCGGCCCCAGCAGCGAGTGCGGCTTCCTTATGTTCAACCTCTTCAGCCTGAAATTCGAGGATGGCATCGCCCAATTCTGCGTCTTTGCCATCCAATTCCTGAAGCTGCGCACCGTAATGCGCGTCAATTTCAGTTTCGATGGCAACGGTGCAGGCCATGGCCGCCTTTGGCCCGATCAGTGCGGTTGCTGCCCCAAGGGCAAAGCCTGCCACATGCCATACAGGTTGCAACGCTGTCGGGCGCACACGGCGCGCCACCATCATCGCATTAAACCGGTCCAGATGCCGCTGTTCCTGCGCTGCCATATGACCAATAATACGCGCACTGGGATGGCGATTGCCAAGCACCGCCAATTGCCCAGCATAAATGCGCGCCGCGCCGTATTCGCCCGCTTGATCGACCCGCAACATCGTGTCTGTGTCTGGACCCTTCATACGGTTTTGCCTTCCTTGCGGAGAAGATTGAGAATGTAAGCGCCGGCAGAGATCGAAATAAGCCCGTTAAACCCGGCAAGTGAAACACCAAACAAGGTCCACTGTGCTTCATCACAGCGGATCATAGGCGCGGCCATAATGTCTTCGAGGGTGAGGCTCGCTGCTGTTGAGGTGCATTTGGTCAGACCCTCCCACCATTTATATTCGACACCGGCATGGAACAGGCCAATCGCGCCGCTGGTGATAATGGCAAATGCCGCAAGTGCCGTCAGCACCCTAGCATATCCGGGATGGCGCACGCCAAAGGCAAAGAGCGCCAGAACAATGGCCATGTCATGGGGCCAGCGTTGCCAATGACACATTTCACAGGGGTAAAGACCACCAATATATTGTGACCCCAGCGCGCCGAGCATCAACGCGGCAGGCACGATCAGCGCAAGGGCGCGCGCGGATTGAAAATTGTTCACCTGGCGCAATCCTTACCGTGATGCTTTACGTTTTGGCAAAGCCGCCACGGTTTGGGTTTTTGCCAAACGCGACACTGTTTGCAGGGCATAGTGCAACTGGAAATCAGCAATACCCTTTGCCTTTAATTGTTCGGCAGTCGCGGTGAAGCGGGGGTCTGTTTTTTCATCAGCCTCCAACACGCTGTTATCAACCTTGTTCTGGTTGATCAGGTGGCGACCAAGGTCTGCTTCACGAAAACGCGGCCGTGCCTTATAATCTGGGTCAGACAGCTGCGGCACGGCGATGTCAGGTTCGATCCCGCCTTCCTGCACCGACCGGCCCGACGGCGTGTAATAGCGTGCCGTGGTCAGGCGCAGAGCCGTCGTATCGTCAAGCTGCAATAGCGTCTGCACTGATCCCTTTCCAAAACTGCGTTCGCCCATAATCAGTGCGCGGTGATGGTCCTGCAAAGCGCCTGCAACGATTTCAGCGGCAGAAGCGGATCCAGCATCGACCAGAACAACAATTGGCAGCCCAGCGGTAAAATCACCCGGCCGCGCAAAGAATCGCTCGATGTCCCGCTTGTCGCGTCCGCGCTGTGACACGATTTCCCCGCTTTCGAGGAAGACGTCGGAAACCTCAACCGCCTGATCCAGCAACCCGCCGGGGTTTGACCGCAGATCAATCACATAACCTGTTGGTTTGTGGCCCAATGCCTTATCGATCGCGACAATCGACGCGCGCACCATCTGCCCAGTAGGTTTAGAAAAGCCGTTGATGTTGATAATGCCGACGCCGTCCTTAATTTCCCATTTGACGGGTTTAACCTCAACAATCTGGCGCACGACCGTCACATCAAACGGCTTGTCACGTCCCGGGCGGACAATCGTCAGCCGGATCGGCGTGCCGGGGCGGCCGCGCATTTTGTCCACGGCCTCATCAAGTGAAACATCATAGAGCAGCACACCGTCAAGGTGCGTGATATAATCACCGGACTTAATCCCCATTTTTGCCGCAGGGGAATCCTCCATCGGCGTCATCACCTTAACCGCGCCGTCTTCCATCGACACCTGCAAACCAAGGCCGCCATAATTGCCATCCGTGGTGATCTGCATCTGTTTGAAATCACGTGCGTCAAGAAAGGAACTGTGCGGATCAAGGCTGGCGAGCATGCCGTCAATCGCCCCCTTGATCAGTTTTTCATCATCGACTTTTTCAACATAATCGGCACGAACGCGCTCATAAACGCTGATAAACTGTTCAATGTCGTGATTGATGCTGACATCCACTGCCGCCAGGCCCGCAGTTGCGGCAGGCAGCAGCGCAATACCAGAAACAAGAAGCGCCGCGCGCAAAAGCTGTTGTGACATGTCAAACCTATTCATCAGAGTTGCCCCTTGTTTACAGACATTTTCTCTCATGGGAAAGCATAGAGCGCACCCTTAACCAATCATGTAATCAGCGGGGTGATATCAACTGGCTGACTGCCTTTGCGCAATTCAACGGTGATCGTTGGGCGATCATTGCCCGCGCGGCCAATGGGACCACCCTGCAAAACTGTATCGCCTACCCGAACGTCTAACATCGCCATATTGGTAAGCAGCGTCGTCCACCCCCGCCCGTGATCAATAATCACAATCCGCCCGTAACCGCGATAGGCCCCAGCAAAGACGATGCGACCGCCATTGGGGGCAACAACCAAAGCGCCGTCGCGAGTCGCAATCGTCAGACCGCGCGCGCGCACCCCGGCACGTGACACTTCTCCCAATCCAGTCACCAGTGTGCCTGTCACCGGCAATCGATATGCGGGGGCCTGTCCAGTTGATTTCTTATGCTGCTGCGGCATCATCTGGGCATCACCGGGACGGGCGGGGCGCAGCAATGGCCCCGGCAATGTTGCCAACCGTTCACGCGTTTCTGACTGCGTCCCAATTTGATCGATCAGATCAACGATGTCGCGTGCCTTTTCCCCCAAAGCAATGGCACGGTCCTGTTCAACCATTGCGCTTGACGTGAAAGCGTTGGATTTCGCACGGTGGGTCGCAGCCAGTTGTACCAGCGCACCGCGCTGTATCGCCAGTGTCTTTTGCCCTGCCGCGAGAATAACCAAAGCACGTTCAGCATCAAGGCGCAGCTGTTTGCTCTTTTCAATCTCACCCCGCAACCCCGCCGTGCGAGCCTGAACCAAGGGGAGCATAGACGCCATCAACGCCCTTACATGAACCAAATCAGTCGTTGATCCGGGCTGAACCATTGCCAGTGCCGGTGGTCTGCGCGCCATGGTTTGGAGCGCTGCCACCAAGCGAACCGCAGGCTGTTGTCTGGCCGCTAGTCGTGCGCGTTGTTCGCTACGCATCCGTTCAATCAGGATGATGCGTGTTTCGGCAGCCTCAATATCGGCCTCTGCGGCCTGAATGCGCGCTGCAATCGCGGCAGACTGGGCGCGGGCACGCTCCGCCTCATTATTTTCAGTTGCTGCGCGGGCATCAAATGCGGCGGCGCGTGCCGCAGCTTTGGCGGATTGTGCCTTTGCCAAAACAAGCGCGCGTTGCTGCTGTAAAACCGATTGTGCGTTCAGTGCAGTGCTGGTGAGCGCGCCAAAAAAACAGCACGCGCCGATCAAAAGTCCGACGCGTGCTGAAAAAATATTGGCCATAGGCCGTGCTTTTAGGCGTTACTTGTTCTCGCTGTCCAGCTTGCCGAACTTTGCTTCAAATGCCGCAATGGCACCTGTTGCAAGCAATCCAGCCTGTTCAACCCAAGAATCGCGAACAATCCGGCCTTTGAAATTGCCCAGATGGTCGTCGACTTTTGCGATTTCGCTCGTGCCCCATGCTGCGATTTGATCGAAGCGTGAAATACCAAGTGAGCCCAACAACGTGTTGAGTTTGGGTCCAACACCCTTGATCTGTAACAGATCATCAGCCTTACCAACCGCGGCTGGAATGCCAATCGCGGTCAGCGCTGCGGCAGCAGCAGCGACGCCGCCAACAACAGCTTTTCCTGTCGATACAGGCGCTGCATCAACAAAAGTTTCACGTTTTGTAACAGGGACAACAACAGGTTCCACAGCCTTAATCACCGGCTTCACTTCCGGCGCTGTATAGGCAAGATCAGCATCCGCGCGGCGGTTGGCCCAAGCCCACCATCCCGTCAGAAGCCCAAGAAGCAATGGCAATAAAAGCCAGAGAAAATTATTGGCGGTACAGAGCGGCCACATTTTGAATTCCTTTCTTTGGCTAATCAGGCGTTGCGGGAATCGCTGTTACCCCAGATGAGGTAAGCGATAAATACGCCAATGGCATAAGCCACCAGCGCGGGGATGAGGGTGACCATAAAAGATGCAAACATGATATTTTCTCCTCAACCAGCAGGCGCAGCGGCAGTATCCGCAGCGGTGGTTTGAACACTGAAATCAATACGGCGGTTTTTGGCCATCGCAGCGGACGTGTTCGCGGCGTCAACAGGTTTGGTTTCCCCATATCCTTTTGGCGACAAACGCGCTGCAGGAATGCCCTTTTCCACCAAAGCGGCCACAACAGCATTGGCGCGCGCTTCAGAAAGACTCTGGTTCATCGCATCATCACCTGATGCATCCGTATGCCCGGCAACTTCAATCGTCGTCCCCGCGCAATCCTTTAACGATGTCGCCAGTGCATCAATGAGAGACGCTGAATCAACTGCAATTGCAGCACCGCCGCTCGCAAAATTAATGCTCTTGCCGTTGATGACCGCATTCACATTGGTTTGGCATGACGCCACAGCTTCTGCTGTTGCAGCGACTTCTGGTATTGCAGCAGCTGGGACCGCCGTATCGACGGCAGGCCCCGTTGCCGCACATTTTGCACCAAAGCCCATCGGCCCGTGCAGGAACCAAGCGACAATTACCGTCGCTAGCGCCCCGATTATGATTTTAGTAAGCGATGACATTGCACTCCCCCTCCCCTATCCATAGGGTTATTCAAGGTTACGCGGGCCGAAAATACGACTCCGGAAGGACGCAGCCTAACGACCCAATGCAAAGAGTCCAGCAACGAGTCTTAGCATAGGTGTCGTTACGGAAACTGGGTGTCACAAACACTTCAAATCAAACGTTTAATGTCGCGTTACAAGCATCATTTTTCGCTACATTCTTGTTGCCTGGCTTTGCTTTGGGAGAAAGATGATGATCGACTACGCAACTTGGGGGTGAGTGACCTCGACCGCGTCCGCACATTTTACAGCGCTTATTTCCATGACCCTGACGGCCATAAGCTGTGCGCTTTCTGTTCAGGGCCTGCTTGAATCAGACAAGCCAGAGAAATCATCTCTTGGTTGTCCATGTTATTCTTGTGCAGATGGGTTAGGCGACCGTGTTTTCCAAAGCGACCATCCAATCCCGCCAAGGATCAGTGCGAACGTGACAATGAGGCTCAAGACAGGCGGAAATTTTTCACCGGCAAAGACAAAGTCGGACACAAATATTTTCGATCCGATAAAAACGAGCACAAGTGCCAACGCATATTTCAAATAATGGAAGCGGTGAACCATAGCAGAAAGCGCAAAATAAAGTGCCCGCAAACCAAGGATGGCCATGATGTTTGAAGTGTAAACGATAAACGTGTCGGTGGTTATCGCAAAAATAGCTGGAACACTATCGACGGCAAAAACCAAGTCAGCAAGGTTGATCACAACAAGGGCTAAAAACAGGGGCGTTGCGGCGCGCACGAGCTTGCCCGTTTTTTCATCTTTTTCTTTCACGAAGAATTTTTCGGCGTGCAATTCCTTAGTGATCCGCATGCGGTTCGACATGAAGCGAACGACCGGATTTTTTGCAACGTCAATCTCTTCACCGCGAACAAAGAGCATTTTTATGCCCGTCGCAATCAAGAAAGCTGCAAAGATATAAAGCACCCAGTAAAATTCTTGAACAAGCGCTGCGCCTGCCGCGATCATCACGCCCCGCAAGATGATTACAGCCACTATACCCCACAGAAGTGCGCGATATTGATACATGCGCGGAATAGCGAAAAATGTGAAAATTAGCGAAATGACGAAAACATTATCAATCGACAGTGCTTTTTCAATGAAGAAGCCGGTGTAATATTTCATCCCCAGATCAGCCCCTTTTTGGAACCAGACCCAGATGCCAAAAAGCAGTGCAATAGAGATATAGAATGCCGAGAGCTTCAAACTCTCCCCGATCCCCATCTCACGGTCTTCCTTGTGCAAAATGCCAAGGTCAAAAACGGTCAGCACCGCGACGATGCCAATGAATGAAAGCCAGAACCAGATTGGTGTGCCCAACCAATCCATTGTTAAAAAGTCCATGAAATCACCTTAACTATGCACGTTGAAATGCAGCAATAAACACTGCCATCCCGCCAACGCTCTGCGTTGCGAAGTGTCGCAAAACGGAAATGAAAAAAAGGCTGGCGGCAATTCACGGCGCGAGGGGGATGCGCCTTACCGCCAGCCTGGCGCGATCAGGCGTTAACCGCCCGATGCGGCCTAGTCGAAAACTGCAAAAGTTTATCTTTTAAAGCCAGTTTCAATTTCTTGATCTTTTGAACACGGGCAACATCGGGCCAAACCCGCGTACGTTCAGACTGCAGTTCACGGTCAAGCCGCTGATGCACCAAAAGCATGTTAAAAATCCTGGGACTCATAATAGCACTCCTCATGAACATTTTGCTCAATCGGGCGTTGGTGTGGAGAACATATGAGGCATTTTGCCATAGGACCCAAGCACCGGTTTACCCGATGCGGTCCGACATCACGATATGATTATCGTCAGAGGGGCCCGGCCCGCAAACGTTAATTAGACGGATTCGCTCCGAATTGCAAATTCTAAATAGATTTATGGCAAACCCACTATTTCTTTGCGCGCCAGACAAGCTGGATCCGGCGCCAAACGCGGAACAGGTTTGCGATAGGCGGGCACGGCCACAGGCAGACCAATATCAATTGCAGAAAATACCAGACGATTTGGATACCCGCCACATTTTATCACCTCTGCCAACATCTTTGGCGGCGTTTCACGCGCTTCATCGGACAGTTTGAATGTGCCCCAGTGGATTGGAACTGCATAAGATGCGCCGAGGCTGGAAAAAATGCGTTCGGCTTGTATCGGGCCGATATGGCTGCCCGTGTCCATTTGTCCGGGGCGAAAACGGAACGCGCCTATGGGGATAAGCGCCAACCGCACAGGACCATAGGACGCAGCTTCAACACCCCATTGCCCATCACCGAACCCCGTGTCTCCAGCGAAGAATAAATTTCCGTCGGGCAACCGAACCACAAAACTGGACCATAAGGCGCGGTTACGATCCGTGAACCAGCGGCTTGACCAATGGTGATTGCGTGTCGCGATCACCTCAACACCCGGGCCAGCCGCAACCCGCCCGCCCCAATCAAGCGCCACCACTTTCGCACCAGTCCGACGGATGAGCGTATCATTGCCCAAACTGGTAACAATCAATGGTTTGTCGCGGCCCCATAGGCGTTTGATCGTGGCCAGATCCATATGGTCATAATGATTGTGGCTGACCAAGACCACGTCGATCTGTGGCAAGTCATTGAAACGAATGCCCGGCGCAGTGACGCGCTTTGGCCCGATTTCGAATGGTCCTGACCGGTTGCTCCACACCGGATCAGTCAAAATATTAAGACCGCCCGTCTGCACAAGCACCGTCGCGTGGCCCACCCACGTCACGGTCATTTCAGCCCCGGCAACGCGGGCCCGCGGGATTGAGGGCTGAACAGCAACGGTCTTTGGCCATTCAACAGCACCGTCAGCACCAACAATTCGGCTCATCAGAAACGCGCCCCGACTGCCGCCAGAAGGCACTTTGACTGTGTCTTCACCGTCCGGATTGAAAAAGCGCGCGCTGTCGAAATGCTCACTTTCTGGGCCTGTGTAATAAATACGGTCCAAAAAGCGTGGAATGATCGTCACTGCTAAACACGCAGTGGCCACAACAATCAAAATTGTTTTTCCGATAAAGCTGATTGCCTTGCGCATTTTTCCCCGCCACTCTTAAACTCATGCGTTGGATAGCGTTTCTTTTTGCAACTGCAACTGCACCTCTGCTTGTGGGCACAGTGTCCGCACACAATGCCCCTGCACAAGTCCGTGTCACATTTGACGCAAAACGCATCATCAGCGTTAACGCCTCCGGGCTTGCGGACCGGTCCTCAGGGCGCAAAGTGACGATTGATGATCCGGTGCGGATCGCATCGGTTTCAAAACTATTTGTCGCGATAGCCGTAATGCGTTTGGTGGAAGCAGGTAAACTTGACCTCAACAGCGATGTCTCTGCCTATCTTGGGTTCATCGTCCGCAACCCAAACTTTCCGAGTTCACCAGTAACACTTGAACATCTGTTGTCCCACACGTCCGGGCTGACCGATGATGCCGATTATATCATGCCCTTAGGGGAAGGTGTTTTGGCCAAACTGAACGACCCCAAAGCATGGGGCAATGCCCACAGTCCCGGCACCTATTTCCGCTATACCAACCTTAATTTTCCAGTCATCGCGAGTGTGATGGAAGCCGCAACAGGGGAGAGGTTCGACACGTTGATGAAGCGGCTGGTGTTCAAACCGCTCAGGATCGACGCCTGTTTCAATTGGACAACTTGCAGCGATGCAAAGATCAGGCGCGCTGTGGTGCTGTACGGCGCAGACGACAGCGTCAAACGCGACGATATGAAGGGCGTGCGCCCGCCCTGCCCCACCGTGGCAGCTGCAGATGGCAGGTGTGATCTGACGCGCTATGCCCTTGGCAGCAACGGCGGCCTTTTTTCACCCCAAGGCGGCCTGCGTATTTCCGCGCGCGATCTTACGCGGGTGGGACAGATGCTGCTTAAAAACGGAGGGAGATACCTAAAGCCTGCATCAATAGATGCCCTGATTGAACCGCGCTGGGTTTATGAAGGCGACGGTGTTGATCGGGGGCTGACTGAACATGGGTTTTTCTGCCTTTACGGCCTTGGTATCCAAATATTGGGATCAACAGCGGCGGGGTGCAATGACGATCCGTTTGGCGACGGCCATGTCCGATACGGCCATGCCGGTGACGCTTACGGCCTCCGCTCTGGCCTGTGGATTGACCCGAAAGCAAAAACCGGGGTCGCGTTTTTTATAACGGCGGTGCCCGACAACGCCCCCACAGGACATTCCACCTTTACGGCCGCAGAGGAAGCTGCCCTGCAAAGCCCACCCGTTCCACCGCATAATGGACCAGATACACATCGCGTGCGCGCTTCGCCGCAGCCTTGATGCGATCCGAAAATTCCGATGCCATCAACACGGATCGGCACGGCACCCCTGTTTCCGCCTCTAGATCTGACGAATAAGCCAGCACTTGTTCCAACGCGCCAATCGGGCAAGGCCCAACTTTCAGTTCAATCACCACGAAATGACCGTCCTTGTCGCGCGCGGTGATATCGATTTTCCCAGTCGCTACAACACGCTCACGACCGCCATCATCGGCGATAAGACCGGGCTCAATCTTTTCCAGTTCAAGACGCACTGACCGTTTCAATTCTTTTTCATATTGGAAAAGGCGCGTTTGGGTGCGCAGACGTTTTGACTCTAAAATTGGCATAATTGCTCCTGAGTGACGCGGACCACATTCTATTTTTGTTTTCACGCCTAAAAAGCGGTCGGCGCACCATCAATGGAAATGATAGTAAATCCCTGCGCGGGGCGTGTTTCCTGATGCCCGGGATGATACATGTCCATTTGAACATTGACCTTCCCAGGAGCCACTGTGCCACAATCAACCACATAGTGATCCACAATCGATATATAGACGCCTGCACCGACATTGCCCGCGCGGAAATATTGGGGTGCCGTCCCATCTTCGCATCGTAAGCGCGCCAAATATGCGCGCTGACCTTGAGGCCCTTGAGCGCGGACCGGATTGTCCTTGGTACCAAGCGGATTTTTTTCGGCCTTGATAATGGCCTTCGCAAGTTTCTTTTTCGGCAGCATCGGTCCGCCGCCAAGCATCAATTCAAGATCGTTTTTGGCAGAAGCGGTACTGGGCACACTCAGTATAGCAATAGCAAGTGCAACATAATGTCGCTTCAGCATGATCATCTCCTTGTTACGTCATTTAACGCAACATGGTTGATTTCAGATATTTCCTAAAAGCGCAAGCAAAACGCCTGCAGCAACAATTAACAAACCAATAGCTTCACTACGTTTTAGCGGCTCTCTTAAGTAAAACCGCCCAAATCCTAGTGTGAAGATCACCTCCACTTGCCCAACCGCACGGATCAACGCAACGGGGGCGGTCGCAAATCCGGTAAACCAGCACGCAGAACCCAGCGCTGCCAGCACACCAACCTGCCCCGCGACCCGCCAGTTTTTGAAGATTTTTGCGATTTGGTCACGTTCGCGGATGATGACATAGAGCCCGTGCATCAGGGTTTGGAGGAACAGCACAACGACCAACACAGTAAGCGCGGCAAGTATTTTATCCTCAGTCCCCACCGATTGCGTCGCCCGCTTGATGAAGATCGATGTCAGCGCGAATAGAAAGCCTGCACCAAGGCCGCACAGCGCGGCGGGTTGGGTGAGCTGTTTAAGTCTGAGACGCTCCCCCCCGGTTGACAGGATCACAACCCCAATCACCCCGACCGCAATCCCGATCCACGTGACCACCGACAGCATTTCACCAAGCAAGATCATCGCCAGAACCGCGCCCTGAACTGCCTCAGTCTTGGCATAGGCTGTACCGACGACATAATTGCGATAGCCAAAGGCCATGATCAGCAGGGTGGTCGCAACCACCTGTGCCAAGCCACCAGCGAATGCGAAACCCAAAAAGTATCCGTGGGTCTCCGGCACAGAAACACCGTGCCAGCCAAGATAAAGCGCAAGCAGCAAGCACCCGACCGGCAACCCATAAAGATAGCGCACCAACCCGGCCGCATTGACCGACAGTTCGGCGCGTACCCGTTGCTGCACTGCCGTCCGCCACGCCTGAAACAGACCGCCGAGGAGGGTCGCGGGAAGCCAGATCATACTAGCGTATATTTATAAATTTTAAGCTGCCTTGGCAGCATAGATAGCAGGGCGATAGCGCGGGACGGGAATCGTATCACCGTGCGCTTGCGCGGTTTCCATCCATAGCTCCATGGCAAGCTGCGCCTCTCGCGCGGCTTCTTCTGGGGTTTCGCCGTGGGCGCTGCACCCGCGCAAATCAGGGACATCTGCGATCCAGCAGCCATCCTCCTGAGACCAGAAAATATTGATATTATAATGAAGGCTCATCGTCGTTCTCGTCCAACTGCAATGCGAATTTTTCCACTATATCGAGGAATTGTTGAACTTGGTAGGGTTTTGCGTCTTTGCCACGCGGTTGTATCACCAGAATGTCGGCAATATCAGAGCGGCGATAGGACATATGACTGCCCTTGGTGCGCACATGGCGATATCCAAACGCCCCAAGTAATTTTTGAAACTCGACAAAGCTCAGCGGCCGCCCCGAAAGGAGTTTACTGTAGAGCTTGGCAATACGGGTCATGAATTCACTTTCTCATCGAAGGGGATCAACTTTAAAACCTTCAATTTGAAGTAGCGCAACATGAAATTTGTAAAAAATATGAAATTAAACTGATTGACTCATACCCCCGCCAACAAGCCTTCTTCAGCAATCTTTCGCTTCCACACCATTGGCGCTGACACATGGACATTTTCGCCCATGCTGTCGACCGCGACGGTCACCGGCATATCCTGCACGGTGAATTCATAGATTGCCTCCATGCCGAGATCTTCAAAGGCCACGATCTTTGACGCCTTGATCGCGCGTGAAACGAGGTAGGCTGCGCCGCCGACGGCCATCATATAGGCGGACTTATGCTTGGCGATGCTGGCGGTGGCGGCGGGGCCGCGTTCGGCCTTTCCGACACAGGCGAGAAGCCCTTGGTCGAGCATCATATCCATGAACTTGTCCATCCGCGTGGCCGTAGTTGGTCCTGCTGGCCCAACAATTTCATCACGCACCGGATCGACCGGGCCGACATAGTAAATCACGCGCCCCTTGAAGCTGACGGGTAGCGCTTCACCCTTGGCCAGCATATCCTGAATGCGTTTATGAGCGGCATCACGCCCCGTGAGCATGTTACCATTCAAAAGCAAACGGTCACCCGGGTGCCAGCCTGCGACAATTTCAGGCGTCAACGTATCAAGATCAACATGGATCGCGGCCTTGTCCGGCGTCCAGTTAACATCGGGCCAATCGGACAGCTTGGGCGGCTCCAAATAGGCTGGGCCCGATCCGTCGAGGTGGAAATGCGCATGGCGGGTCGCGGCGCAATTGGGGATCATCGCGACGGGTTTTGATGCCGCATGGGTTGGAAAATCCATGATCTTCACGTCAAGGATCGTCGCGAGTCCGCCAAGGCCTTGCGCTCCAATCCCAAGCGCGTTGACCTTATCAAAAATCTCAATCCGCATCCTTTCGATGTCGGTTTGCGGCCCACGCTGTTTCAATTGCGCCATATCAATATCGCCCATCAGCGATTCCTTGGCGAGTGTCATCGCCTTTTCGGCTGTACCGCCAATGCCAATGCCCAGCATCCCGGGCGGACACCAACCCGCGCCCATTTGCGGGATCATCTCCAAAACCCAATCAACGATGCTATCGGACGGGTTGAGCATTTTAAACTTGCTTTTATTCTCGCTGCCCCCGCCCTTCGCCGCGACCTGAACATCAATATGTGTGCCCGGCACCATCTCCACATTCAGCACACACGGCGTGTTGTCTTTCGTGTTGACCCGCGTGAAGGCAGGATCGGCAAGGATCGATGCGCGGAGTTTGTTTTCAGGGTGGAGGTAGGCACGGCGCACACCTTCATCGACCACCTCTTGCAGGGACCGGATGCTGTCGAGCACACAGCCCTGCCCCCATTTGATGAAGACCGTAACGATGCCAGTGTCCTGACACAGCGGGCGATGTCCCTCAGCACACATGCGGCTGTTCGTCAGAATTTGCGCAATGGCATCTTTCGCCGCTGGGCCTTGTTCAGCCTCATACGCAGCGCCAAGCGCGCGGATATAATCCATCGGATGATAGTAACTGATATATTGCAGCGCGTCGGCCACACTTTCGATCAGGTCAGCTTCTTTGATAAGGATCGTCATGGGCGAAGGTTCCGGTGTGGCGGTCTGAATGTTTCAGACCGCCCTTACCCTTCACACGCCAGGATGTGCAACAATCGGCAATTGGCGAAAACGTTTGCCCGTGGCCGCGAACAAGGCATTGGCGAGTGCGGGTGCCGCAGGCGGAACCCCAGGTTCACCAAGTCCGCCCATCACAGCGCCGCTTTCGATGAAATGCACGTCGATGATGGCAGGAGATTCCGCCAGTTTCAGGATCGGATAATCGCCAAAATTACTCTGAACAACCGCGCCTTTATCCAGCGTGATCTGTTCAGCGATGGTCGCTGACAGGCCCATGATGATCCCGCCTTCAATCTGCGCCGCGCCGTTCAGCGGGTTCACCGTCGTGCCGCAATCGACCACGGCAAACACCTTGTTCACTTTGGGGCGACCGTCCGCCCCCATCCCCGCCTCAATCACTTCGGCGACAATGGTGTTGAACGATTCGACAATGGCGATCCCGCGCCCGACACCGGCGGGCAACGGCGTACCCCATCCGCTGCGCTTGGCCACCATATTGAGCACAGCCAAATGGCGCGATCCCACCTTCAAATGGCGACGGCGAAATTCATAAGGGTCAACGCCCGCTTTTTCGGCCAGTTCATCCATGAAGGTTTCATTGTAGAACCCCTGCTGGGTACTGTTGACCGAGCGCCACGGCCCATCATTTTGGTTGGATTGATAAGCAAACCGGCGACGCGACACGGCGGGTATCGCATAGATGAAGGTCGTTTCCCCTTCGGCGGTTTCGCTTTGCACATAATCATTTTGCCAGCCGGTAATTTTTCCGTCTTTGTTGATTGCTGCTTTCAACTGGCTCGATGATTGCGGGCGGTAGGTTCCGTGTCGCACTTCTTCTTCGCGCGACCAGATCAGTTTGACTGGATAGGGGCTTTCCATCGCCAACTTGGTGACCTGCGCGATGATTTCGCAATTGCTGGGCGCACGCCGCCCAAACCCGCCGCCCATGATCATAGGGTGGAACGTCACGTCGTCACTGTCCAGACCACCGGCCTTTGCAGCCAGCATCTTTGACGCGAGCGGATCTTGCAAACCGCCCCAAAGATCGAGCTTTCCGTTCTTAAAGTGCGCCGTCATGGCAAAGGGTTCCATCATCGCGTGATGGAGGAACGGCACACGAAACCCGGCCTCATGTGTCTGCACACCGACAGCACCAAAGGCCGCAGCGACATCGCCGTCGCCGCCTTCATCTTCAGGCTTGGTGGACGTGCGCGCTTTGTCCTGGGCGGCAAACACGGTGGCCGATGACAGTGCGCCGTGCCCGCCGTCGCTATATTTGGGGGAGAGCGCCTGAAGGCCCTTAAGTGCGGGCCAATAGCCTGTTGCAATCACCGCAACCGCGTCATCAAACTTTACAACTTTTTCAACGCCCTTGATCGCCATAGCAGGAGCGGGGTCAACGGATTCCAGTTTACCGCCGCGTACAGGGGCGGCCATGATCGTCGCAACGCGCATATTGGGCAATGTAAAATCAATCCCATATTGAGCTGATCCATCCACCTTTGCCGGAATGTCGAACCGGTGCACCGGTTTTCCAATGAATTTGAAATCCTTTGGCTCTTTAAGCTTTGGTTCAAGCGAGAGTGACATTTCTGCTGCCTCAGCCGCCAGTGCGCCGTACCGCAGCGTTTTTCCAGTTTTGGCATGTGACACCACACTATCAGCTGTCGTCAATTCAGAGGGTGGCACGCCCAGTCTTTTTGCGGCAACCGCAATCAGCGCTGTCCGCGCCGCCGCACCAGCGACGCGCATACCGAATTGCCCCGTCATCCTGATCGCAGTGGACCCGCCAGTCAGTTGAAGTGGAAAATTGCGGGCGACCATTGAAAAACTAGCTTTGACCATCCCCGCTAGGAAAGTTGGGACAGCCATACCTCCCGCCAGAAACGCTTGGGCAAGCGGCGCATTGGCAAAGGCGGTTTCGGCAGGTGCGTGTTCCACCCGCACTTTTAACCAATCAGCATCGAGTTCATCGGCAAGCATCTGTGCCAGCGCAGTTTGTGACCCCTGCCCGAAATCAATGTGCGGTGAATAGAGTGTGACAGTATCATCCGCACTTATTTTAAGCCAGGTTGCGAAGGATGCTTCACCGTCCTTGGTTGTCAGCGTCGCGGCACGTTTGACCGCCGAACTGTCCATCCATTTGACCGCGAAAAGACCGCCGCCAACGACTGCTGCGCCGCCAATCAGAAATGCTCTCCGTTTCACGCCCATCATGCCGCTCCTGCAACGGAATGGATCGCCGCACGGATGCGGGGATAGGTGCCACAGCGGCAAATGTTGATCATCGCATCATCAATCTGCGCGTCACTCGGATTGGGGCTTGATTTGAGCAGCGCCGCCGCCGCCATAATCTGACCGGACTGGCAATATCCGCACTGGGGCACCTGATGATCGATCCACGCCTGTTGCAGCCTGGACAGCGTATCCACGCCGCTCAAACCCTCAATCGTGGTGATCGATTTACCCGCAACCTCGCTGATTGGAACGGCACAGGACCGCATTAGTGCGCCGTTCACATGAACGCTGCACGCCCCGCACGCCGCTATCCCGCAACCAAATTTTGTGCCAGTCAGGCCAAGCTCTTCACGGATCGCCCAAAGCAGCGGCGTATCAGGTTCGCCTGCAAAGCTAATATCCTTGCCATTTACTTGTGCTGCGATCACCATTTTGATCCAATCTCCATCAACTTTTTGTATTTGAAGAACAATCTATCATCACAAGTTTCATAACGCTACGGGTTAAATCAGAGGAAATTGAATTTGGTCGACCACCGCGACATCATTGACAAAGCACTGGCATGGCGCGGCGCAGAACTTGCAGTTGCGACGGTGATTGAAACCTGGCGCTCTGCGCCCTGCCCTGTTGGTACGCACATGCTAATCCATGCTGACGGTCGCTTTGTCGGATCGGTATCGGGGGGTTGTGTCGAGGGTGATATTCTGGAAACCGCTGCGACCATCATCGCGGGTGCACCCCCCGCACTCAAACGCTACGGCGTCGCAGACGGGGCCGCTTGGGAGGTTGGGTTGCCCTGTGGCGGTGACATTCTCGTCCTCATCCAAGCCGTGCGAGACGACGCATTTCCATACGATCTGTTTGTGCAGATGGATGCTGCGCGGACGGCAGGGCAAAGCCTTATCATTGGGACCACGCTTGATACCGGCATCAGCAGTGTTGGTGCAGGCCCTTTCTCCAATATTTATGCCCCGTCGCGCCGCTTGCTGATTGTCGGTGCAGTGGAGATTGCCCGCACATTGGCCCGCCTCGCGTGCGACATCGGATTTGACGTGACAGTGATTGATCCTCGCGCGCGTTTCCTCACCCCAGATCGATTTCCCGGGGTCACGCTTGATGACCGCTGGCCCGATGACGCGGTCACGGCACTGCGCCCTGATGACCGGACGGCTATCGTCACACTCAGCCATGATACCAAGATTGATGACCCTGCCCTTGCCGCCGCGCTCGCATCACCTGCGGCCTATGTTGCAGCGCTGGGGTCTAAATCATCGCATACAGCGCGACTGATCCGGCTGCAAAAATACGGGTGTACAGAAGAACAGCTCGCACGGATTGAGGGGCCAGCAGGCATGACCATAAACGCGATCAGCGCGCCGGAAATTGCGCTGTCCATCGCCGCAGGGATGGTCCGGACCTTCAATCATGGCCGCCGCTAACATCATCGGCGTTTTGCTTGCTGCTGGGGCGGGATCACGCTTTGGTGGCCGCAAGGGGGAGGCGGTGCTGGCAGGAAAAATGGTCGCTGAACATGCAGCAAACCCCTTGGTCGATATGAATTTTGCACATTGCTATGCGATCTGCGATCCCAGCCATACGCATCTCTGTGCGCGATTAGAGACGCTTGGTTTGACCCTAATCACTAACCATAGGCCTGACTTGGGGCTATCCCATTCGCTGTCTCTTGCCGCACAGATGGCATTACAAATACGCGCGGATGCGCTGATGATCTGTCTGGCTGATATGCCCTTTGTCACACGCGCGCATTTGGACGCTCTGGTGCGCACTTTTGGTGCAGGCGGACACGCCAATAGCGTGACGTCCATCGCGGGAAACGCGCGTATGCCGCCTGCGATTTTTCCAAAATCACACTTTTCCGCTCTGACTGACCTGTCTGGCGATTCGGGTGCGCGGGCGTTTCTGCGAAACGCCGTTGCCGTTGCGGTAGACGCGGATATGCTTGCCGATATTGACACGCCACATGATCTTGCTGATGCTGAATTGAGGGTCACCCGCGCAGGCTGATCCGCCTATAAAATATATTTTTATTTTGGCCTGTTCCTCTTGTTATTTGAAAATGCGCCGTGTGCCCGCGCGTCGCTGCACTGCAGCACTAAATTTGTGCTGTGAAACGACTCACAATTGCGACGAGCCGAGTCACCAAAATGTCATTACCCTCTTGCGTCTCAAAACAGTTCAGGCACTATAGATAGTGGCTAGGCCGGGGGGCAACCCAACAGATAGTATGCCGCGACGGGCGACGCATTTGCGGCGCAGGTTGGGTCTGCGTCTGTGGGCAGCGGGAATTGGAGAAAATACTCCACACCGGCTCGGCAAAAAATGCTATGGCAGGCGCTTGCGCCGCGAATCGAACGCGTGACGAACATTTATAAAACAAATATAGAACGCGTGGTGGCGCGACATTGGGGTGAAGAGCATGGATTTTCGGGATAGCGGCGCAGGAGTTGTGGGTGATGATGACGTGGCGACAGCTGTAAAAGAAGCCCCCACCGCCCCGGTAAAGGGCGAAGCGACGGGTGAAGGATCATCCCGTGTATCTGCGCCTTATCCGCTTGAGGTTGACCGGTCACGCGATGCTCTTCTGACCGAATTTGGCAAGGAAACCCTGCGCGACCGTTATCTGCTGCCGGGCGAAAGTTATCAGGATTTATTCGTCCGCGTAGCGAGCGCCTATGCCGATGATGCGGTCCATGCCCAGCGCGTTTATGATTATATCTCAAAACTGTGGTTCATGCCGGCCACACCAATCCTGTCCAATGGTGGTACTGGCCGCGGTCTGCCGATCAGCTGCTATCTCAATTCGGTCGATGATAGTCTTGAAGGCATCGTCAACACTTGGAACGAAAATGTCTGGCTCGCCAGCAAGGGCGGCGGCATCGGCACCTATTGGGGCAGCGTGCGCGGCATTGGCGAACCGGTTGGCCTGAACGGCAAAACCAGCGGTATCATTCCTTTCGTGCGCGTGATGGATTCGCTTACGCTGGCGATCAGCCAAGGCAGTTTGCGCCGTGGGTCAGCGGCGGTCTACCTCGACATTGATCACCCTGAAATCGAAGAATTCCTCGAAATTCGTAAGGCATCAGGTGATTTCAACCGCAAGGCGCTCAACCTCCACCACGGCGTGCTGTTGACCGACGCTTTCATGGAAGCCGTGCGCGCGGGCAGCGAATGGAACCTCAAATCCCCCAAGGATGGTTCCATCCGTGCCACCGTTGACGCGCGCAGCCTGTTCCAGAAATTGGTTGAAACCCGTCTTGCCACCGGCGAACCCTATATTGTGTTTGGCGATACGGTGAACCGCGCCATGCCGCGCCACCACCGCGAACTCGGTTTCAAAGTCACTACCTCCAATCTGTGCAGCGAAATTACTCTCCCGACGGGTCGCGACCATCTGGGGAATGACCGCACTGCGGTCTGTTGCTTGTCATCGCTCAATCTCGATACATGGGATGAGTGGAAGGATGACAAGCGTTTTATCGAGGATGTCATGCGCTTCCTCGACAATGTCCTGACCGACTATATCGACCGCGCGCCGCCTGAAATGGCCCGCGCGAAATATTCGGCCAGTCGTGAGCGTTCAGTAGGCTTAGGCGTTATGGGGTTCCACAGCTTTCTCCAAGCGCGTGGTCTTGCCTTTGAAGGCGCGATGGCGAAGTCGTGGAACCTCAAAATCTTCAAGCACTTGTCTCAGGGCGTCAACGAAGCGTCGATGCTGCTCGCCACCGAACGCGGTGCCTGCCCTGATGCCGAAGAACGCGGCGTGATGGAGCGTTTCAGCTGCAAAACCGCCATCGCACCAACCGCATCAATCAGCATCATCTGCGGGGGTACCAGCGCGTGCATCGAACCGATCCCGGCAAATATCTACACCCACAAAACGCTGTCGGGCAGTTTTTCTATCCGCAACCCGCATTTGGAACGATTGCTGTCGGATAAAAGCAAGAACAGCGATAACATCTGGAACTCCATCCTTGAACAGGGCGGCAGTGTTCAGCATCTTGATTTCCTGTCGGCCGAAGAAAAGGACGTGTTCAAAACCAGCTTTGAAATCGATCAACGCTGGCTGATTGAACTCGCGGCGGACCGCACGCCCTTTATCGATCAGGCGACATCCTTGAACCTCTTCATCCCGGCGGACGTGGAAAAATGGGATCTGCTCATGCTCCATTTCCGTGCATGGGAATTGGGTGTAAAGTCACTCTATTATCTCCGTTCCAAATCGATCCAGCGCGCAGGATTTGCCGGCGGGGTCGAAGCGGACAACACCATCGACCTCAAGCAGATTGAGGTTGAAGTGAAGGATTATGACGAATGTCTAGCGTGTCAGTGATGGGATCACTGAAAATCGAAACATGCGGCGTGCGGGCTTTGCCTCACTCCACATACCAAATTTGAACCAAGGAACGAAGACCATGTCCCTTACCGAAGCCCGTGCCCAATATAAACCCTTTGAATATCCTTGGGCCTATGATTTCTGGAAACGTCAGCAGCAAATCCACTGGATGCCAGAGGAAGTGCCACTGGGCGAGGATTGCCGCGATTGGGCGCAGAAGCTGACCGATCATGAACGCAATTTGCTCACGCAGATTTTCCGCTTCTTCACGCAGGCCGATATTGAGGTGCAGAATTGCTACCACGAACATTATGGCCGCATTTTTAAGCCAACCGAGATCAAGATGATGCTCGCGGCGTTTTCCAACATGGAAACCGTCCACATCGCAGCGTACAGCCATTTGCTCGACACCATTGGCATGCCCGAAAGCGAATATGGCATGTTCCTCCAATATGAGGAAATGAAGAACAAGCATGATTATCTAAACACGTTCGGCGTCGAAAATGATCAGGACATTGCCCGCACGCTCGCCATGTTCGGCGGCTTTACCGAAGGGCTGCAACTGTTTGCGTCGTTCGCAATGCTGATGAACTTCCCGCGTTTTAACAAGATGAAGGGCATGGGGCAGATCATCAGCTGGTCAGTCCGCGATGAAAGTCTCCACTGCGAAGGCATCACCCGCCTGTTCCACGCCTTCACCAAGGAACGCGATTGCCTGACCAAGGCGGTCAAAGACGATATTCTCGATTGCTGCCAAACGACGGTGCGGCTGGAGGATGCCTTCATCGATCTCGCGTTTGAACAAGGCCCTGTTGCGGGAATGACGCCCAAGGAAATCAAGAAATACATCCGCTACATCGCCGATTGGCGCTTGGGCCAGCTGGGTTTCAAACCGATGTTCATGATCGACGAACACCCCCTGCCTTGGCTCGCCCCGCTGCTCAACGGCGTGGAACATGCCAACTTCTTCGAAACCCGCGCGACCGAATATTCAAAAGCCGCAACGCGCGGCAATTGGAACGAAGTCTGGGATTCGTTTGATCGCCGTGGTTCAGCCAAAGCGGCAAATGACGCCGGCGCGGTCGTGATCGATGTGCCAGAAGCAGATATGTTCGAACAAGCGGGGGTCGCGGCGGAGTAGGAACGTCGGCCTCGAAGCGTGCAAGAGGCCGGGTTTTAGAGCGTGTTAGGTATGTTCAGGAATGCCTGCAATATCTGATCAGCGACGGCACTCAGATCATCAACATTCTCGCCACCTTTGTTCATCATTAAAGAAAGGACTGCCCTTTTTTCAGGTAAAATAACAAAGACCGATGTGCTGCCCACAGCAGTGCCATTGTGATGGTAGCTATCAAGGGCCAGCTTACCGTTGAACAGCGTCCAGTCGCTATGTCGCCAGCCGTAGGCGTAAATGCTGCCGTCTTCCGTGCGTCCTTTTGTGGGAACAGACACAAGCAATTTGCGCGTTGCTGCGGTTAGCAAACGATCATCAAGCATAGCATTGCCCAACGCAACCATATCCGAAGGTGTCGAAACGATCCCGCCCGATGGCCAACGTATGGAGTTGTCGACTGCAAATGCACGTTTGTAGCGCCCCGCCTCCGTCTCATAAAAGCCTGCTGCGCCCGTTTCACTGAGGGTCGTTCGTTTCATCCCCAGCGGTTGAAACACCGCACTGTTCATATAGATGCCATAGGGCTGCCCGCTTGCCTGCTCGATTGCAGCTCCGGCCAGATTATAGCCCAGACTGGTATAGGCAAAATCATTGCCTGGTTTGAATAGCAGCGGAGAATCTCTAATCACCGCAACTTGTTCATTGATAGTCTGGAAGTGACGCCTGTTCTGATGCTCCCAAACCGGGAAGCACAAACACAGCCCGTAGTTGCGGATACCGGAACGGTGACTCATAACCTGACCCAGCGTTACCACATGGGGAAAGCCAGCGATGGGCTGATCGATCTTCAATTTACCTCGGTCTATGAGGACCCCAACACCTACCGCCGTTACTGCCTTCGATGTGCTGCCTATGCGGAATCGTGTATCGAAATCAGCTTTCAATCTCCGCTCGACATCAGCCATGCCAACAACGCCGCGCCAGACAAGCTTCCCGTCAATGCTCAGCGCGGCGGACAATGCCGGGGCATCCATTGTCTCCCGACCCGTTTTCAACGCACCTTCTGCCACTGCGCTTTGTTGGGTCCACTCAGGATCAACCACCTCGCCGGTCAAGACCGCACCTTGTGGCAATGAGCTCCAGCCAGATCGATATGTGAAAACAGGTTCAAACAGCTTGAACGAAAGTGCGCCCACGACACCCAGCACCACCAGAGAGAGCGAGATCAATATTGCTTTTTTCATTGACTTCCCTTTTTAAGAACTGGCGGCGCATGACCATCTTTCCAAAAGAACAAATCGTCCACCTTACAACAAAAGACGCCTGCCAATCGCATTGCCAGCTCTAGCGAAGGCGTATAGCGCCCCGTTTCAAGGGCGATAATCGTCTGGCGGGTGATCCCAACGGATTTGGCCAGCGCTTCTTGGGTCATCTCACCATGCTCAAACCGCAAGCGCCTCAAATGCGTTCCTATGCTCACAATGGCCCCGCGCCGTCGCGGGCGTATTGGAACAGCTGTATGGCCTGACGAACGATCAGAGACAGAATGATGGCACCGACCATAAAGTTGCCAACAATAAAATGTGTGAAGATCAACTGCAGATCGGGCGGCATAAAACCGGTGAAGGTGAGGAGGATGACCAACAGCCCGATTAGGGAGCGGAAACCCCAGCGCGTTGCAAACGCGTCTATTCGGTCATCCCGCTCATCCCGCTCTTGGCTATCGGCTCGAAACAGCATCGCGCTCATGATCATGCCAACAATCAACGTCCAGTTATCAATGGCCAGATAATTGCCGGAACCGACATGAAGATCATAGTGCGGATTGAAGAAGCCAAACGTCATATGCCCAAAAATCAACGAATAGCCCGCAATTCGGTGCCACACGACACGTTCGGGCGCGCCAGGTTCGCTCCCATCCCGTTCTCGAAGCCCTTGCCAGCGCCGCCGAGCCAGAAATGCCCAGCCGATGAGGGCGAGAGCGCCGACCCAGCCTAGGGCGTAACTGGTTCCAACGCCGACATGTGCGATCCCGGCACCGACGCTGATCGCAGCCAGCAGAAATCCGATTACTTTTACAAAATTATTGTGTTTTACAGCCATTGAAAAGTCTACTATAGCTGACATTATGTCTGGTCAAGCTTACATCCATGGAAATCTCGTCGAAAACCAAAGCTCAATTGACCGGCGCCCCCCTCTTGCAATGTAGGATTTCACCTGCCAGCATTTCCACCAGATCATCGTCAACCGCCCTATCGCTGTCCGGGCCTGCAATCAGCGAATCCAATCATGGCAAGCAATGATCGCTCTGGGGCTATCGTGCGTCTTTTCAGGTGAGACGTTAGTGTGACCTTAGGCTCAATTCCGTGGTTTTTGAGCGCGCCTTAGGGTGTATGAAACTTCGGTAGACATGCCAAGGACGCAACGGACTGCCTTTGGGCCATGTCGTTCATGACCGGAACGATCACCGTTCTGCGGAAGCCCTTCCCCCGCCCCACCACGCGCGCTATCCACATTGGCCCATGTGTAACCTCTACCGCCTCGACAGGCCGACGCGCGATATTGCGTTGATCTTTGATGCTGACCCCGGGGTTGATCCGTGGGACGGGGGTTATATCGCGCCGGGCAAGTTTGCGCCGGTGATTACGGGGTCGGTAATTACGGAGGATGTCCGCGCGCGGATCATGCCGGCGCGCTGGGGTTTTCCGCCGCCGCCGAACGCCACCGGCAACCGGCTGGTTACCAATGTTCGCAATCTTGAAAGCCCATTCTGGATCGGTACGCTCAAGCATCCAGAATTGCGCTGCCTTGTTCCTGTCACCCGGTTTCAGGAGTGGTCGGGCGAAAAGGGGGCAAAGCGCCAGCATTGGTTTGAAGTGCCATCACAACCCGTCTTCGCCTTTGCCGGTATCTGGCGCGATGACGGGGAAATGCGCAGCTTTGCCTTCCTGACCACAGAGCCCAACGCCTTGATCGAACCGGTCCATCCAAAAGCGATGCCGCTGATCCTCCATCCCGAAGATCATGATGTCTGGCTCCGCGCGGACTGGAAACTGGCACAGCGGCTGGTTGAACCCTATCCCAGCCAGCTGATGGGTGAAGTTACGCCAGTCTCAGCGGGTAGGAGCGAAGCCCCTACCCCGCCAACCGCATCTTAAAGAACGCGAGAATCTCATCACGCGCCGCGCGGGTGGGTTCGCCGTCCTGATCGATCAGGTGGATGGTGGTGACGCTGTGCGGGTTCTTCATCGGGCTTTTGGGGTTGGCCGCGCTGTCGGGCAGGACGCGGGGCTGGAACCGGTCGCCAAGCGCCGCCTCATATGCGGCAAAGCGCGCAGCCTTGCAGAATTTATCGCCTTCAAAACGGTAGGCAAGCACAGTCAGATCCTCTGCCTCCAACCGCGCCTTGACCGCTGCCAATTCGTCAGGCGCGATGTGCATGCCAGCCTCATCATTGAGCGGGAGGGAAGGTTGCGACAGGACGGGCGCGAGCACCGCTTTTTCAAGCATCATCGACAGCGCGAAATTGCCGGTGAAGCACATGCCAATCGCGCCGACCCCTTTGCCACCACTTTCAACATGCGCCTGCGCGGCAAGTGCGCGCAGCCACTGGGTCACGGGGCTTGACGCATTGGCGGAAAAGGCGCGGAATTCTGCACTGATGCATCCCCGCGCAATCGTCAGCAACGCCCGCGGGGCGGATGGTACAGCGCCGTCAATTCCGTATAAATGCGGCATGTAAACTGTGAACCCTGCATCCCGCACCCAGCGCGCAAAGCGGGCAACATGCGGACTGATCCCTGGCATTTCGGCCATTACAATGACCGCCGGGCCACTGCCTGCTACATAGACACGCTTGGTTTTATTGAGGAGCGTGATCGCGCGCGCGTCGAAATCTTCCAGCGGGTCATTCTGGTTCATGGGACGGTGGGGCATGCTTCAAATCTCCAATTTTGCTGTCACTTCGTCACCTTCTCCAAAACCTTCGCGCTTGCGCACATCGGCCTTGAGCGGGAGGAGGTAGCCGCCCAATTTGTTCGCGCGGAAAAGCGATGTTTTCCACCGCGTCTCTCCAATTGTTGCCCATACCGGCACGGACCCAAAACCGCGTGCATTTTCAAAGGCAATAAACCGAATTTCGGCAGCAACAGTCCCTTCCACCCGCAAGAAATACCACGACCCTTTGGCTGGCGGTTCGGGATGCCATAACCATGCGGGGCCAGTGACTGTAAAAACGCCTTCATCATTCATAGCCTCTCTTCTTGACGAGATTGGAATGACGGTCAATTGCGCTTATGTCTTTGAAAGGATTATCAATGCCGCTGCTTTATGATGCCCCGAATCCCGCCCCCAATCCGCGCCGAGTGCGAATCTATCTGGCAGAAAAGGGTATCAGCGTGCCGATCCAGTCGCTGTCGATCATTCAAAGGGAGCATAAAGCACCTGAATTCACCGCCAAATATACGCCGGGGCAGTTGCCCGTGCTCGCACTCGATGACGGGCGAATGATTGGAGAAAGCGTGTCGATCTGTCGCTTCTTTGAGGCTCTGCATCCTGAACCACCTTTGTTTGGCACAGGGGCGGTTGAAATTGCCGAGGTCGATATGTGGATCCGGCGCGTTGAAATGACGCTGATGATCCCCATCGGGCACATCTGGATGCACACCCACCCCTTCACCGCACGTGTTGTCAAACCGCAATATACCGAATTCGGGGAAAGCAATCGCCCCCGCGCTGCAGATGCCATGCGTCGTTTTGATACTGCATTGACCGGGCAAGGCTTTCTTGCTGGTGATCGTTATTCGATGGCGGACATCATCCTGCTAACCACGCTCGATTTTGCCGCCTTTATTGGTGTGCCGATACCAGAAGAATTGTCCGCCCTTCATGATTGGCACAGCCGCATGTCCGCAAGACCAAGCGCTGCTGCTTAAAAAAACCCCAAAAATTGTGGCATTTTCCTGTTGTGCGACGCGGCGGTCCAGTGCAGCATGGAGGCAATGACAAAACATCCGTTCTTTGATGAAATTTACGGCACTTCGGGCGGCAAGACACCGCGTCCGGGGTTCGAAAAACTGGCTCAGTGGTTAAGTGAAACCGGCACGGAAGAACTGCGCGTGCGCCAGGGAGCCGCCGAAACTGCTTTCCGACAGTTGGGGATTACCTTTGCAGTTTACGGTGATGATGATGCCGCCGAACGGATTATCCCGTTCGATATTGTCCCGCGCTTGTTTACAGCACCCGAATGGTCACGGCTTTCATCCGGGCTTGAACAACGGGTCCATGCGCTCAACGCGTTCATGAAGGACGTTTACGGTGATCGCAAAATCCTGAAGGCAGGTATTATTCCAGAAGAATTGATCCTCGCCAACAGCCAATTCTGCATCCCCATGGTCGGGCATAAACCACCGCACGGCATATACGCACACATCAGCGGCATTGATCTGGTTCGCACCGGGCCAGATGAATTCTACATTTTAGAGGATAACGCACGCACTCCGTCAGGCGTATCCTATATGATGGAAAACCGCGAAGCGATGATCCGGCTGTGCCCCGAACTGTTTGAACTGCTGCCGATCCGCCCGGTTGATTGTTATGCCGATAACTTGCGCGCAATGATGGTATCGGTCGCGCCACCGCGTTCGGGAAGCAATCCAGTCTGCGTCCTGCTGACCCCGGGGCGGTTCAATAGCGCCTATTATGAACATAGCTTTCTGGCAGATAATGTCGGGATTGAATTGGTTGAGGCCGCCGATTTGCAGGTCGATGATGATGTCGTCTGGATGATGACCATCGAAGGCCGCAAACGCGTTGACGTCATCTACCGCCGTATTGATGATGATTACATTGACCCATTGGTGTTCCGTCCGGATTCAATGCTGGGGGTACCGGGGCTGATGGCGGCCTATTTCGCGGGGAATGTTACCATCGTCAACGCACCGGGCACGGGCATTTCAGATGATAAAGCGATCTATAGCTATATGCCCGAAATCGTCCGTTTCTATTCTGGCGAAGAAGCAAAACTCCCTATTGTGGAGACATGGCGGTGTCGTGAACCCGCCGCGCTCCAATATGTACTCGACCATATGGCCGAATTGGTGATCAAGCTGGTTGATGGGTCTGGCGGATACGGAATGCTGGTCGGGCCTGCGTCCACCAAACTGCAAATAGCTGATTTCCGTCGCGCGCTCCTCGCCGAACCGCACCGCTATATTGCGCAACCCACTCTGGCGCTATCAACTGTGCCAACGCTGGTAGAAGCAGGCATTGCTCCGCGCCATGTTGATTTCCGTCCTTTCGTTCTGTCTGGCAGCAACGGCACTGTTATTACACCTGGTGGGCTGACCCGCGTTGCTCTTGCCGAAGGATCACTTGTGGTCAATTCAAGCCAAGGCGGTGGCACCAAAGACAGCCTTGTTCTCCACGAAACGGGCAGCGCCTGATGCTCAGCCGCACCGCATCCTCGCTTTATTGGCTTGGCCGTTATATTGAGCGCGCCGAATTCACCGGCCGGTTAGTTGAAGCCACAGTTCGGCTCGACGCAATGTCGGCGCGCCCAGCAGGCGAGGGTGCATGGGCTGGCGCACTCGCAGTGGTCGGCGCGGAAAGTCGTTTCGCGGTGACAGGGCATGCAATCAGCCAAAAGCATGTCAGCCAATTTCTGACGCTTGACCCACATAATAGCGGATCCGTGCGCTGCTGTATTGACGCCGCACGCGACAATGCCCGCGCGGTCCGCACCGCACTTTCACGTGACGCATGGGAATCGATCAACCGTGCATGGCTCGGTCTGCACCGCCGCAGCAAAGCCGGTGACACGCAGGCGACAATCAGTTTGGTTGAAGGTGTGGTGACAGAAGCGCGGGCATTTGAAGGTGCGATGCACCGTATGCTGCGCAACGAAGCACATTGGCTGATGCGGTTGGGCATGGCGATGGAACGCGGGGATAACAGTGCGCGACTGATCGATGTCAAATATCATTTGCTGTTACCGCAAGGCGAAAGCGTGGGCGGCCCGATTGACCGCGATCAATGGACCACCATCCTCCATACCGTATCAGCAGTCACCGCTTACCGCTGGCTCTACCGTGACGGTTTGCGCCCATCCTCTGTCGCCGAAATGTTGATCCTGCGCACTGAAATGCCGCGCTCACTTGCGGCGTCGGCAGAAGAAGTTGTGTTGATGCTCAACGCTATTGGTAAGTTAACAGGGATGCAGGGCGAAGCCGACCGGCTGGCGCGCACCCGGCAACTCTCGCTCGGGCGACGTCACATTAACAGTATCATCATCGGTGGCATGCATGAATTTTTGGGCGATTATATTGTAGGCAACGCCGCCCTTGATCAGGCCATTGCAAAACAGTTCCGGTTTCCTTGACCCTATGCAGATTTACGTCAACCACATCACCACATACCGGTTCAGTCAGCCCCAATCACGGCTGATCCAGTTGTTGCGCGTGACACCAATCAGCTTTGCCGGTCATAATGTCCTCGAATGGTCCATTGATGTGGATTGCGACGCGCGAATGCGTACATCGACGGACGGGTTCGGCAACATCGTGACCATGCTCTATCTCGACGGACCAGTGAGCGCGCTGCGCATCACCAACCGTGGCACAGTCCTGACCGAAAACCGTGCGGGACTGATCAGCGGTATTGTCGAAACATTGCCGCCTGTCGCCTATACGCGAACATCCCCCCTGACCGGAAAGGATGATGCGATTTGCGCGTTAGCGACACTGATTCAATCACGCCACACCAATCAGCTTGATATGTTGCACGCCCTGATGAAGGCAATTCGGGACAAAATGCGCTTTGAAATTGGCGAACCTTCTATTGACCGAACAGCTGCCACTGCATTTACTCAAGGGCACGGCGTGTGTCAGGATTTTGCTCATATCTTCTGTGTTGCCGCGCGCAGCGTTTGCATCCCTACACGCTATGTGTCCGGACATCTGGTGATCCGCGAGGGCGTGGCGCCGCAAAATGCGTCGCACGCATGGGCAGAGGCCTATGTCAGTGACCTCGGTTGGGTCGGATTTGATGTGACCAACGGCGTCTGTCCTGATGATGGTTATGTTCGCATTGCAATCGGGCTGGACTATCAGGGTGCTGCACCGCTATCGGGCATGCGTGTCGGGGGCGGGGCAGAGGAAATGGACGTGCATGTCCAAGTTACCCAATCCGGACAGCAGAGCCAAAATTAAGCGGATGGGGATGGTCGCAGTTCAATGACCTATTGTGTTGGATTAATGTTGAAAGACGGCCTCGTTATGGTCGCCGACACCCGCACCAATGCAGGCGTTGATGATATTTCAATTTACCGCAAACTCCATATTGTTGACGAAAGTGACGGGCGTTTGGTGGTTGCCCTGACCGCTGGCAACCTATCGGTCACCCAGCTCGTTCTATCCTTGCTAAAAGAGGGCCTTGCCCCCTTGACCGAAGGCGGCCCTCGCCGATTGGTCCGTGACGCGCCGTCGATGTTCAGCGTCGCGCAACTGTTCGGCGAAGCCATATTGATCGCCACACGCGAAATGCAGGAAACGCTGGAGGCTGCCCAAGTCGCATCATCAGTTTCGTTTTTGCTTGGTGGACGTGTCAACGGCGGGGCGCTCATCCTTTATCAAATTTATGATGTCGGCAATTTCATCACCTGCGGCGAAGACAAGCCCTATCTCCAAATCGGCGAAGGTAAATTCGGTAAACCCATCCTTGACCGCGCACTTCAATTTGACACAGCCCTTGATGAAGCGGTTAAGGTCGCATTGATTTCATTTGATTCGACGATCCGTTCCAACCTTGCTGTCGGACGGCCGCTCGACCTGATCGTGGTCCCTGGCGACGCCAGCCTGCCTATCGTCAAACGACGGATTGAGGCGGATGACCGGTATTTTAATGACCTTTCGGCGCGCTGGGGAATGTTGTTGAACGAAGCGCGCGCGACCATCCCTGATCCGCCGTTCATGCGGGATCTGGTTTAAGAGGATAGCAGTAGCTTACGGCACACTCGTGTGCTTCCTTATGCCTCTAAATCTGACGAATTGAGACGCTATGCTTGCTTGTCACTCTTTCAACTGACACCACGCTGTCATGAGCGTTGTAATAGAGGGAGTTTGAGGCAACAAGGAGGCCTCACAAATGAACAACAAAATTGTGATGGAAGTCGTAACGTTTCGTGCAAATTCTGGGATCAATGTGACAGAAATGTCAGATGCCGCCCAAGCAATAAACCCTTGGTTAGAAAGACAGTCAGGGTTCATTGCCCGAAAACTTGGAATGAGTGACAATGGAAATTGGATAGAAGTCATTTCATGGCGAAATATGGAGAGCGCCAAAGCCGCATCGGCAAATATGATGAAGGCTGAAGGTGCAGGAGCGTTTATGGCTGCGATAGACAAATCTAGCATCACCATGCATCACTATGATGTGGTCGTAGCGCTCTAAAATATGCGACGCGCCGACCGCCTCTTTGCCATTATTCAAACATTAAGAGGCGGGCGGTCGCGGCGGGCAGAGGATATTGCCCAAATATTGGAGGTGTCGCCCCGCACCATTTATCGCGACATTGCCGATTTGCAGGCACAAAATGTCCCTATCGATGGTGAGCGTGGGGTTGGTTACATTCTACGAGACGATTACTTCCTACCCCCGCTGCGGCTTACTCTTTTGGAAATGGAAGCGCTGTCATGGGGTGTTGCATTTGTCGCGACCCACGGCGACGAGGCGCTCTCTGCGGCTGCACAAGAATTGGCGATTAAGCTTCGTTCAGCCTCACCGAGCGCTGTTCATCATCAGCCTTCAGCTTCTGCTCACGGTAATAAGCTTAACTCGCGAGGCCGAGCGCAATTAAAGATATTGCGTGAGGCCATTATGGAACGTCAAAAAATCGACCTTACTTATAGCGCTGCCGACGGCGCGCTGACAGAGCGAATACTCAGGCCGCTTGGTTTAGAGCATTGGGGACACGTTTGGACGCTAACGGCATGGTGCGAATTGCGCGATAGTTTCCGAGTTTTTCGCATCGATCGCATCGATCACATCGTCAAACATAATATCAAATTTCAAGACGAACACGGCAAGACGATGTCTGACTATATTCAAGGCCTCTCTGTCGAAAAATGAACTTTGATTTGCGCTGTTGAATATTGATCTCAAATTCTAAAAATTGGCAACGTAACGACCACAAAACAAAACCCCGCCAGCGGTGACGCTGACGGGGTTTTGTTTTACAAATGCGCGCGCTTATTCGGCGACATCATCTGCCGTGAAGTTTTCACCCACAACCGCACCCAGTGGATCATCCCCTGTATCCGATTCCACCGGCTGGCGCAGTTCGGCAGCATGTTCTTCAGCCGCAGTTACAGGCGCGATCAGGCTTTCTTGCCATGCGCGTTGCTGCACTCGCAGAGCTGCGTCACGGCTGTTCGCGGTGACCCGCATCCGGTTGAGGCCAGCGCCCGTCCCAGCTGGGATCAAACGACCAACAATGACGTTTTCTTTCAGTCCGACCAGCTGGTCCTTTTTGCCGATCACAGCCGCTTCGGTCAGGACGCGTGTTGTTTCCTGGAACGACGCTGCCGAAATAAAGCTGCGGGTTTGCAAAGACGCCTTCGTGATGCCGAGCAAGATCGGTTTGCCTTCTGCTGGCAATTGACCCTTGGTCAGTTTGGAATTGATTTCGGTCATTTCTTCCCAATCAACCTGTTCCCCGACCAGCAAAGTCGTGTCACCAGAAGCGATAATTTCAACTTTTTGCAGCATCTGACGAACGATCGTTTCGATGTGCTTATCGTTGATTTTCACGCCCTGCAGACGGTAAACTTCCTGAATTTCCGCAACGAGATATTCAGCCAATGGCTCAATCCCCATTACTTCCAAAATGTCATGCGGATCAGGCGAACCACCGACGAGATTGTCGCCACGCTTCACATAATCGCCCTCTTGAACGTCGATCACCTTGGATTTGGAGATCAAATATTCAACGAGTTCGCCGCCATCCTCAGGTTGAATGCCAATCTTGCGTTTCGCTTTATAATCCTTGCCGAAGACAACGCGGCCTGAGACGCGCGCGATGATCGCATTGTCCTTTGGCTTGCGGGCTTCGACGAGTTCGGCAACACGCGGCAGACCGCCGGTGATGTCGCGGGTTTTGGCAGCTTCACGGCTGACACGAGCGAGAACATCCCCCGCCTGCACCTTGGCACCGTCTTCAACCGACAACATTGCACCGACTGCGAGCATATAACGACCCGCTTCACCTGAATCGCTGTCAAGCAATGTCAAGCGTGGACGCAGATCGACCTTCGACCGTCCGGGACGGAATTCTGTAACGACCTTTTGCGCGATACCCGTGGCTTCATCGGTTTGTTCAACCAATGTCTGTCCTTCGACCAGATCCTGATACGACACTGTCCCTGGGTTTTCCGTGATCACTGGCATGGTGAACGGATCCCATTCCGCAATCCGGTCACCCTTCTTGAGGTCTGCACCGTCAGCAAACAGCACATAAGCACCGTAAGGCAGGCGATCTGATGAACGTTCGCGGCCATCCTTGTCGATGATCGCGACTTCACCGTTACGGGACAAGGAGACCATGCGGCCCATTTTGTCCTTGATCGTGCGGAGATCGCGATACTCAAGTTTACCGTCGCTGACCGCTTCATGGCTTGATTGTTCGTTGATCTGCGCCGCACCACCAATGTGGAACGTCCGCATCGTTAACTGCGTACCCGGTTCACCGATGGACTGCGCCGCGATAACGCCAACAGCTTCACCAATATTGACCGGCGTCCCGCGTGCAAGATCACGGCCGTAGCAGGTACCGCAAACGCCCATGCGGGTTTCGCATACCAATGGCGAGCGGATCTTGACCGACTGGGTGCCGATTTTTTCGATCACCAAAATGTCGGCTTCATCAAGCAAGCGGCCCTTGGCAATTACAACTTCACCGTTCTGGGTGTCGATGATGTCTTCGGCCGTGGTGCGGCCAAGAATGCGTTCGCCAAGCGATGCGATAGTTGCACCCCCTTGCACAATCGCCTTCATCAACAAAGCACGTTGGGTACCACAGTCATTTTCAATGACGACACAATCCTGCGCCACGTCAACCAAACGCCGTGTCAGATAGCCGGAGTTGGCCGTCTTCAACGCTGTATCGGCCAGACCCTTACGCGCACCGTGGGTTGAATTGAAATATTCAAGAACCGTCAGCCCCTCTTTAAAGTTGGAGATGATCGGTGTTTCAATGATTTCACCCGACGGTTTTGCCATCAGGCCGCGCATCCCGGCGAGCTGACGGATCTGTGCCTGTGAACCACGGGCCCCGGAATGCGCCATCATATAAATGGCGTTGATCGGCGCTTCGCGGCCATTTGGCAGCTTTTTAACAGCCTGGATTTCCTTCATCATTTCGCCAGCAACCTGATCACCACAGCGTGACCACGCGTCAATAACCTTGTTGTACTTTTCCTGCTGGGTGATGAGGCCGTCTTGATATTGCTGTTCGAAATCACGCACAATCGCGCGCGTTTCTTCGATCAACCGATCTTTCGATTCCGGAATGATCATATCATCCTTACCGAATGAAATACCGGCCTTGAACGCATGCTTAAAGCCCAGTGACATGATCGCGTCGGCGAACAGCACAGTCTCTTTTTGGCCGGCATGGCGGTAAACAATATCGATAACGTCGCCGATTTCTTTCTTTGTCAGAAGGCGGTTGACGACATCGAAAGGCACACGGTGGTTTTGCGGCAGGCATTCGCCAAGCAGCATCCGGCCCGGCGTTGTTTCAAAACGCTTAAGGTAGGATTTTCCGTCCTCATCGGTCTGCGGAACGCGACTGATCACCTTGGTGTGGAGCGTCACAGCACCGCTATCCACGGCCTGATGCACTTCAGCCATATCAGACAAAAGCGCGCCTTCGCCAGGTTCACCTTCTTTGAGCATCGACAGATAGTAGAGTCCGAGGACCATATCCTGCGACGGCACGATGATTGGCTTACCATTTGCAGGCGAAAGGATGTTGTTGGTCGACATCATCAAGACGCGCGCTTCCAATTGCGCTTCCAACGAAAGCGGCACGTGGACTGCCATCTGATCGCCGTCGAAATCGGCGTTGAAAGCCGAACAAACCAGCGGGTGAAGCTGAATTGCCTTGCCTTCGATCAATACGGGTTCAAACGCCTGAATGCCAAGACGGTGAAGCGTAGGCGCGCGGTTAAGCATCACGGGATGTTCACGGATGACTTCATCCAAAATGTCCCAAACTTCCTTGCGTTCCTTTTCAACCCATTTCTTGGCTTGCTTCAGGGTCATCGACAGACCCTTGGCATCAAGACGCGAATAGATGAACGGTTTGAACAGTTCGAGCGCCATTTTCTTTGGCAAACCACACTGATGCAGTTTCAATTCTGGTCCCGTCACGATGACCGAACGCCCCGAATAATCGACGCGCTTGCCGAGCAAGTTCTGACGGAAGCGACCCTGCTTGCCCTTGAGCATATCGCTCAAAGATTTCAGAGGGCGCTTGTTCGCACCGGTGATTGTGCGACCGCGGCGACCATTGTCGAACAAGGCGTCGACGGCTTCTTGCAACATACGCTTTTCATTGCGGACGATGATGTCTGGCGCGCGCAGTTCCATTAAGCGCTTCAAACGGTTGTTCCGGTTGATCACGCGGCGATACAAATCGTTCAGATCCGACGTCGCGAAACGACCACCATCCAAAGGCACAAGCGGGCGCAATTCAGGTGGAATGACCGGAATGACTTCAAGGATCATCCATTCAGGACGGTTGCCTGAATCGATGAAGCTTTCAACAACCTTCAAACGCTTAATGATTTTCTTCGGCTTCAATTCCGATTTTGTCACCGCAAGTTCTTCAAGCAACGCTTTGCGTTCGCCCTCAAGGTCAAGCTCTTCAAGCATCCGTCGCACAGCTTCTGCACCGATACCTGCCGAGAAAGCATCTTCGCCGTATTCATCCTGCGCGTCTAACAGATCATCTTCTGTCATCAGCTGGAATTTTTCGAGCGGGGTCAAGCCGGGTTCGATAACGATATAGGCTTCGAAATACAGAACCCGTTCAAGCTGCTTCAACTGCATATCGAGCAGCAAACCAATGCGGCTTGGCAGTGATTTCAGGAACCAGATATGGGCTACGGGGGCAGCCAGTTCGATATGGCCCATGCGTTCGCGGCGGACCTTCGAAATGGTCACTTCAACGCCGCACTTTTCGCAGACGATGCCCTTATATTTCATGCGCTTATATTTACCGCACAGGCATTCATAATCCTTGATCGGACCAAAAATACGCGCGCAGAACAGGCCGTCCCGCTCTGGCTTGAACGTACGGTAGTTGATGGTTTCAGGCTTTTTAATTTCCCCGAAAGACCATGAACGAATGCGTTCTGGCGATGCGATCCCGATCTGGATCTGGTCAAATGTTTCCGGCTTTGCAATCGGATTGGCGAAATTGGTCAGTTCGTTCATTTTTTTTGGCTCCAGTTCCCCTCGTATGAGGAGGGGTTGGGTGATCAGTTCAAATCAGATTACTTAGCGGCAATAGCCAGTCCGTCATCTTCAGTGTGGTTGTTGAGTTCCACATTGAGACCCAGGGACCGCATTTCCTTGACGAGCACGTTAAAGCTTTCAGGGATGCCGGCTTCGAATGTATCGTCACCCTTGACGATCGCTTCGTAAACCTTGGTCCGTCCGACAACGTCATCGGATTTAACCGTCAGCATTTCCTGCAGGGTATAGGCCGCGCCGTACGCTTGCAGCGCCCAGACTTCCATTTCCCCGAACCGCTGTCCACCAAACTGTGCCTTACCACCCAGCGGCTGCTGCGTAACAAGCGAATATGGCCCAATCGACCGTGCGTGGATCTTATCGTCAACCAGATGGTGCAGCTTGAGCATATAGATATACCCAACGGTCACCTTGCGGTCGAACATGTCGCCGGTGCGGCCGTCAAACAATTGCACCTGACCCGATGTATCCAGCCCGGCAAGTGCCAGCATTTCCGAAACGTCAGCCTCACGTGCGCCGTCAAATACTGGCGTCGCCATCGGCACACCGTTTTTGAGGAGCCCAGCAAGTTCGACGATGTCAGAATTGCTGCGACCTTCGATTTCGGAGTGATATTTCTCACCGTAGACGATTTTCAGACGCTCACGCACCGCTTCTGGTGGTTTGCCAGCCGCTTCACCGCCGGATTCACGCCACGCTTCTAGCGCTTCGGTGATCTGCTGCCCCAGACCGCGTGCGGCCCAGCCCAGATGGGTTTCAAAAATCTGCCCAACGTTCATGCGTGACGGCACACCCAAAGGATTGAGCACGATGTCAACCGGCGTTCCATCTTCAAGGAATGGCATGTCTTCGGCAGGAAGAATGCGGGAGATAACCCCCTTATTCCCGTGACGACCGGCCATTTTATCGCCCGGTTGCAGCTTGCGCTTCACCGCCACAAACACCTTGACCATTTTCAAGACACCCGGTGCCAGATCATCGCCTCGCTCTACCTTTTCAACGCGGTCTTCATATTTCGCATTGATCAGCTTTACGGCTTCATCATACTGGCCTTTGACCGCTTCAAGATCGCTCTGACGCGCATCATCTTCGACAGCGATCTTCCACCATTCAAACGTTTCGACTTCTGCAAGCGATTCTGCGTCAATCGCCACGCCTTTTTTGAGCGCCTTTGGTGCTGCACTTGGGACTTGCCCAACCAGCATTTCGCTCAAACGCGCATAGGTCGCACGGTTAAGGATGCCGCGTTCATCGTCGCGATCCTTGCCAAGGCGTTCCTTGAGTTCGGCCTGAATGGCGCGGGTCCGGTCATCAATGTCGATGCCGTGACGGTTGAACACACGGACTTCAACCACTGTCCCGGCAACACCTGGGGGCAAACGCAGCGACGTATCGCGCACGTCAGATGCTTTTTCCCCAAAGATGGCGCGGAGCAGTTTTTCTTCCGGCGTCATTGGGCTTTCACCCTTTGGCGTAATTTTACCCGCAAGAATGTCGCCCGGTTCAACTTCAGCACCGATGTAAACAATGCCCGCTTCATCAAGGTTGCGCAGGGCTTCTTCACCGACGTTTGGAATGTCGCGGGTGATGTCTTCTGGTCCAAGCTTGGTATCGCGGGCCATGACTTCGAATTCTTCGATGTGGATCGATGTGAACACATCGTCCTTCACGATGCGTTCCGATATCAGGATCGAATCTTCGTAGTTGTAGCCATTCCAAGGCATAAACGCGACGAGCGTGTTCCGCCCCAAAGCCAGCTCACCGAGTTCGGTCGAAGGACCATCAGCGATAATCTGACCAGCAGTGATGGTATCGCCCATCTTCACCAGCGGACGCTGATTGATGCAGGTGTTCTGGTTTGAACGTTGGAATTTCTGGAGTGTGTAAATATCGACGCCCGATTGGCCAGCTTCCACAGCCCCCGTTGCGCGGATCACGATGCGGGTCGCATCGACCTGATCAACGATCCCGCCGCGCTTGGCGCCAACAGCAGCACCGGAATCGCGGGCCACCGTTTCTTCCATGCCAGTGCCAACAAACGGCGCCTCTGCCTGTACCAATGGCACAGCCTGACGTTGCATGTTTGATCCCATCAAAGCGCGGTTAGCGTCATCGTTTTCGAGGAACGGAATGAGCGATGCTGCGACCGACACCAACTGTTTGGGCGAAACGTCCATCAGCGTAATCATATCGCGCGGTGCGATCAAAAATTCGCCAGCCTGACGTGATGAAATCACATCCTCAACAAAACTGCCATCCTTGGTCAGTTCGGCGTTGGCCTGTGCGATCGTATGCTTGGCTTCTTCCATTGCGGAGAGGTAAACCACATCATCAGTGACCTTATGGTCGATGACTTTGCGGTACGGTGTTTCGATAAAGCCGTATTTGTTGACGCGGCTGAACGATGCAAGGCTGTTGATCAGACCGATATTCGGGCCTTCTGGCGTTTCAATCGGGCAGATCCGGCCATAGTGGGTTGGATGAACGTCGCGAACTTCAAAGCCCGCACGTTCGCGTGTCAAACCACCTGGTCCAAGTGCGGACACACGGCGTTTATGCGTGACCTCTGACAGCGGATTGGTCTGATCCATAAACTGCGACAGCTGCGACCGCAGGTTTCGCATTGATCATGTCATTTGGCATCACCGTCGACACATCGACCGATGACATACGCTCTTTCACGGCGCGTTCCATACGGAGCAAGCCGACGCGGTATTGGTTTTCAAGTAGCTCACCCACCGAACGCACGCGCCGGTTGCCAAGGTTATCAATATCGTCGATTTCGCCCTTGCCGTCTTTCAAATTGACGAGCGTTTTGACAACTTCAAGAATATCTTCGCTGCGCAGCGTGGTGACTGTGTCCTCAGCATCCATACCCAAACGCATATTGAGCTTTACACGACCAACCGCAGACAGATCATAGCGCTCAGAATCGAAAAACAACCCAAAGAACAGAGCTTCAGCGGTTTCGCGCGTTGGCGGCTCGCCTGGGCGCATCACGCGGTAAATGGCATCTAGCGCCATGTCGCGATCTTCAGCCTTATCGACTTTCAAAGTGTTGCGCATCCACGGACCTGTGTTCACATGGTCAATATCGAGCGTCACAATGCGGTCCACGCCCGAAGCATCAAGTGCTTCAAGGTTTTCAGCCGAAACCTCATCGCCCGCTTCGATATAAATTTCACCGGTCGCATCATTGACCAGATCAATCGCCGAATAGCGGCCAAAGATTTCTTCGGTTGGGATGAGCAACGCGGTCAGGCCATCTTTTTCAGCCTTGTTCGCCGCGCGGGGTGAAATTTTCTGTCCGGCCGGAAAAACAACTTCGCCTGATTTGCCATCAACAACATCAAATGTTGGCTTCTGACCGCGCCAGTTTTCAGCGACATAGGGCACTTCCCAGCCGCCCGACCCGCGCACATAAGTAACAGTGTTATAGAATGTGTCGAGAATTTCTTCGCCTGTCATGCCAAGCGCGAACAGCAAAGATGTCACCGGCAGCTTACGCTTACGGTCAATCCGGACGTTTACAATATCCTTGGCGTCAAATTCAAAATCGAGCCACGAACCGCGATACGGAATGACGCGCGCAGTGAAAAGATATTTACCCGAAGAGTGGGTTTTGCCGCGATCATGGTCAAACAGCACACCAGGCGAACGGTGCATCTGGCTGACGATCACGCGCTCTGTGCCGTTGATCACGAAAGTGCCGTTGTGCGTCATCAGCGGCATATCGCCCATATAGACGTCTTGTTCTTTAATATCGAGAACCGAGCGGGTTTCGGTTTCAGCATCAACTTCAAACACGATCAGACGCAGCGTCACCTTCATTGGTGCAGCGTAAGTGATCCCGCGCTGACGGCATTCTTCAGTATCGAACTTTGGCGGTTCAAGTTCGTAATGCACGAAATCAAGTTCAGCCGTGCCAGCGAAATCGCGGATTGGAAACACGCTACGCAGCGTTTTTTCGAGACCCGAAACATAACCGATCGTCGGGTCAGAGCGCAGGAATTGCTCATAGCTTTCGCGCTGGACCTCGATCAGGTTGGGCATGTCGATAACTTCGTGGATGTTACC
>JAYUPB010000009.1:0-6169 GCA_043760405.1 Sphingomonadales bacterium
CGATGCGCGCGTTCGACCGCATCTCGATCGATTTCGCGGCCAAAAAGGTGCGGTTTGTGCTCCCGGGCACCAGCCGCCGCGACACGCTCCGGCTGGCGGAACTGGAGGAACAGTAAGGTCACGTCCTGAGCCAGATACTCGCCAGTCCCCCGGACTGGCTGCGCGTCTGGCTGGTGAGCCCTGCTGGATTCGAACCAGCGACCTACTGATTAAAAGTCAGTTGCTCTACCGACTGAGCTAAGGGCCCTAACCACGACGGTGGCCCTAGGGAAGGGCGCGCTCGCGGTCAAGACGCGCTTTCAACTGTTTTATCGATAATGCTGTGATTGGATCGCGCCAATCTGGGGCGATCTTCGCCAATGGACCCAAAACAAACGCGCGTTTGCGGAATTCCGTGTGCGGAATGCACAGCTTATTGCTGGCCCAGACGCCGTCTGACCAAAGAATAATATCTAAATCTATCACCCGCGCCGCCCAAATTTGTCCCGAACGGCGACCAAAGGCACGCTCAACCGACTTTAGGTGATCCAGAAGGGCCGGGGGCGATAGATCGGTTTCAATGACAGCGACGGCATTGGCATAGGTGCGCGATGACGGCCCAATCGGGCGGGACTGGATCGTGTTCGACACCGCTATCAGGGGCAAGTTCACGGCACTGAGCGCGGCGTCAATGACCTGCGCTGGCGCGCCGTACCGACCGTGACGACGATTTGATCCCAGTGCGATGATGTAGCTTGTTGTTTGCACGCGCTGTTCCTAGGGGACACATATGATCATTGTAAGCCCTATTCCCGATACAGAGCCGTCCAAAGACTGCACATTATGCCCCCGCCTCGTTGATTTTCGAGGCGCCTGTCAGGTAGAGTTTCCGCCGTGGTGGAATGCACCTGTACCCGTTTTTGGTGACCCAAATGCATGGCTGGCCATTGTCGGCCTGGCGCCCGGAAAACACGGTGCGAATCGCACCGGACGACCCTTTACGGGAGATTATGCGGGAGATTTGCTGTTTGCGACGCTCGATAAATTCGGCTTAAGCGAAGGCGTATACAACAAAAAGGCTGATGATGGCGTGGTGTTGAAGGGGGCTGTAATCCTCAATGCTGTGCGCTGTTTGCCGCCGGAAAATAAGCCAACACCAGAGGAAATTCGCTCCTGCCGAACATTTCTTGAAAACGGTTTGGATGCGCTGCCTGGTGTCCGTGTTGTTATTGCACTGGGCGCAATTGCGCATCAATCTGCAGTAAAGGTGATGGGCGGCAAACTCCCCAAGGCGCGTTTTGGCCACCTGGCCGAACACCGCGTCCCTGATGGCCGCGTGTTGATCGATAGCTATCACTGCTCACGCTATAATACGAATACAGGGCGGTTGACGACGGAGATGTTTGAAGCCGTGTTCGCGCGGGCTTTGGCTGTTAGCTAAGGGTTTCTAGTGGTATCGGTGTATTGAGAGAGCGTTTGATGATACTCTTATCAAATGTAGCAAAGCTGGTTGCGGATGCTTGCGCAGCAAGCGCAATGTGCAACATGTCGGCAAAGTCAGCCCCTTGCTCAAACTGTTCAAGTGCTGAAAATATTGCATCTGCAGCGATCAATGTGGCCGTTGCCAGACCTAGAATTCGCCTCAAACGCTCAGCCGTGTCAGAGCGTTTAAGCCTGTAATTTGATGTCAGAACCCAGACAGTTTCCATGATAACAGTCGGTAAGATCAAAAATGGTGAACTGACCATCGTTTCGGCAACAGCGACCTGTTTGTCGTCGTCCGCAACGATCAGGCGGATGAGAATATTTGTATCAACCGCGCGCATTACGCTCCTGTTCGGCGAAAATCTCCCGCAATGCTTCGTCACTAAGGCTGCTAATTTCTTCCACCGTCCGAGTTCGCCCTGTCCACCGGGGGATGGCGCGAATGTCTTCAATGGTTGTGCGTGGGAAGGGGTTGGTCCGGTCGTTTAATTTGAGCCTTATTTCACCTAGGCCTTCAAAAACCTCAAATCGCGCACCGGGTTTGAGATTCATTCGATCCCGCACATCCTTGGGGATGACGACCTGGCCCTTGGCGGAGAGTTTGGTTTGCGCATTCATATGAAATAACTATACGTCTTACTTGTAAGAAATGCAAGATTTGGCTGAAAATTTATGTTATTACGCCCGAAGCCCTCAGTCTTGCTTGATTCTTTGTGATCGAATCGCCTCTCGGCATCCCGATGTCACTGCGGATTTCATTTAACAAACATGCTAATAAAGGGGTATCGAGATACTAATCACGCTCTTTGTTGGAAACAAACGTGAGGTAGGCGACTAAAATTAAACCTGCCGCCGCAATTAGGCTGTTCGTCATCCCGTTCACGCGCTAAACATCCTCAATCAACCGTCCGTAAAGGTCAGGCCGACGGTCCCTGAAAAACCCGAATGTCGCGCGGTGTTTGCGCACGAGATCAAGATCAAATTCTGCGACCAGCACGCCGGTTTCTTCCGCGCCGTATTTGACCACGAGATCACCGCGTTCGTTGGTGATGAAGCTGTGGCCATAAAATGTTGCGTCTGCCTCTGTGCCGATGCGGTTGCTCGCGATTACGGGCACGACATTGCTGACCGCATGACCCACCATCGCGCGACGCCATAGCCGGCTTGTGTCGAGTTCTTCGGCGGCAGGCTCATCGCCAATGGCGGTGGGAAACATCAGCACATCTGCGCCCATCAGCATCATCGCGCGCGCGGTTTCAGGATACCATTGGTCCCAACATATACCAACGCCGACGCGTCCGTACTTTGTATCCCACACTTTGAAACCGGTGTTGCCGGGGCGGAAATAGAATTTTTCGGTATAGCCCGGCCCGTCGGGGATATGGCTTTTGCGGTATACGCCCATCACGTCGCCGCTGTCATCGATCATCGCGAGACTATTGTAATGGTGCGGGCCGTCGCGCTCAAAGAAGGAGCAGGGGATAAAAACTTGCAATTCTTTGGCGAGGGCCTGCATCGCGCGGACGGCCTTATGCTCATTCACGGGTTTGGCATTGACGAAAAACCGCTCTTCCTGCGTTTGGCAGAAATAAGGACCTTCAAACAGTTCAGGCGGCAGGATGATACGCGCGCCGTGATGTGCGGCCTCTCGCACCAGCACTTCAACAGCGGCGGTGTTAGTATCAATATCTGCGTCAAGCGCGAGTTGAAGAGCAGCGACTTTCATATGTCTATTTCCTAAAGCTGAATTCCAAAGCGCGCGGCGATGCTGATGGTGATGAGATAAAGTAGTATCGTCAGGACACAACCCGCGCCAAGTGCAATCCAGAAACTGACACCGTGGCGAAGTAGCGCCGGAATTAGTAAAAACATCGGCATCGAAGGCAGGAAATACCAAAATGCCGAGCCGACATAATCCGCCACCAATGCGCTATCTTTAGTGTCGCGCCAAAGCCAGATCATTCCAAGTGTTGAAACCAGTGGGATTGAGGCGACTAACCCACCAAAAACAGGGTTACGTTTTGAGATGAGGGCAATTGCCGCAACAATCATTCCTGACAGTAGTGCACGAACGATGAATGCAATCATCATCACTTCGGCACTTGCTGGCTGATGCAATGAAAACTGCCGCCGCCGGTCAGAAGGTGGTTGGCAGGTAGGCCGATTGTCTGGCGGTCAGGAAACTGTGCTGTAATTGCGGCGACGGCAATGGTGTCGCTGGGACCGCCGTAGGTTGGCACCACAACACAGGCATTGCCGATGTAAAAGTTCATATGACTTGCAGGAACGATTTCACCTTCTTCGTTTGTCAATCGCCCTACTGAGGGGATCATAACAATTTTCACAGGCCAATCGCGCGCGTGAGCCATGGCATCGGCAAAGACGCTTGCGTTGGGGTCATCATCGCCAAATGGTTCGGGCAAAGCCAGAACGCCCGGCGCCACAAAGCGCGCTAAATTATCGACATGGCCGTCAGTATGGTCATTTTCCAACCCGACGCCCAGCCAAAGCACTTGGGTGAGGCCAAGATCAGTGCACAGTCGCTCCTCAATATCACGCCGTGACAGTCCAGGATTGCGGTTGGGGTTGAGCAAGCATTGGCCCGTGGTGACGCACAGCCCTGCGCCGTCAATATCAATCGCGCCGCCCTCCAACACCCAATCGCGGGGGCTGCGCGGCAGTGCTGCCTTTTCACACAAGATACGCGCAAGATCGTCATCAAGCGGGGAGGGATATTTGCCACCCCAGCCATTGCCTTGGTAATCAAGTGCTACGCATGCACCATCATTGTCGACAAGGATCGGGCCAGTATCGCGCAGCCAGATGTCGAAAAAGGGCGCGGAAACAATTTCAGCATATTCACCAGCGAGGTCGCGTGCGACAGCCTCTGCTTCTGGCGTTGCACAGACGAGGCGCACGATTTCGCCTTTGCCACCTGCGTGAACCGCACGGGCAAAGGCCGCGACTTCCGCCTGTGCGCCTCCAAGATCGTCAAGCCACAGATCAGCAGCGCTGGGAAAGCCGATCCAAACGGCAGAATGCGGAGCCCATTCGGGCGGTTGATAGAAAGCCATAACGCGCGCGTTACTGTCCCGCGCGGCTCTTGTCACGAACCGCTTTGAATTCAGCACTCGGATACCAATTCGGCCACGCATTACCGTCTGCCAATTCACGACCAATGCCGTAATTGAGCGTCAAATCCTCAACAGCGCCGTCCCAATTGGCGGTGGCATTATATTCATCCTGTGGTTTGTGATAACGGTTTGTGGTGTAATCCTCAGCCGCGGCATGGCCCGCCGTGACGCCGCCAACCGCCAAGTCTTCACCGCTGTCAAAATAGATCATCGGCACGCCTAATTTGGCAAAACTGAAATGGTCAGAACGATAAAAGTACCCCTTTTCAGGGGTTGCTTCTGGTACAATAACACGGTTCTGCGCTTTTGCCTGGCGGGTGAGAATAGGTTCAAGCTCTGATTTTCCGGGCCCCACAACAATAATGTCTTTGGTGCGGCCGAGCATGTTGAGACCGTCCATGTTCACGCCGCCCACTGTTTTGGCCAGCGGAAATAAGGGGTTGGCTGCGTAATATTCCGATCCGAGCAGGCCGGATTCTTCGGCGGTGACCGAAAGGAAAACCAGTGACCGGTCCGCTGCGCCAGCCTTTGCATGGGCTTCCGCCAGAGCTATCAACCCAGCGGTGCCGCTGGCATTGTCAACCGCGCCGTTGCAGATATTATCGCCATTAACAGGTTCGCAAATTCCCAAATGATCCCAATGCGCTGAATAAAGAACATATTCATCTGGACGCGTCTTTCCGGGCAAGATTCCAATCACATTTTTTGATGCTTGGCGTTTGATGCTGTTGTCCAGCGTAAGGTTCGCCTTCACACCCAAAGGAACAGCCTTAAACCCTTTTTTCTTGGCTGCTGCGACCAGTGATTTCAAATCTTTGCCAGCACTTGTCATCAGCTGTGTCGCAGCGTTGCCGGTCATCCAGCCGTTGGCCAATGTTTGGTCCATATGGTTGTTGGCCGCGTCCATCCGGATTTGCGGGCCGGTCCATGATGATACGACAACATCCCACGGATAGGCGGCGGGAAAAGTGTCGTGGATGATGATGGCTGCCGCTGCCCCCTGTCGCGCGGCTTCCTCATATTTATAGGTCCAACGCCCGTAATAGGTCATCGCGCGGCCTTCAAATGCGCCTTTGAGGCTTTTGGTTTCGTAATCAGGATCATTGATGAGAATGATGACGGTTTTGCCTTTCACATCCACACCCGCATAATCATTCCAACTGCGTTCAGGGGCGTTGATACCGAAACCGACAAAGACGACATCAGAATTCACAATTTCGGTTTTGGGCGTAATCCTGTAACTCATCGCGACCATGTCGCTTTTATAGGCGAGTGAGAGCGGCGACTTGCCGCCAGAAATAGTTAGCGCGGTATTGGGATCAGCTGTTATTTCCACCAAAGGCACATTTTGAAACCAGCTGCCCTTATTTGCAGGGTGCAGACCCGCGGCGGCGAAGCGCCCAGCGACATAGCCAACCGTCTTATCCTCTCCCGGCGTGGTCGGTGCGCGGCCTTCAAATTCATCGGATGACAATGTGCGCGTGACTTCTTTTAGGGTGTCGACGGAAATTAGAGGGCCTTCTGCAAATGTAGGTGCGGCGATGCTCGACAACAAAGCCAGTTTTGCGCAT
>JAYUPB010000010.1:0-48920 GCA_043760405.1 Sphingomonadales bacterium
GTCCGCAAACGGGTCAAGGCGCAGTCAGGCGTCCTATTGGAATGGGAAATTCAGCGCGTGGGACAATCGGCATGAGCAGCAGTCTTCACATTGCCGTCCTAATGGGGGGCTGGTCTGCCGAACGTGAAGTGTCGTTGATAAGCGGCGCAGGGGTTGCGAATGCGCTGGAGAGCAAAGGCTACCGCGTCACGCGGATCGATATGGGCCGTGATGTTGCGATGAAGTTGGCACAGGCCAATCCCGATATTGTGTTCAACGCGCTGCACGGAACCCCGGGCGAAGACGGCACGGTGCAGGGCCTGATGGATTTGATGGGGATCAAATACACCCATTCTGGCCTGTCGACATCAGTGATCGCGATTGACAAGCAACTGACCAAGGCAGCACTTGTTCCCCACGGCATTCGTATGCCCGGCGGCCATGTGGTGGAAAGCGCGACCCTTTATGAAGGTGACCCATTGCCGCGACCCTATGTTTTGAAGCCCGTTAACGAAGGCTCCTCAGTCGGCGTGGCGATTGTAACGACAGAGAGCAATTACGGTGACCCCATTGGCCGCTTTGTTGATGGCCCCTGGCAACATTATCCCGAACTCCTCGCCGAACCCTTTATCCGTGGCCGCGAACTGACCGTTGCGGTGCTGGCCGACCGCGCGCTCTGCGTAACAGAATTGATGCCCGTGAAGGGGTTCTACGATTATGACGCCAAATATACCGAAGGGCTGACGCGTCATGTCTGTCCCGCGCAAGTGCCAGAGGATGTTGCGCAGGCAATGCTCGACACGGCGTTAAAAGCGCACCGCGTTCTGGGCTGCAAAGGCACGTCGCGTTCTGATTTTCGTTGGGATGATGAACAAGGCGCCGAAGGTATTTTCCTGCTGGAGGTCAATACGCAACCGGGCATGACTCCGCTCAGCCTTGTGCCCGAACAAGCCGCGCAGGTTGGCATTTCCTATGCTGATTTGGTCGACATGATTGTGAAGGAAGCTCTATGAGCAGCAACAAGGCCAAAAGCACGGCAACAATCAAACGCGGCGGCGCAAAACGGCCAACCGTCAAAACGCGTGCGCGCAAGGCATCCGCAAAACCTACATTTTTGAGCCGCATGATCGCGCGTATCCCTGTCAAACCCGCAACCATTGAACGCGCGATGACAGCGGCGACTGTGGTGATGGTTGGTGGCGCAGTTCTGGGCGTGGCTATGCTTGCCGGCGTTCCCACATATATCGGCACCGAATTTGCGCAGATTGCGGGCCGCGCCGGTTTTCAGGTCAAACGGGTTGAGGTCAAAGGGCTCGACCGGATGGAATCGCTGACTGTTTATGCAGTCGCGCTTGACCAGCATTCTATGGCGATGCCGCTGGTTGATCTGGACAAGGTGCGCAATCAATTGCTGCAATATGGCTGGATCGCTGATGCGCGCGTTTCTCGGCGGTTGCCCGATACTCTGGTGGTCGATGTGGTTGAACGTACACCGGCTGCGGTGTGGCAGAACAATCAAAAATTGTCTTTGATCGACGGGGAGGGCGTTGTTCTTGAACGCGTTGACGCGGCGGCAATGCCGGACCTTCCCCTTATCATCGGTCAGAATGCCAATAAGCAGGTCGCCGATTTGACTCAGTTAATCGACACCGTGCCTGCGCTCAAACCGACACTCGCCGGGGCGACATGGGTCGGCAACCGGCGCTGGGATTTACGGTTTCAATCGGGGGAAACGCTTGCCCTTCCTGAAGGAGAGGACATTGCCGCAATCGCCTTGTCCAAATTTGCACGGATAGACGGGATGGAGCGCCTGCTGGGGCGCGGGTTTGTGCGTTTTGATATGCGTGACCCATCAAAATTTGTTGTGCGGGTGTCACGTGGTCAGGGCCGCGTCGACGTGCCGAAAACACTTTAGGGGAAAAGACATGGCACAACCAAAATCTGAAAACCTGATCACCGCACTCGACATTGGGTCGTGGAAGGTTTCCGCGTTGATCGCTGAACGTACCGAGAGCGGGGACATTCAGGTTCTCGGCACAGGTCAACGAGAAAGTCGCGGCGTCCGGCGCGGCTATGTCGCTGATATGGCCGCAACTGAATTGGCGGTGCGCGAAGCGGTCGAACAGGCGGAGCGCACAGCGGGCACCAACATTGAGGATGTCTGGGTCAGTTTTTCAGCCGGCGGATTGGTGAGCGATATTGCATCTGTAGAAGTTGAATTGGGCGGGCACCGGATTGAACAGGAAGATATTGACGAATTGCTCGCCGCTGGGCGCAACTCGCTTGATCCTGACGGACGGATGATCCTCCACGCGCAGCCCACACTTTATACGTTGGACGGGTTGCAGGGGGTAAAGAAGCCGTTGGGGCTTCATGCCGATACGCTGGGCGTCGATATTCATGTGGTTTGCGCGGACGGGTCGCCTGTGCGCAATCTCGATCTGTGTGTGCGCAGCGCGCATTTGGAAGTGAAATCGATCATTGCCTCCCCTGTCGCGACGGGGTTGTCGTGTTTGTCAGATGAAGAACGCGAACTGGGTGTGGCATTGGTGGAAATGGGCGCGGGCGTCACAAACGTGTCGCTGTTCGCAGGCGGCATGCTGGTTGGCCTGACTTCAATCCCGTTTGGCGCTGCTGATATTACGGACGATATTGCATCAGCCTTTGGCACGCGGCGTGATCAGGCAGAACGGATGAAGTGTTTCCACGGATCAGCGACAGCGTCGCCGCGCGACAATCACGATATGATTGAGGTTGCCCCCTTGTCTGGTGAAGATGACGCCGCCGAAAGCACACGGATCACCAAAGCACAGTTGATTGCGGTCATTCGCCAGCGGATGGAGCATCTGGTTGGTGAAATTGGCAAGGAGCTTAAAGGGCTAGGATTCTCTGGGCCGGTCGGGCGTCAGGTTGTTCTGACCGGCGGCGGGGCTGAGTTGAAAGGCATTGCAGATTATGTCCAGGGTGCGCTTGGCCGTTCAGTGAGGATCGGGCGGCCACGTGGGCTGATCGGCATGCCCGACGCCCATACTGGACCGGGTTTTGCGACACTTGCTGGATTGGTTCATTATGCTGCTTCAGATCCGATTGATTTGCGCGCGATCATGCCAGAGCATCAAGAAGTTCATAAATTGGCAAGCGGCGGTATCATTAACCGTCTCATGTCCGCCTTTAGGACTGGATATTGAGGGTCCAGAGTGAGATAGACGCTCCATATTGGGGTCAACGATTCTAAAAACGCGACGAACCGTTAACTAATTACGTGATCGGAAGCCGCGAATAAGGCACAAGCAGCTAGGGGGCATTCTCGCCCGTTGGCATGGTCTGGGGAGACGGCGAAATGAGTATTGAATTTATCGCACCTGATGTTGAAGAGCTTCGGCCACGGATCAGTGTTATTGGTGTTGGCGGGGCTGGCGGTAACGCCATTGCCAATATGATTGCCAGCCAAGTGCAAGGCGTCGATTTTATCGTTGCGAACACCGATGCGCAGGCGCTTAACGCCTCATCGGCTGATCACCGGATTCAGCTCGGGCTGAAAATAACACAGGGCCTCGGCGCTGGATCACGGCCCGAAATCGGACGTGCTGCTGCCGAAGAAACCATCGACTCTGTCGAAAAGGCACTTGAAGGCGCGCATATGTGTTTTATCGCGGCCGGCATGGGCGGCGGCACGGGCACTGGCGCAGCACCTGTTATTGCCAAAGCGGCACGTGACCGCGGTATCCTGACCGTCGGCGTTGTCACCAAACCGTTCAGCTTTGAAGGATCACGTCGGATGAAAGCGGCAGAAGCCGGTATCGCCGAACTGCAAAAGCATGTCGACACGTTGATCGTTATTCCCAACCAAAATTTGTTCCTGATCGCCAATCCTTCAACGACGTTCAAAGAAGCCTTCACGATGGCCGACGAAGTGTTGCAGCAGGGTGTGCGCGGGATCACTGACCTCATGGTCATGCCTGGCCTGATCAACCTTGATTTCGCTGACGTTCGCTCGGTCATGGGTGAAATGGGCAAAGCGATGATGGGCACGGGTGAAGCTGAAGGCGAAAACCGCGCGATTGAAGCTGCTGAAAAAGCAATTGCCAACCCCTTGCTCGACGGCGTTTCGATGCGCGGGGCAAAGGGCGTTATCATCTCCATCACGGGCGGCGAAGACATGCGCCTGATGGAAGTTGATGAAGCGGCAAGCCACATCAAGGAATTGGTTGATCCCGACGCCAACATCATCTGGGGTTCGGCGTTCAACAACAGTCTGGACGGTAAAATCCGCGTTTCGGTTGTTGCCACCGGGATCGAGGCGGACGCTGCTGTTGCGCCAGAACCCGCACGTGTATTTGCATTTCCAACTGCGCGCAAAACGGAAGAACCCGTTGCTGTTGCGCCTGCCGCGCCAATCCTTGCGCCGGAACCCATCGCAGAAGACATCGTGCTTGAAGAGCCTGTTATGGCACCCTTGGTAGAGCCAGTTGTTGAGGTTGCTGCTGAACCAGAAGTTATTCAGGTTTATGCAGATGATGCTGTTCTGGAACTGGATATGGCCGAAGAAGAAACAGCGCCTGATGCTGAACTGACTTTGGAAACAGACTCTGTGATTGAAAGCCCGGTGTCGAGCAATCCAATCCCACCAGTTGTCGAAACACAAGCCGCTGAAGATGCGCCGGAAGGGCGTCGGCGTTGGCTGGTCAGTGATAGCAGCGAACCAGAAAAGCCTGCGCCGCGTGTTGCGGCCACAGGGGGAACTTTGTTTGAACGTATGTCCAATATTGCCCGCGGCGCTGCAAAGGCGGATCAGGATGGCGCTTCGGCTGACCCGCTTGATATTCCGCGGTTTCTGAATCGCCAGAATAATCAATAAAGCCATTTTGGCGGGCCGTTACACTGCGCTTTACCGGTGCGGCGTAACGGCCCGCCTTTGATTTTATGGCAATGACTTGCTTCGACACAGCACATTGTGTCTAGCAAATGGAACATGACAGTTAAATTTCCCCTGCCGCATCTTTATTCCGCTGCGTTGCTGCTGTGCGTGACGGTTCCTGTTTTCGCGCAGCCTGTTTTTGTGTCTCCTCCGCCCCCGGCGAAACCACCCGCAACTGTCATATTTTCAAGTGATCCTAACGACTTGCTGGCAGTCAATCTGAAGATATTGGCGCAAAATCCCTATGATGTGACGGCGCTGACTGAAGCAGGGCTTGGCGCGTTGGCAGGGGGGGATCCCAGTGCGGCGATCGGGTTTCTGGCGCGTGCCGAGGAACTGAACCCGCGCAGTGGTAAGATAAAAGCGGCGCTGGGTAGCGCGCTTGTCCAGATTGAAAAACCAACCGAGGCCCTGCGTTTGTTTGCGGAAGCAACAGCATTTGGAAGTGCAGAACGTGATATTGCGGGTGACAGGGGTTTGGCTTATGATCTGCTGGGGCAGAATAAGCTGGCACAAAAAGACTATGCCACTACGCTGCGTTACAAACAGGATAGCGAAACCACGCGCCGCTATGCATTGTCATTGGGGATTGCAGGTAACAAGAAGGAGGCGCTCGATCTTCTCACACCGCTGCTTGAACGTGAAGATCAAGGCGCATGGCGTGCGCGAGCCTTCATCCTCGCCATGAACGGCGAAGTGGAGGAAGGAGACCGCATCGCGCGCGCGGTGACGCCGCTTGCGTTGCAGGGAACGATGACGCCCTTTTTACGGCGGCTTGGCACGCTTGGTCTCGCCAACAGGGCAGCAGCGGTTCATTTCGGTACGATGCCTGCGGACGGTGCTCGCTATGCGATGGTTGATCCCGGTGACAGTTTTCGATCGGTCGGTAATGGGACAAGTGACGGCCTGACCCCTAAAAAGGAAGAGCCGCCACAGCGCGTGGTCGCAGCACCCGTGCCTGAGGAAAGTCCGCGTGAGGAACGCAAGCGGTTGAAACGCGACCGTGAATTGATGGCACTCGCCGCGCAAGACAGAAAGATTGCGGTTACCGATGCTGTCCCTGTTGCCGCGCCGGTAATGGCAAGGCCAGTGCTGGTAAAATCAGAGGTCGCACCCCAGCCGTCGGTGTCCGATCAGGGGCCGTTGGGCCGCCGGGTTGGCGCCCGCATTTCTGCGGTAGATCCGATGCGATTGCCTCCTGAATTGCGCCCGGCGCTTGTCCAGCCAGATGGCACGAAATTACCCCCCGTTGTCAGCACGGTAACCCTCGTGCCGACCATGACATCTTTGCCCCCACCCAGCGCAGCGCCACTTGTGGTGAACGCCCCACCCAGCGCAGCGCCACTTGTGGTGAACGCCCCTCCACAGCCTGTTGTCGAAACCGTGGTCGTGGCGGCAAATCCAGTGCCCGGGTTTACGCTGACCCCCGCTGTGACCCCCGCTGCATCCTCAGCTATTGTTCCAACGATAACCGAGCCTGAGCCAGTTGTTGCGCCAGTGGCCCCTGTGGTTGTTGCTGCCGTGCCAGAACCCCTCGCTTTGCCACTCACGCCCCCTGTTGTGCCGCCCTCTGTTGCACCGCCCCCTGCGACGCCGGAGCCAATGGGCTTGGCGGCCATTTTGGCCAGCATTGTTCCAGAAACTGAAAGTGTTGCAGCGGCGCTTCCGTCCGACACTGAAATTAAAGCGATGCGACTTGCCGCGCGGCGCAAGCAAGAGACGGACAGTAAAGCCAAAGCAGCGGCAGAAGCGGAAGTTGCGAAGAAGGCCGAGGCTATTGCCATTGCCAAGCGCGCCCCAGCCCGCATTTGGGTGCAGATCGCGACTGGGGCCAATCGTGCGGGCTTGCCGGGGACATGGAAGAAACTGCAAGGTCAGGCGGGTAAGACACTTGCGGGGCAATCGGCAGCCTCGGTTGGTTATAAAGCGACCAACCGCCTGCTTATTGGTCCCTTCAAATCAACTGCAGAGGCGCGCGCAATGGTATCGAAGCTGAGCAAAGACGGCATTCAGGCGACAAGCTTTACCAGTGATGCAGGGCAAGAAATCGCAAAGATCGGCGGAAAGTGACCTACCGCGCTCCTTATGCTTGTGATCCTGCGCAAAGCCGGGGGCGGCAATATGCGGAGCCTGATCAAGGAACGCGTGGCCCCAGAACGGCGTTTCAGCGCGACCGTGACCGCATCGTCCATTCCATCGCTTTTCGGCGGTTGCGGCATAAAACTCAGGTGTTTGTCGCCCCTGACGGCGATCATTTTCGTGTGCGCCTGACCCATAGTTTAGAAGTTGCGCAAATTGGCCGGACCATCGCCCGCGCACTCGGGCTTGATGAAGATCTGACTGAAGCGCTGTGCCTTGCCCATGATATTGGTCACCCCCCCTTTGGCCATGCGGGGGAGGATGCGTTGCAACTGGCGATGGCAGGGGTGGGCGGGTTTGATCATAATGGTCACGCGCTGCGGATATTGACCCATCTCGAATCGCCATATCCGCGTTGGCAAGGATTGAACCTGTCATGGGAAATGCTGGAGGGACTGGCAAAACACAATGGCCCTCTTGTTGCCCCTGAATGGGCGATGGCGGGTGTTGATGACGCTTATTCACTTTCATTGCGCAGCTGGGCGTCGCTTGAAGCACAAGTTGCAGCAATTGCCGATGATATTGCCTATGACAATCACGACATTGATGATGGCCTGCGCGCCGGATTGCTAGATTTTGACGATTTGCTGAGCGTGCCTTTTGTCAAACGCGGCTGGGACCGGGTGTTGGGGCATTATAGCGATGTTGATCCCTTGCGTCTGCGCCCTGAACTGATCCGTCAACAAATTGGCGCGATGGTCAATGATGTGCTGGCCCATACGCGGGCCCAGATTTCGGCAACAGGCGTGCAATCTACAGATGATGTGCGTGCCGCAGGGGCGGCACTGTGCGGATTTTCAGCAAGCATGGCGACGGAGGAGCGCGCGCTCAAAACCTTCCTCTATGCAAAACTCTATCATCACCCTTCGCAATTGCGTGCGGCGGAGTCTGCGCAGCATATCGTTACGGGTCTTTTTGCCGGCTATGCGAGCGGGGAAGCGCACCTTCCCGAAACATGGCAACACGCATGTCCAGAGGATGAAACGGGGCGTTTGCGTCACATTGCTGACTTCATCGCGGGGATGACGGATCGTTACGCCATTGAGCGCTACCGCGAACATATTGGTATGATTGATTTACCTGAAGGATTTTGAGACTAAGCTTGGCTTGATACCGTTTGATAAGCATCTGATGCACAAACACTTTCCCCTGCGCTCAGAAGCTGTTAGGTCGTCCATAATAACATAATGGGGATCGTATATTGAGGGTGCTTCTGGCTGGCGCCACCGGCTTGGTCGGTGGTCTGCTTTTGCAACGTCTTGTTCAAAACGCTGATGTAACAGCTGTGATTGCTGTGGGGCGAAAGCCCTTTTCCTTTAACGCGCCAAAACTAAAAACCGTGATTGCGCCGATAGGAGATTGGCCCTGTGCGGTTGCGGACAGCGCGCCTGATATTGCCATATCGGCGCTTGGCACCACCCTGCGTGCGGCCGGTTCTCAAGAGGCTTTTGTCGCCGTCGACCATGACGCGGTGCTTGCTTATGCGCGGGGTGCGCGCAGTGCGGGGGCAAGGCGGTTTATGATGGTGTCATCGATCGGCGCCCATCCGGGGTCGCGAAATCATTATTTGTCGGTCAAGGGCAGGGCGGAAACCAGTATCCAAAGCGTCGGGTTTGACCGCGTTGACATTTTTCGTCCCGGTTTGCTGCGCGGTAACCGCCAAGGCGACATGCGGATCGCCGAACGTGTTGGTATCTTGTTTAGCCCCGTTACCGATTTTCTAACGCCGCATGTTTTGGATCATTACCGCTCAATCGCCGTATCGGATGTCGCAGCAGCGATGGCTGCGACGCTTGGCGCTGAAGAGGGCGGTGTTTTTTACCATGAAAATCGCGCCATGTTGGCACTCGCCAAATCATGAAAAAGGGTTCCTTACCCTAAAAATCGGGTATTTGGATATAGGTTTTGGCCTCAACTGGCCTTTTGGCAGACGTCATCTAATCCGATGCTTTTGAGCAATAGCATGCCTTCGATGCTGATGAGTAACTGTGCCGCGTCTCGTTCGCGTGCCTCAGGTGTAATACTGTCGAGTTGGGATGCCCCCCAAGCAAAAAAACCGCGGCCAATGCGTTCGCCAACATCCCGGAAAAGGGGGTCGCCTTTGGCAGAAAGTGCAGCAATTTCTAACCAAAGCTGCATATAGGGCCATAAAGTGTCGGTAAAGAGGATGGCCGTCAAACGCGGACGCAACTGTTCAAGCGGTAAAAGTGTACCGTCCGTTTGTTCGCTGAGTAACGTCACAAGCCGACCCGAAATAAGGTCGAGGATCGCGGAAATAATGTCGGCTTTGTCTTTGAAATAATAGAGCAGCATGCGGTCGCTAATTTGTGCGGCCTTCGCCAGCGGCCTTAGGCTTGATGCGGAAAGCCCCTCAGCCAAGACATAATCCGCCAGTTGGACAAGCAGCGCAGCGCGACGATCATCGGATTTTATCACGGCACTCCCACTTTGCTAACGACGCATCACACCCCATTTGCATAGATAAGCTATACGGGGAAGGTGATCGCTGCTCCTCCGTTGCCATGACGTTGGAAAATCGGCTAGGGGCAAGCATCCTTCTTCATCGGAAAAATTGATTGTGAATACGCTTTACGCCCGCTTTTCGGCCCATGTTGATGCCGCACTTGATGCTTTGCAGTCTGAGGGTGCGTTGCCCGTTGGGCTTGATCGCGGAAATGTTACAGTGGAACCGCCACGCGATGCCAGTCACGGAGACTTGTCGACCAATGCCGCAATGGTGTTGGCGAAGGCAGCGGGCACAAATCCGCGCGCGCTAGCAGCTTTGCTCGCGCCCAAATTTGAGGTGCTGACGGAGGTTGTTGCGGTTGAAATCGCAGGGCCGGGCTTCATCAATTTGCGGCTGTCAGAGGATGTGTGGCGGAATGAAGTGACTGCCATTCACGCTCAAGGCGCGAATTATGGGCGTTCGTCTTTGGGGGCAGGAAAAACCGTCAATGTCGAATATGTCTCTGCCAACCCGACCGGACCGATGCACATGGGGCATTGTCGGGGGGCTGTTGTTGGTGACGCTTTGGCGTCTGTGCTTGCTTTTGCAGGGCATAAGGTCATCCGCGAATATTATGTCAACGATGCAGGCGGTCAGGTCGATACCCTCGCGCGTTCTGTGCATATGCGATACCGCGAGGCCTTGGGCGAAGATGTTGGTGAGATTCCAGAAGGGCTTTATCCCGGCGATTATCTGATCCCCGTTGCGCAAAAACTGGCGCAGGAACACGGTGCGGCATTTGTTGGAAAGCCTGAAGCTGACTGGCTGATCCTGTTCCGTGAGGCGGCGGTTGCCGCAATGATGGATTTGATCCGTGCAGATTTGGCTCTGTTGGGCATCCATCACGATGTGTTTTCATCCGAAGCGAAGGTGCAGCGTGAAAAGAAGCCAGAAGCAGCGGAGGCCGAACTGCGGTCGCGCGATCTGGTGTATGACGGCGTCATGGAAGCGCCAAAGGGCGAAGCGGCTGAGGATTGGGAACCTGTTGTGCTGCCGCTGTTTCGTTCAACGCAGTTTGGAGATGATCAAGACCGGCCAATCCGCAAATCGGATGGCAGCTGGACCTATTTTGGGGCAGACATGGCCTATCATTATCAAAAAGCGCAAACCGCAGATGCGCTGATCGATATTTGGGGTGCTGATCACGCGGGGACGGTTAAGCGCATTCGTGCCGCTGTTGCCGCGTTGACCAACGGGACAAAACCCTTCGACGTGAAACTCGTGCAAATGGTACGGCTGCTGCGCGCGGGTGAGCCGGTTAAAATGTCTAAACGTTCGGGAAATTTTGTCACGCTGGCCGATGTCGTGAATGAAGTTGGCAAGGATGTTGTGCGGTTTACAATGCTCACCCGCAAGGCGGACGCGCAGATGGATTTTGACTTTGCCAAAGTGGTTGAGGCGTCGAAAGACAATCCGGTTTTTTATGTCCAATATGCCCACGCGCGGATCGCATCGTTGAAGCGCAAAATTGGTGAGGCGGGGATTGATACCGCGCATCCTAACGTCGCTTTGCTTGATGCAGAAGATTTGGAAATGATCAAATTGGCCGCGCAATTTCCGCGCATTGTTGAAGCATCGGCTGCGAATCGGGAGCCGCACCGCATTGCCTTTTATCTCTATGATCTGGCCGCCGCGTTCCATTCACACTGGAATTCAGGCAATGATAGGCCCGAAAGACGCATTTTGTTGGTTAATAATCCATCATTAACTGCGGTTCGGCTTTTCATGGCAGCAGCAATAGGGCAAATCATAGCTAACGGTTTGTCAATCATGGGGGTAACGGCAGCCGAGGAGATGTAAAATGACTGATACTGATCGTGAACTGTCCTTGCAGGATGAAGACCGTTTGCCCTGGCTAGAGGCTGTGGACAGCGATGATGATGAAGAAGGCATTTCGTCCAACAAGCTGATCGGCTTTGTTGTGGCGGCGCTTTTGGCGCTTGGCCTTGTGGTCGGCGGTGTCTGGTGGCTGCGCGGGCAACAAAATCCCAGTGGCGATGGTACCCTGATTGCGGCTCAAGAAGGGGATTATAAAGTCAAGCCCGATGAAGTTGGCGGCATGAAGGTGGAAGGGCAGGGCGACGCCGCCTTTGCTGCTTCTGAAGGCGCAGAAGCCAATGCCACGCTTGACAGCAATGCGATGCCAGAAGCACCGGTTGCCGGTACCAGGGTCGCGGTCGCCCCTGCGAAGCCAACGGTTGCTGTGCCAGGAAAATCTGCAACAACCGCTGTAACAACAGGGGGGCGGCTTGTTGCTGCGCCTCCTGGCGTTGCGGCAAAACCGGTTGCCGCGCCTGTGACACCTGCATTGGCCGGCAGTGGCCTGGTTCAACTTGGGGCCTACGGATCAGAAGCCAGCGCCAATCAGGCATGGGCTGCACTGTCAGGACGCTACAGCGTTTTGGCGAAACTTCCTAAGGCTGTGACAACAGCAGCGGTCGGAGGATCAACCTTCTACCGGCTTCGTGCACAGGCCGGTGCGCAAGCATCCTCAGTTTGTGCGACACTTAAGGCAGGTGGCGCAAGCTGTCTGGTGGTGAAATAATCCACAGAAATATGGTGGGGGTGCAGACCGGCTTTCGACAAACCGGTTTGCCCCCGCTATGCTGTGTGAGGATAAACATCTTCGCGCAGAGGCCAGCATGAAACCTGTTATTTTTGGCATTGCTGGTTTGGAATTAAGCGCTGAAGAACGCGCATTTTTCGGTGACGTTAACCCTGCAGGATATATTCTGTTTCGCCGTAACATTGAAACGCGGGATCAGGTGCGCGCGTTAACCAACAGTCTGCGCGACTTGACAGGGCGCAGCGACCTTCCCATTCTTATCGATCAAGAAGGCGGCCGGGTTTCGCGGATGCAGCCCCCCGTCTGGCCCGCCTTTCCAGCGGGTGGAAAATTTGACGCGCTTTACGATATTGCGCCCATGTCCGCGATTAAGGCAGCACGCGATAATGCGGAGGCGATTGCCCTGACACTCGCTGAGGTCGGCATCACCGTTGATTGCCTGCCCTTGCTCGACGTGCGCCAGCCAGAAACACATGCAGCGATTGGTGATCGTGCTTTGGGCAGTGATCCGCTGCGGGTCGCGTCTCTTGGCCGTGCAGTCATTGACGGTCTGCGCGCGGGCGGGGTGGTTGGTATCGTCAAACATATGCCGGGGCAGGGGCGTGCGGTGGTCGACAGTCACCATGACCTGCCTTTTGTCACGGCCAGTGACGCTGAATTGAGTATTGATCTCGACCCATTTACCCGGCTGCGTGATGTGCCGATGGGAATGACAGGGCATATCGTGTTTGAAGCATGGGACAAAAATCTGTGCGCGACGATGTCGCCCACCGTGATTGAACAGATTATCCGTGGCCGGATCGGTTTTGACGGCCTGTTGATGAGCGACGATCTTGATATGAATGCCCTCAAAGGCGATGTCAGTGACCGTGCGGTCAATTGCGTCGCCGCAGGGTGCGATATTGCGCTCAATTGTTGGGGCAGATTTGAGGAAATGGTTGCCATTGCGGCGAAACTTCCTGACATTACTGACAAGGCGCGCGCGCGCCTGAACGCCGCCATGGCAACCATCGGACCAGCGGTTGATACCAGTCGGATCGCAATCCTCATCGCGCAGCGCGATACATTATTGGCGCAGGCTGCCTAGGTGGAAGAACAGCTGATCATCGAAGAATTTGAGATGTCAGCGACGGGTGGCGATATATTGACGCTGGACCTTGGCAGCTGGGAAGGCCCGCTTGATCTGCTGCTCACCTTGGCGCGCAATCAAAAGGTTGATCTGCGGGAGATTTCGATATTGGCGCTGGTCGATCAATATCTGGTCTTCATCGCAGAAGCCAAGGTGCTCAAGCTCGAAATCGCTGCTGATTACCTCGTTATGGCTGCGTGGCTTGCCTATCTCAAATCTTGTTTGCTCCTGCCGCGCGAACCCCATGTTGAACCAAGCCCTGAAGAATTGGCGCTGCGGTTGCAACTGCGGCTTGAACGGTTGAATGCGATGCGAGAGGCTGGCGCGCGGTTGATGGCGCGGGACCGGCTGGGCCGTGATGTCTTCTGGCGGGGCGCCCCTGAAGGATTGCGCACGCACCGCAAGGCGCGCTGGGATGCCAAGATTTTTGATCTGATCCAGGCTTATGGCACCGTTCAGGCGCGGCGAGAACCGCCGATGCACATTGTTGCGCGGCGCGCGGTATTGACTTTGGAGGAAGCAATTGCGCGGGTCGCGCGCTTGGTTGGCAGTTTTGTGGAATGGACAGCGATTGAAAAATTTCTACCCGAAACTGATGATCCTCAATTCCGCAAATCAGCCTTGGCATCAAGTTTCGTCGCGACTTTGGAATTGGCGCGACAGGGCAAAATTGATTTCCGGCAGGACGCCGCCTTTGCTCCCCTCTATATCAGGCGCGCCTCATGATTGATCCGGCAGATGACCTGACGCGTGCAGTAGAAGCGACGCTTTTTGCGGCGGAAGAGCCGCTCTCAACCTCTGATATTGCGACTTATGTGGGGATTGATGCCGATGTGAAGGGTGCGCTTCTGACGTTGGCCGATCATTATGCCGGGCGCGGGATTAATTTGGTTGAACGCGGTGGACGGTGGCATTTTCAAACGGCGGCCGACATGGCGCATATCCTGCGCCGCGAACGAGAAGAATCGCGCAAACTTTCCCGCGCCGGAATCGAGACATTGGCGATCATCGCCTATCACGAGCCTGTGAGTCGCGCAGAAATTGAAGCGATTCGCGGTGTGCAGATCAGCAAAGGTACGATTGACGTGTTGATGGAGGCAGGGTGGGTGCGTCCTGCGGGGCGGCGCGAAGTGCCTGGGCGTCCGCTCACATTTGCGACGACCCCAGGATTTTTGGCGCATTTCGGCCTTACCAACCGCCGCGACTTGCCAGGAATTGATGATTTGAAGGCCGCAGGATTGCTCGATCCGGTCGATTTGGTTTTCGATTCACTCGAAATGCAAGGCGATGACATTGTTGAACTGGAAACCATCGACGAGAGCGACTAGAGTGTATCTATGACCGGCGTTGCTGGTTAGCGAAGGAGACGTTCAATGCCGAGTTGGCAACATCTGTTAATTCTTGGACTTGTTGTGATTGTCCTGTTTGGCAAAGGTCGCATTTCAGAAATGATGGGCGATTTTGGCAAAGGCATCAAAAGCTTTAAAAAGGGCTTAGCCGAAGAAGATGTGGCTGACGCGAAACCCGCGCAGCGCATCGAAGGGCAGGCAACCCCTGTGGTTGAAGCAGAAAAACAAACCGACAAGACCGTTTGAGCTTGGGAATGACGACAGCTTTTTATGTTTGACGTCGCGCCCACTGAATTTTTGTTGGTGGCGATGATCGCTCTGGTGGTCATCGGCCCCAAAGATTTGCCGCGCGTTTTGCGCGTGCTGGGAAAATGGGTTGGCAAAGCGCGCGGCGTTGCCCGACAATTTCGCGCTGGTTTCGATGATATGGTGCGCGAATCTGAACTGCATGACATGGAAAAGAAATGGCGCGATGAAAATGATCGTATCATGCGCGAACACCCGTCTGAGCCTGAACCCGTTATGACCCCGATTGATGTGCCGCCTGCGCCAGAACCCCCTAAGGGTGAGGCATGAATGATATTGACGAGAGCAAGGCCCCGTTGCTCGACCATTTGATTGAATTACGCCGTCGCTTGCTGTGGTGTGTGTTGGCCTTGGCGCTTTCTTTCGCAGTGGGGCTTTATTTTGCCAAACCAATTTTCGCAGTGTTGGTTCAACCGCTTTTGGCGGCGGGTCAGGGAAAAATTATTTATACAGACATTTTTGAAGCATTTTTTGTTGAGATTAAGGTCGCGTTTTTCTCTGCCCTGATGGTGGCGTTTCCGGTGCTGTCGACACAGTTGTGGCGGTTTGTGGCGCCCGGGCTGTATGCGAAGGAAAAGCGCGCTTTTTTGCCATTTTTGTTCATGGCGCCTGTGTTATTTTCAGCAGGAGCGGCGCTTGCATATTATTTCGCCATGCCTGTCGCGCTTAAATTCCTGCTTGGTTTCAGCGGCGATGTTGGCGGGATTACACAAGAAGCACTGCCCGGCGTTGGTAATTATTTGAGCTTTGTCACCAAATTTATATTTGGATTTGGCATCGCGTTTCAGCTGCCCGTGTTGCTCATGTTGTTAGAGCGCGCTGGCATTGTGACGCTTGCGCAGCTGCGGATGGGGCGGCGTTATGCTATCGTCGGCGTGTTCGCAGTCGCGGCAGTGCTGACGCCGCCGGACATTGTTTCTCAGCTGCTGCTCGCAGTGCCACTTTGCTTGCTTTACGAACTTGCCTTGATCGCAATTTGGCTCACAGCGCGACGCCGCCAACGTGATACGGCTGCTGTGACAGAATAATCCGCTTATTTGGCCGCTTCCTCAACGGTCTTTCCAGCAGATTTCACATCACGGCCCAAACCTTCGACGGTGTTGCATGCGCTCACGAGGACACAGCTTCCTAGTATTGCAAATAGAAATACTCTCTTCATCATCGTTCCCTTGGCGGTCTGTTAGAATTGGTTAGTATGATAGCATGACATCATCACCTGTCCAAAGCCTGAATGCAGCGTTGGAACGTGCCGATCGACATTCCCCGCATTTGCGGATGTTGATGACGCGTTTTCCGCTTGTAACAGATATGCTTGCGGCGGGTGATTTGACAGGTGCACTTGCGGATCATTTGGGTGCTCTTGATCCAAGTGAACCTGTCGCGCGGGGATTGCGACACGCCAAAGGCCGCTTGGCTCTGACTGTTGCGATTGGTGACCTTGCCGGTCTGCTGTCTTTAGAAGATGTCGTGCAGCATCTTTCCGCTTTTGCTGATTTTGCGCTTGACCGCGCCATTGCGGCCGCCCTTTTGTCGCACATGCCGGATGCAGAGCCGCGCGGATTTACGGCGATTGCGCTGGGAAAACATGGCAGTCACGAACTGAATTACAGTTCAGATATTGATCCTATTTTGCTTTTCGACCCGCTGACCCTGGCCCACCGCGCGCGCGAAGAACCGGTTGAGGCCGCTGTCAGGATCGCGCGCAAAGTCGTGGAGATAATGCAAGCGCGCGACGGTGACGGCTATGTGTTCCGGGTTGATCTGCGGCTGCGGCCGACGCCAGAAGCCACCCCTATCGCCATGCCGATTAATGCTGCGATCACATATTACGAATCGAGTGCGGTTGCTTGGGAACGGGCGGCGTTTATTCGCGCGCGGGCTTGCGCTGGGGATGTTGCTTTGGGGCAATCCTTTCTTGATGCGATCACGCCGTTTGTCTGGCGGCGGGGATTGGATTTTGGCGCCATTGGTGACATTCGCGCGATGTCGCACCGGATCAGGGAGCATCATGCCAGCGGCCAGACATTTGGCCCCGGATTTGACCTGAAGCGCGGACGCGGCGGCATTCGCGAGGTCGAATTTTTCACCCAAATTCATCAGATGATCCACGGGGGACGTGAAGCGGCGCTGCGGGTCGCGCCCACGCTTGATGCGCTGTCAGCATTGGCAAGGGCAGGGCGTGTTGATGCCGAACACGCGCAGGTCTTGGGCGATGCATATCGGCTTTACCGCACTGTTGAACACCGTTTGCAAATGGTGGATGATCAACAAACCCATATGCTTCCAAAGGCCGCTGATGACTTGGATAATGTTGCCAGATTGCACGGGCTAGATTGCGGGGCAGATTTATTGGCGTTGCTTGCCCCCCATATCAACCGCGTTGGCCAAATCTATGATGATCTTGACGGTGCGCCTGCGGTTGGTGCCCCTGTTGATGTTGATAAGCTGACTGAGACATTATCATCGGCCGGCTTTACGGACAGTGATCATGCGAGCAAGCGCATTGCCCATTGGCGCAGCGGAACGATCCGCGCGCTCCGCACGCCTGCGGCACTCGGCGCGCTGGAGGCGGTTTTGCCAAGACTCATTGTTGCGCTTGGGACCGCCCCTGATCCTCAGACAGCGATCAATCAACTCTCAACGCTGATTGAACGGCTGCCCAGTGCGATCAATTTCTTTCGTTTGCTCGAAGCACGCCCGGCGTTGCTGCGGTTATTGATTGATATATTGAGCTATGCGCCGACCCTTGCCGATCAATTGGCGCTGCGTCCCGATCTGCTTGACCGCCTGATTGATGCCAGTGCTTTTGACCCTGCCGGTCGTGTGGATGAAATAGCTGCCGGGTTGCGCAGCGCGGGTGATCTGGAACAGCAATTGGATCATGTCCGGCGTGTCGTTGGCGATCACCGCTTCGCGCTTGGTGTACAAGTGGTGGAAGGCGCGAGTGATCCGCTGGATGTTGCCAGTGGTTATGCACGTGTCGCAGAGGCTGCTCTCCATGTCGTCACTGATGCAACGATCGCGGAGTTTGTCAAAACTCACGGTCGTGTGCCTGGCGGCGAATTGGTGATCCTAGCACTGGGCCGGATGGGCGGCGGGGCATTGACCCACGCGTCGGACCTAGACCTTATCTATCTGTTCACAGGCAATTTTTCGGCTGAATCGGACGGTTTAAAACCGCTAGGTGCTGTGCTTTATTTTAACCGCTTGGCACAGCGTGTGACCGCAGGATTGTCGGTGCCGACGGCGGCTGGCCCGCTTTATGAAATTGATACGCGGCTGCGACCTTCGGGGGCAAAAGGGCCACTGTCTGTTTCTTTGGAGGGGTTTTGCCGGTATCAAGATGAGGAAGCATGGACATGGGAACATATGGCGCTCACGCGCGCACGGCTCGTTTATGGATCTGGCGACGCGCGTGCCAAAACGCAGGCCATTGTTGATGCTGTCCTTCGCAAGCCGCGTGATGAAAAGCAGCTTATAAAGGATGCGGTGCAAATGCGCGCCGATATGGCCAAACATAAGCCGCCGACAGGGCCGCTTGACGTGAAATTATGTGACGGTGGTTTGGTCGATTTGGAATTTGCGGTGCACGTTCAGCAATTGCACCATGCAAGCGGATTTGACCCGCATTTGGATGTGGCAATAACAGCGTTAGCGTCGCAGGCTTTGTTGCCTGATGAAATGACGGATGCCTACCGGCTGTTGACCAGGATGCTTGTGACCGTGCGGTTGATGGCTCCTGATGGGCAGGAACCGACAGATGCGACAAAGGGTGTGATCGCTCGGGCATGCGGCGCAAAGGATTGGGACCACTTGCTTGCAGATTTGAAAATGACGCGGCAGAACGTGGCCGCGGTTTGGGATAAGGTAGGAATGTGATGATGATGAATGTCGGCGACAAAGCACCTGATATTGGCTTCACAACGACGGCAGGCGATCCCTCCTCAATTGGGGAACATAAGGGGCGTGTATTGGTTCTTTATTTTTATCCCAAGGATGACACGACTGGCTGCACCAAAGAGGCACAGGAATTTTCAGCTTTGGCCAGTGACTTTGCTAAGGCAGGCGCAGATGTCGTAGGTATTTCAAAGGATTCAGTGAAGAGCCATGCCAAATTTTCGGGAAAATATGACCTCAAAATTATGCTGGGCAGTGATGGGGATGGCGCTGTCTGCGAAGCGTTTGGTGTGTGGGTCGAAAAATCAATGTATGGCCGCAACTATATGGGGATTGAACGTGGGACATTTCTCATCGATGCCGACGGCGTAATCACGCATATATGGCGCAAAGTGAAGGTCGCGGGACATGCGGCAGATGTGCTTGAGGCCGTAAAGACAATCACATAATGGCCCCTGGCGCTGCTCTTTTTCTGGTCATCACGGCTTTTTTGACCGCCGCATTATCCGGTATTTTTGGTATGGCTGGCGGATTGGTGTTGATGGGGGCGCTTGCGTTTGTCCTTCCGGTTTCAGCCGCTTTTGTGACACACGGTATGTTGCAATTGGTTGCCAATGGCTGGCGTGCGGTGCTGCACCGACGGCATATTAAATGGTCGATTACGGGGTGGTTTATCGGCGCAACGCTGCTGGGAGCAATCATTGTCAGCCTCTTCAGCATTATCCCTTCAAAACCGATGCTTTTTTTACTTTTGGGGTTGGTGCCGATGATGGTCTGGCTTCCTAAAACGTGGTTGCAACTTGACGCTGCCAAACCCGTTCATGCCCTCATTTTCGGCACGGTTGCGTCGATGCTCAACTTAACGGCCGGGGTTTCAGGTACTTTTTTGGATACGCTGTTTGTGCGCACGGGACTGAACCGTCATGAAATTGTAGCGACGAAAGCGACGATCCAATCGCTCAATCATCTTGCCAAAATTGCGGTTTATGGGGCGCTTTTGTCCGCATCAGGCAGTGCCGCGATGCCGCCGTGGTGGTTTTTCGCATTCGCCATTCCAGCGTCGATGATCGGGACGACTGCTGGTGGTTGGGTGTTAGACCGAATGAGCGACGTGAATTTCAAACGCTGGACCGCGTGGATCGTGACCGCGATTGGGGGCGTTTATCTCATCCAATCGGCGTGGCTTTTTGCCCAATGACTGCCGCGAATCGTCTAACCGAGTGTCTATAAAGCTTTGCCGATGTTAGGCATTTTGTCGCAGATGAGCGCAGGATTAACGGCTCACCCCGCACCTTGTCCGGTCTGCCCCACTACAGTGGAAGTCAACTTGCTTCATTAACTGTGTCCACGCATGAAAGTTCCATCAGAGTGATCGGCGCAAAAATGTGTCGACGGGGTCGCAATCCGGGGATCGTAATGACAGTGGTTCAATCTTCAGAGCAAGTCGGTGTTTTCGGACGTGTTCGTGAATTTTTTAAAGCACGTGATGTTTTTTTCCATGACGGTACCGCAATGCGCCGTGTGCATCTGACTGCGCGTGCGCAGATCATGGCTGCCGCCGGTGCTATATTCGTGGTTTCAAGCAGCGCTGCCGGTCTGGCGAGCGTTGTAATCAGTGCACCTTCTGTTGCGTCGACATTAACAACCTATGCAGCGCGGCAAGCCGAAGTATCCCGCATGGAAACGCAGGTTGCCGCATTGCAATCCGAAGTGGCAACCATCCGCCGTGATGCGGTTGCCCATGCCGACCGTCTTGATAAGCGTCAGGCATTTCTTGCGAGCTTGCTGGAAGGAAAGGGCGATGCGCCCGCTTTGTCGGCGATGATCCCAACAAATGCTGCACGTCCTGACGCGGTTTCGTCTGATGTGCTTGCAGCTTTTGCGCCGGTTGAAATGAAGCAAGCTTCTATTGCTGGCAAGCTCCGCGCCACTGTTGATGCGCGCTATGCAGTGGCGACGAAAACGGTTGCTGGTTTGGGTATTGACCCCCGCCGGATGAACCTTGCCATGGGTGGCCCCTATGAGCCGGTCACAGCAGCGACCGTCACCTCGGCACAGCCTGTGCCGGTCACGTCCGGCCAAGCGGACCCGCAATTCCGCGCTTTGTTTAATTCATGGAAGCGCCTTGATCAAATTCAACAAGCCATTGTCTCTATTCCGTCGGTAAAACCGGTGCTTAATGTTACGATCAACAGCGGTTATGGTGTGCGGTCTGACCCGTTTCGCGGCACTGCGGCGATGCATGCTGGCGTTGACATTCCCGGTGCTTACGCAACCCCAATTTATGCGACAGCTGACGGTGTTGTTGGCCGTGCCGGGCGCGCGGGTGGATACGGAAATTTGGTTGAACTTAATCACGGACGCGGTATTCAAACACGCTACGGCCATCTGGCGTCTATCCTTGTTGCTGCGGGAACGAAGGTAAAACGCGGTCAGTTGATTGGCTTGATGGGATCGACAGGACGTTCGACCGGCAATCATTTGCATTATGAAGTGCGTTTGGATGGTCATGCCGTGAACCCTATGCCTTTCCTGCAATCAACCGATTATCTGATCGCGATGCAACGTCGGACCCAGGTTGGGGCTGTTGCGATGGGCGGGCCAGTAAAAGGCGAATAAAGCCTTTCCTTGTAGAGCGGGCGGTTCGGCCCTATCTAATGTCTATGTCCATCATCCAAATCACAGACAGTGCGGCTGCGCGTGTAGCGACTATCGCTGCCAAACAAGGCAAGCCTGCCATTTTACGACTTTCGGTTGATGGTGGCGGTTGTTCTGGTTTTCAGTACCGCTTTGGCCTTGCTGACGCGGTGGAGGCTGATGATACGGTAGCCGAAAACGCGGGTGTGACTCTGGTGGTCGACCCGATCAGCCTTGATTTGGTGGACGGCGCTGCGGTTGATTATGTTGAATCGCTTGGCGGTGCGGCGTTCCGTGTAACCAATCCCAACGCGGCCTCAGGCTGTGGCTGCGGTTCCAGCTTTTCAGTATAAGTGCGTGAAAATTGCCACGTATAATGTCAACGGCGTTAAGGCGCGGCTGCCGCGTTTGATCGAATGGTTGGATGAAACCAGACCCGACATCGTCTGCTTGCAAGAGTTGAAATCGAGCGACGACACGATTCCAATCAGTGATATTGAAGCAGTAGGGTATCAGGGTGTTTATCACGGTCAAAAAGGCTTTAACGGCGTCGCCATCCTTGCGCGCGGCGTCGCCCCTGTTCTTGTCCGCAAGGGATTGGACGGCGAACCAGAAGATGAGATGAGCCGCTATATTGAAGCCGATGTCATGGGCGTGCGCGTTGCGAGCATTTACCTGCCCAACGGCAATCCCCAGCCGGGACCAAAATTCGATTATAAATTGCGTTGGTTTGACCGCCTGATCGCGCGCGCCACCGCACTTATGGCGCTTGAAATACCGTTGATCCTTGCAGGCGACTATAATGTCATCCCGACAGATGCTGATATTGCCAATCCCAAGGCAATGGTTGACGATGCGTTGATGCAGCCTGAAAGCCGCGCAGCATTTCGGCGGATGGCGGCGCTCGGTTTTACAGATGCCCTCCGCACGCGTCATCCCTCAGGGCCATTATGGACCTATTGGGATTATCAGGCGGGTGGGTGGCAACGCGATGCCGGGTTCCGCATTGATCATCTGATGCTGTCACCAGAAGCCGCCGACAGGCTGGTTGATGCGGGGGTTGATAAAGAGCATCGTGGCCGCGAAAAAGCCAGTGATCACGCTGCAACTTGGATAGAATTAAGCGCCTAAAGCGCCTTTTCATAAAGTGTATAGGTTTTTGAAACGGTGCCGTTAATCGCTTCACCAACAGAGCGCATCGGTCCGTTGTCATCAAGAACCCAACCAAAATCGCCGCGGGTTGCGCCAAATTTTGTAACAGCATCGCGGCGGATATATTCGATCATCATAAACGCCAATTGTCCCGCGAGGCGGGTTGATTGCAATTCTTTGAGCACACCCATCAACGGCACCCGCATCGTCCGCACTTTTGGCGCGCGCAGCCACCACAGCAATTTTGCCCAGTTAAACGGGAATAAATTCCCATTAAAAAGGGCCAATTTTTCGTTGATGTCCGGTAAGGTCATCATGAAGGCAACAGGACGCCCGTCGACTTCCGCGATGCGGATGAGGTCTTCATAAACAATGGGCTTCAGCTTTTTACCCGCATAAGCAATTTCCGCATCGGTCAAAGGTACGAACCCCCAATTTTCCTCCCATGCATCATTGAGAATGCCGAGGATCAGGGCTGCTTCTGCGTTAAAATGTGCTTTATTGACGCGGCGAATGACAATACTTTTGTTGCGCTCACCCGAGGTTATGATGCGCTGGATCAAGGGCGGGAATTCAACAGTGATAGGAATTTCAAAAGTCAAAAGCTGCTTTGCTTCGCTATGTCCCGCAGCTTCAACCCAGGACTGATATGCAGCACTGTTGTGCCCCATCATCACCGTCGGGGGGACGTCAAACCCACGCGTTAGAAGGCCGGGTTCATCCCAGATTGAAAGGCTGATCGGGCCAAGCGCGCGGGTCATGCCTTTTTCGCGCAGCCAGTTTTCAGCGGTCGTTATCAGCGCAGATGCGGTTTGCGCATCCTCAGCTTCAAACAATCCCCAATTGCCTGTGCCGGGCCCCATGCCTTGTTCCACAGGTTGCTGGAGCGCCAGATGATCAAGATGGGCCGAAATGCGTCCAACTAATTTGCCGTCGCGCTCTGCCAAAAACAATTGAGCTTCGCCGTGTTCAAACCACGGATTTTTGCCTGCTGTAATCAAACCTTTGACTTCGTCTTTGAGCGGCGGAACCCAATTGGGATCATCTGCGTAGAGCCGAAAAGGCAGGTCAACAAAGGCCTTGCGGTCAGCCTTGGTTAAGACGGCGCGGATGATAATGTCCCGATTGTCCAAGATGTGTGCGCTTTCCTGAAAACTATTGACCTTACAATTTGGCCAGTCCTGCCTTCTGAACGGAATGTCAAGAAATTGAATGGAGGCGCTGCATGGCTGGCATTGCCTTCATCCTGCCACTATAATTTTGCATGAGATGTTGATTGAAAAGATGGAATAATATGAACAGTTCGCTGCTTTCCGTTGATGACCTTATGGACAAACGTGATTCTGTGAAGGTGCAGACGGCAAAACTGCGCCCTGCCGATGATAACGCGATGATCCGTGCTGCGGCAGAATTGACGCGTGATCTTAACGCGCCGAACCCGTTGATCTATTGGGCTGATTTGTTGGCGTCCACTGTGGTTGGGTATGGCGGCCTTGCGCTTGCCATTTTTACTGCGTCGACGGGTGTTTTGATCCTGAGTGGGATTGTTTCGGTTCTGGCGCTTTATCGTGCGGGCAGTTTCATTCATGAATTGACACATATCAAACAGGCTGCGGTGCCTTGGTTCCGTTTTGTTTGGAACCTGACGATCGGTATTCCACTGCTTGTGCCGTCATACATGTATGAAGGGGTGCACAATCTTCATCATGCTCGGACACGCTACGGCACGGGTGAAGATCCCGAATATTTGCCGCTTGCGCTGATGAAGCCCTACACCCTGCCATTGTTTGTCGTGGCCGCATTGTTCGCGCCAGTTGCATTGCTTATCCGTTACGCGGTGCTGGCTCCGCTTTCGCTGGTCATTCCGCCGCTCAGAACCGTCGTTGTAGAGCGCTATTCGGGTCTTGCCATCAACCCAAGTTTTCGTCGGCGTGCACCAGAAGGGCGTTTTCGCCGTGATTGGTATATCCTTGAAACTGCAGCAAGTGTGTGGGCGATCCTGCTGCTGGCCACTGTTATGACAGGATATGTTCCTTTGCGCGGTTTTGTGATTTTTATGATCATCGTATCGTGCATTGCGCTCCTCAATCAAATCCGCACGCTTGTCGCGCATTTGTGGGAAAATGAAGGAGAAGTGATGAGTGTAACCGCGCAATATCTTGATAGCGTGAATGTTGTGTCACCGGCTTTGCTTCCAGCTTTATGGGCGCCTGTTGGGCTGCGTTACCATGCGCTTCATCATTTACTGCCGGGGCTGCCATATCATGCACTGGCTACCGCTCACCGTCGTTTGATGGCCGTTCTCCCGAGAGAGTCCAAATATCACGGGGCCAATTATCACGGATTACCAAGGCTGATCGGGCGTTTGATCAGCAGCACAGTGCGTGTCAGACGTTCGCAGGCCTAACTTTCATTCTTCAGTTTTAACCAGAACAAATTCGCCAATCAGCAGAAAGAGGAAAAAGGGCCCCCATGCGGCAAGCAGCGGTGGATATGCGCCCAGATTTCCCATGGCGAGGCCAAAATTATCAGCCACAAAATAGGCAAACCCTAAAGCCATGCCGATGACAGCACGCACAAATAAGCGCCCTGAACGCGCAATCCCAAACGCAGCAACCGCGCCGAGCAGGGGCATCAGCACTGTTGACAATGGCCCTGCAATCTTATGCCATAAATCGGCTGTGAGGGCACTGGTAGGGCGACCTGCGGCCTTTAAGTCAGCAATGGCACCCCATAATTTTCCAAAAGACAGGCCGTCAGGGTCCACACTCGCAAGTGTGAACTGATCTGGGCGAACGCCAGCACCAACCGTTAGCGTTCCGATGTTTTTGGTAATCCCTTTCAGAACATTGAATTGACGGACCTTTGACAATTTCCATCCAGTGCCCAAACGCGTTCCTGATTTGGCATAAATGATCGAATCAAGTTCACCGCTGGTGCGGGTGTAGATGGTGATGTTTTGAAGGAGGGTTTGATTGCCGCGACCTGAGACTTCTTTGGCATTGATCAGGTTGCTGCCGTCACGCACCCAAACATTGCTTTGTATTTTTTTGTCGCGTGGAATCGGTGCATATTCAACCTTTTGCCAGCGGTTGAGGGTGGCTGTCGCGCGTGTCACGATGCGGTCATTAAAGCTGAACGATAACAGCGCAATGGCCAGGCTTGTAATGATAAGCGGGGCCAGTACCTGATGTGCAGACAGCCCCGCAGCCTTCATCGACACGACTTCGCTGTTATGGTTGAGTGTCGAAAGTGTCAAAATCGTTGCGAGCAACACCGCAAAGGGCAGGAAGCGCTGAATGATCTGAGGAACGCGCAGCGACACATAAGTCCATAAATCGGCCTGCGTATTGCCTTCATAAGCCAAAATCTTTCCCGATTCGCCTAAAAGGTCGAGCGTTTGAAGGATCAGGACCAAAGCTGCCAGCACTGCAAAACTGCGGATGAGGAACATCCGCGCCATATAGGTTGCGATGGTGCGGGAAGGGAAAAAGTTGGCGATCATATCAGGCAGCAGTCTCAGGATTTATACGGCGGGTAAAAAAAGCACGAATCGCTTTACCAACCTTTGCAAAGACCCGTTCCAAACCGGCAATCGGCTGCCCACCAGGTGTATAAGCCAAGACATAGTAAAGCCGCCAAATGAGCGCCGCAAAGAGTAAAAAAGGAATCCACAAAGCGAAAAAGGGGCTGACCAGCCCCAGCGTCCCCATACCTTCGGCATATTCATTGATCTTATGATAGGTCACCACCATCACAATCGACAGGAACACACCCAATGCGGACGATGATCGCTTAGGCGGGACGGCAAGGGCGACAGCCAAAAGCGGTAACAGCAACATCATAGCAACTTCAACCAACCTGAAATGAAAGTTTGATAGGCTTTCATTACGCAACGCAACGGGCATCGTTTTATCCGCACCAATACGCGCGAGTTCAGGGATTGTGCGTTCGCGGTCTTTGCCGCCACGCCCGCGGAATGCCTCAATTTTGGGAAGATCAATTGGCAAATCATGCGATGTAAAACTCAGAACACGGGGCTGTTTGTAAATGGGGGCGTCATGCACCAAAACCCCTTTGTTCAGGCGCAGAATGATCGTGTCAGGATCGTCAGTTGCCAAGAACATGCCCCGTTCAGCGGTGACTGAGACAGATTTATCGCTCTTATTTTCGGCGCGGACAAAAATGCCGTAGAGTTCACGGCCTTCATTTTCACTGCGTTCGATCCGCATTGTCATGCGCTTACCCATATTGGTAAACTCACCAACCTTGATCGATGCGCCAAGTGCCCCCGACCGCAGTTCAAAGCGCAGACCTTCATAAGCATAGCGTGCATAGGGTTGAACAAAGCCCACAATGGCCAAATTCACCAAGGCAAGGCCAATTGCGAACATATAGGGCACTCGCAGCAACCGCCCATATCCAAGCCCAACTGCACGGAAAACATCCAGTTCAGACGACATGGCAAGCTGACGGAAAGCCAGCAGTATTCCCAGCATCAAGCCAATAGGAATGCCCAGGGAGAGATATTCCGGGATGAGGTTGGCAAGCATGCGCCATACAACACTAACCGGTCCGCCTTCCGCAGCGACAAAATCAAACAGGCGGAGCATTTTATCAAGAACCAATAGCATTGCCGCGATCACCAAAGTTGAAAACAAAGGCAAAGCGATCAGGCGCGCAAGATATCGGTCGGTCGAAGAAAACATATTTTGTATTCAGTCATTTCCTGACCATCATTTGGCCGCAAATTCAGCCGATATGGCATTCGTGGTGTGTTGGATAGGGAATCCTATTGGCGAGTGCAAATGCCACAGACGTTTTTTTCGGAGTAGTCTGATTATGCTGAACCTGCGTTTTGGTTTGATTGCTATGGCGACAGTGGTGGCGATCCCATCTGGTCTTGCTGCTGCTCAAATTTTGGGGCCTGCTCCGGCTGCGTGTAGTGCAGGAGATGTGCCGTCTATTCTCGTGCGCGTGAGCGGGTTCAAAGACCGCGTTGGCAAGGTCCGCGTGCGCACTTTTGGCGGCAGTCCGTCAACTTATTTTGATAAAACAAAAGTTCTCAAGCGCGTGGAATACACCATTCCCGCCTCTGGCCCTGTGGAAGTTTGCATGCCAGTCCCCAGCGTCGGGGTTTATGCCGTTGATGTACGACATGACACCAACAGTAATGGTGATACGGATCGGTCTGATGGTGCGGGCGCTTCTGGAAATCCAAAAATCTCGCTTTTTGATATTATTTTCAAACGCAAACCACCGGTCAAGCAAGTGCAGGTGTCGGTAGGGCAAGGCACGACAGTTGTTCCAATCATGATCCGGTACATGTAAACGTGGCTTTGGTTGCATTATTATCGAATCCCAATTCAACCGGAAATCGTGACGCTTTGCCGCGTATTCGCAGTTTTTGTGCGTCACGGCCTGATATTTTTCATTATGAAGTCGAAGATTCGGATCATATTGCGGACGCGCTGACTTCCATTGCGCGCGTTAAACCTAAAGTGTTGATTATCAACGGCGGCGACGGCACCGTTCAAGCCGCACTGACAGAGCTTTATCACGGTGGTCAATTCGGGGCGGAGACGCCCCCAGTTGCGGTGTTACCAAATGGAAAAACCAACCTTATCGCGCTTGATCTGGGATCGAGTGGCGATCCGTTGGTTGCGCTCGAACGCATCTTTGAACTTGCCCAAGGCAATATCGCGCCTTTCATTGTCGAGCGTGAGCTTATCGCCTTAACAGAGGGGGATCATGGCAATCGCCCTGTGCTTGGCATGTTTTTGGGTGGGGCTGGATTGGCCGACACGATTCTGTACTGTCGCAATAAGATTTACCCTTGGGGTTTGCCCAATGGATTGAGCCACGTCATTGCTGGAATTGCGGTTTTTATTTCTATGATCTTTGGCGTGCGGGGAAAACATTGGCCACCCGCGCCGTGTCCTGTGAGCGTCTCTCTTATTAAAGACGGCGCAGTGAATCAGACTTATGCTTTCTTGATTGTCACGACACTTGAAAAGTTGTTGTTGAGCAGCCGCGCGAAGCGTGAAGGCGTAATGGGGCTTAAGTTGCTTGCAGTGGACCAATCAAGCAAGGCTTTATTTCGCGCTGTCTGGGCCAGCATCGTCGGGAAGCTTGGGGATACACAAATGGCAGGGGTTCATGTTGAACACGGCGATGTCATTCGCATTGAAAGTGACCGTTCGAATGTGATTCTAGACGGCGAGACATTCAGTGCGATTACCGGGCGCCCCATTGTCTTGCGGGCGACGGCACCGGTTCCCTTTCTTCGTCTGGCAGCATGACAACATTGAAGGACTTGGTTGCAGCAGAGCTTGCGCAGTCAGTTGATCCCCGGATCACAGAAATTGCGGCAGCGATTGCTGCGCAACATGAGGCATCGGCACAGGCCGTTTTATTCTATGGGTCCTGTCTGCGCGAAAGCCAGTTGGACGGCCTCATGCTCGATTTCTATCTGATCGTTTCAGATTATAATATGACCTATTCAAAGCAGTGGTTAGCGACAGCAAACCGTTTAATCCCGCCAAATGTTTTTCCTTTTGCACACAGTGGTTTGGCTGCAAAATATGCAGTCTTAAGTGTCGATGATTTTGCGGCGCTCAACCGGCCCGCAGCAAGCACAGTATCCGTATGGGCACGCTTTGCACAACCAACGCGGCTGGTGTGGGCACGCGATAATGCTGCGCAACAAAATGCGCTTGAAGCTGTTGCTCAAGCGGTGCCCACACTCTTTGCTTTGGCGTCCCCAATTGCGGATGGGGAAGACGTTCTTTCTGTATGGCGTGCGGGCTTTGCACAGACCTACCGCGCGGAACTGCGCGCCGAACGCACTGATCGATCCGGATCGATTGTTGATGCTGATCCGGATCGTTACCGAACCTTTGGCGCGCTTGTATTTGTGCGCAGCCCGATGACAAAAATGGTGGCTGATCGTCGTTGGAAACAGCTGCAAAGGCGCGGCAAGTGGATGAGTGTGGCGCGGATTGCCAAGGCCAGTTTAACCTTTGCCGGCGGGATTGATTATCTGGCGTGGAAAATTAACCGCCATGCCGGGACTGCGATTGTCATTAAACCATGGCAGCGCAAATGGCCTTTGCTGGGCGCGGTTGTTTTGGTCCCCCGCCTGTTTTTCAAAGGTGCAGTTCGTTAGCGCGGGCTATGGCCGCCAAAAGTGCAGTGGCGGTAAACGGTTTTGACAGTATCTCATGCCCGGCAAAGTCTTTGGTCGGCGTGTCGCCAACATCTCCACTCATAAATAAAACGCCCAGTTCTGGGCGTTGCGCAGTGGCACGGGTGACAAGTTCAGTACCTTTCATCCCCGGCATCAATACGTCGCTGAGTAGAAATGATATGTCTGAACTATTTTCAAGCGCCGCCAATGCTGCTTCACCGCTGGCACAGGCGATGACTTTATATCCTTCGTTTTCTAACAATGATGCCGTTGACGTCCGAATGCGGGTGTCATCGTCAACAACCAGGATCATCATGTAGGGAGCGCACCGGACAGCTGGCCTGCCGCCTTAAACGCCGCAAGGATTGTGACAATCTGTTCAGGCGTATGTTCCGCGCACAGCGAACAACGCAGCAGGAACATACCGTTGGGGGTTGCAGGTGGGCGTGCGACGTTCACATACACACCCATTTCGAGCAGTGCCTGCCATGTCACCACGGCCTGCTGTTGATCTGGCAAGAACACAGCAATAATCGCGGACTGTGCTGTTTCTGTGCCCAGCGTATAACCCATGTCACGCAAACCCTGATGCACAGCGCGCGTATTTTCCCACAGTTGCTTGCGCTTGTCATGGGCGTGCATCAACTTGCGGATGGATTTTGCGGCAGTTGCGACAACACTTGGGGGCAGGGAAGCTGTGAAAATATAAGGGCGGCAGACAAAACGCAGCACTTCAAATTTGGGGTGGTTTGACACAACGAAACCGCCAACCGTGCCTACGCTTTTGGAAAAGGTGCCGACGACGAAATCAATATCGGATTCTAGCCCCAATTCTTCATATACGCCGCGCCCATTAGGGCCAAAAAAGCCCATGCTATGGGCCTCATCCGACATGATCATCGCGCCGTGTTTTTTTGCGACTGCAACCATCTCCACCAACGGTGCGACATCGCCGACCATTGAATAAACGCCTTCAAGAATCACCAATTTTTGGGCTTCAGCAGGAATGCGGCCAAGGCGGCGGTCAAGGTCTTCAACCCTGTTGTGTCGAAAACGGACGACTTCAGCATTGCCCATCGCGCAGCCATCATAAATAGAAGCATGGCTATCAGCATCCAGGACGATATAATCGCCTTTGCCTGCTATTGCAGACACCAGACCGAGATTGGCCTGATACCCAGTGGAGAACACCATAGCGTGTTTTGTGCCATAAAATTCAATGAGCGCGTCTTCGACATCCTTATGGTCTTTGTATGTGCCATTAAGAACGCGGCTGCCGTTTGTGCCTGATCCGAATCTGTCCAACGCGTCTTTGCCTGCTTGAATTACGTCGGGATCAAATGTCATGCCCATATAATTATAGGTGCCAACAAGGATGGTTTCTTTACCTTTGATCACTGCGACGGTTGGGGATTTAAGTTCTTCCATCACAATCGAAAACGGATCGCGCACGCCGGTTGCGGCGAGGGCTTCGCGCTCGGCGATGAGCCCGTCAAATTTTGAAAACAGGTCCGTCATGCGCTTTTGAGCTTTGTCACAGCATCAATCAATTGACCGACGGTTTCGATCTCGGCCTGCATGTTCATGGTGATCATGATGTCGAATTCATCTTCAATTGCTGCGACGAAATCCATCACGGTCAGGCTGTCCCATTCAAGATCACCCTGAAAGGTTGTGGCTTCGGTCAAGGCCGCTTCTTTTTTGTTAAAAGGAGCGATTTGCGCGGCGACGGTTTCAAAAATTTCTGCACGGTCTGTCATCGGGACATCCTTAGTTGTTTCAAACGTCTATTCCAATGGAATAAGGCAAGAACGCGGCAAAGCTTGGCAAAGTGCTGGTGTCATGCAATTGTCATCCCTCTTTGCCGATAGGGGAGTGTCAATGCCTGACAAAAAAGCAAGCTATACACCCAATGCGATTCATCTTGTCCGCACAGCCCAGCAGCTCAACGTAACGCTCAGTCAGATGGCCGATCAAAAAGCCAGTATTTTGATGGGCGCGACCTTTGTGGTGTTCACAATTTCGGTCGGGCAAGCGAGTAAACAGGGGATGAATGCGGCGGTTTTGATGCTTGCCCTGTTTTCGTTCGTGTCAGCCATGCTTGCTGTTTACGCTATTTTACCATCCGTCAGCCCGAAACCCAGCGACAATCCAAACATCCTTTTTTTCGGTAACTTTACGCAAATGAGTGAACGCGCATTCATTGAAGAAGTGCTGACCAGGTTGAAAGACGATGACAGCGTATACCGTACGATGTTGCAGGATATTTATCAAAATGGTCAGGTGTTACAGCGCAAGAAATATAAATATCTTGGCTATGCCTACCGCGCATTCATGATGGGTTTGATCGTCACGAGCATAGCGTTGGTCGCGGAAAAATTGTCAGCTTTCCTGTGATTAAAGCCAGCCTGCTGCGCGGTAAGCGCGCGCCGTTTCCTTCAACCCCTCACGCGTTGGGACCTGTGGCGTCCAAATATCTGCGGGGGGTCGCTTTGTGATGTCGATCACCCAATCTGGATGACACATATATCCAACGCGATCTAAGGTCAGTTTGGCGCGTCCGCCGCGGAGAAATTGGTCTCCTCGTGCGGCAAGGGAAAGCAACCACGGCGGCATTGATACGGGCGTGATTGGCTTTCCAAGGCTCCACCCGATTGCTTTGCCATAGCTTTCATAGGTCCAAGCACCTTCACGCCCGTCATCGGCTTCATAAAGTTCGGACCGTGCTACATCCGCTGGGATAAGGGCCAATAATAGTCTGCCCAGATCGCTGACTTCGATCAAGGATATCCGACCCTCTGGTGGCATCAAAGCAAAGCCCCATTTTGCCATTTTATATACGTCCAGCATTTCACGGTCGCCTGGTCCGTAAATTGCGGGCGGACGAACAATTGTCCAATCAAGACCACTCGCCTGAACAAACTGTTCTGCTTTCGCTTTGGACCAGCCGTAATTTGAAAGATCAGGTTCGCGGGCTGACAACGACGAAACATGAATGAAACGGTTAACGCGAGCTTCCCGCGCGGCCTCAATCAACGCTAAGGTTCCGGTCGCATTGCCAGCCTCAAATCCAGCGCGGTCTGCGGCATTGACCACGCCTGCGACGTGTATGACGGCGTCGCTGCCTTTTGAGAGTGCGCGCAGGCTTTCGGTGTTATCAAGCGCCCCCAATATCCATGTGACACCGCGTTGCGCGGCTTGCGGCGCGCGGGTAAGGGCGCGGATGTGCCAGCCATCTTTGCGCGCCAACTGGATCAGCGTCGTTCCAACAAAGCCTGTGCCGCCCGTGACTGCGAGCGTTTTTTGCGTCACAACAGAACCATGTGATCACGGTGGATGAGTGTAGCGCGCGGGGCATAGCCAAGGATAGCATGCAGAGCATCACTGCGTTTTCCGCAAATGGCGCTTGCTTCATTCGCATCATATTCTGAAAGGCCGCGCGCGAACGCCGTGCCATCTGGCCCGATAATATCAACGACATCGCCGCGCTGGAATTTTCCGTCAACCAAAGCAGCGCCAGCTGGAAGCAAACTTGCCCCGCCCATCAGCGCCTTTATCGCCCCTGCATCAACGTGGACGCGGCCTTTGACCGTCAAACGGCCAGCGAGCCAAGATTGCCGGGCGTTGGCCGCAGCACCAGCGACGAAAATTGTACCGCAGTCGCCACGTTCCAAGCGCGCTAATGGATGGTCATACTGGCCAGACACAATAACCAAATGTGCCCCAGCCGCATTGGCAATGCGCGCAGCCTCAATCTTCGAAGCCATCCCCCCAGAACCCATTCCAGAAGATGTACCGACGCCCGCCATTGCTGCAATATGTTTGTCAATTTTGGCGACTTCCGAGATCCGCGTCGCGTCGGGGTGAATGTTGGGGTCCGCCGTGTACAGTCCATCGACATCAGAGAGCAGGACAACCCCTTGCGCGCCAGCCGCTTGGGCAATACGCGCTGCCAGCCGATCATTGTCGCCAAAGCGAATCTCGGTGGTCGCCACCGAATCGTTTTCGTTTATGACGGGAACAACGCCGAGGCCGAGCAAGCGTTCTAGGGTTGCCGCTGCGTTCAAATAGCGCCGTCGATCCTCAAGATCATCAAGCGTGACGAGAATTTGTGCCGCAGTCAGTTGCTGCGCATCCAACAACTCTGCCCAACATTGTGACAAAGCAATCTGGCCTGTTGCAGCCGCTGCTTGGGCATCTTCAAGGCTTGCTCGCCCACCCTTGGGCAGACCCAGGCGGCGCGCGCCAAGTGCTATCGCGCCTGATGATACGATGATGATTTGCTGTCCAGAACGCCTGCGCACTGCGATGTCGGCAACCAATTGGGTCAGCCATGCGCGCCGAACGTCGCCTTCCGCATTGACGAGCAGGGACGATCCAACCTTGACGATCAGGCGCGGGCAGGTGGCGGGACTTAGATAGGGGACCATTCACCAGGTTCCGCTAAAACCCCTTGCGGCGTCGGTGCTGCAGGGCCAACCGCTTCTGTTAAACGATCAAGCACAGCTTCAATCCCGTCGCCACTCGCGCCCGACATCAGAAACACTTCTGCCTTGCCGGCGCGTTTCAATTTGTCAGCGATTTTTTTGACCTCAGCGGGGTCAAGCGCGTCAATTTTGTTGAGGCCGATGACCTCAACCTTATCAATTAATCCTGCACCATATGCTGCAAGTTCGCCGCGCACGATCCGCCATGCTTTGACAGGATCCTCTCCCGTTGCATCGACCAAGTGGAGCAGCACCCGGCACCGTTCGATATGACCCAAAAACCGGTCGCCAATGCCAGCGCCGTCAGCCGCTCCTTCAATCAACCCCGGGATGTCGGCAACCACGAATTCGCGGTGTTTATGGCTGACCACCCCCAATTGTGGGCGCACGGTCGTGAAGGGATAGGCCCCGACCTTTGCTTTGGCATTAGTGACAGCGTTGATGAAGGTCGATTTTCCTGCGTTTGGCAATCCTAGCAGTCCAGCATCGGCGAGCAGTTTGAGCCGGAGCCACACATACATTTCTTCGCCAGGCCATCCTGATCCGTGTTGACGCGGTGCGCGGTTGGTGGATGTTTTATAGCTTGCATTACCGCGCCCGCCATCACCGCCGCGCAGAAATACAGTGCGTTCGCCAACTTTGGTGAAATCGGCAAGGACATGTTCTTTGTCTTCGGACATGATCTGGGTGCCAACTGGCACTTTAATAATCAGGTCATCACCGCCAGCGCCAGTGCAATTGCCACCTGAACCGCCAGTGCCACGTGGCGCGCGGAAATGCTGTGTATAGCGAAAATCGATCAGCGTGTTGAGGCCAGCGATCGTTTCAAAAATTATATCACCGCCTTTGCCGCCATACCCACCATCAGGGCCACCATATTCGATGTATTTTTCACGGCGAAACGCCACGGCTCCTTGGCCGCCAGCGCCGGAACGGACGAAAATCTTAGCTTGGTCGAGAAAATGCATAGCGACCTCCCTACAGAAGGTCCGCCCGCGCCGCTACCCCCGGTGATGCCTGCAGTTGTTTGAATGCCATTTCGCGCGCTGTTTCGCGCGGCAGGCCTAGCGCCTTTGCCATTGGACCGCCCATTAGGGCATCGCCCATCGCCATCAGAACTAAATTCAACGTGTCTTCGTGCATGAGGCGATCTTCATGGCCTTCGCCCAATTCATCGACGAGCTTGTGGATCGCATCTAAAATGGGGTCGAGGGCGTCGACATTACCGGACATGATCATCCACGTGCACAATGCGCCAGCGCCCTGTTGGTCAAAGGCATCAAATGTCAGATCGACGATCACACGGGGGTCCGATTCGCCGGCACGCGCCATAAGTACAGCCTCTGAAATTTTAACGCAGACTTGTTCGGCCAGTTTGCCGATCAGCGCCTTTTGAAGTCCAGCGGCTGACCCGAAATGATGCAGCAGATTGGCGTGCGTGCGGCCAATCCTGCCAGCGACGGCCTTCAGCGTCAGCGCTTGTGGCCCTTCTTCCATTAAAATGGCGCGCGCGGCCTCAATTGCTGCTGCGCGACTTTCTTCTGGGGGGAGGCGTTTACGCTCTATTGACATTTGTGTTAGTAAGCCTATTGACACTGTTGTAAGGAGATTTGTCGATGACCATTGCCACCTTTTCAAAGTCCCCCGTTGATCTTGTTATCACGCCGCGTGATCGCCGTTTTGGCCGCGGTATGAAACAAACGCGATGGTGGCTGGGTGGTGATCCGATTGCAACGGCTTTCTATAATGCCTTATCGATTACTTTCCCGAAGGGCGAAGCGTTTTTTGTCGAAAGTGTAAAAGCTTTCCGTGTGGGTGCTGATGATAAACTCACGCGAGAAATTAATGCCTTCGTCAAACAGGAAGTGATGCACAGTCGGGAACATGTTTCGTTTAACAAACGTGTAGCGGAAGCTGGCTATAACATTGTCTCGCTGGAGCAAGAGGTGACGAATTCTTTGGAATTAACAAAGGATCGCCCTCAGATTCTGAACCTTGCCGTGACGATGGCCCTAGAACATTACACCGGTATCATGGCGCAGCAATTTTTGGCGAACCATAAGCATTTCGAAACCGCAGACACTGAAAGCCGCAATTTGTGGAAATGGCATGCGATTGAAGAAATTGAACATAAGGGTGTTGCCTATGACACATGGCTTCATGCCACCCGCGATTGGAGCCGATTGAAGCGGTGGCGTGTCAAAACGATCATGATGCTGCTCGTTTCTCTTAATTTTTGGGTTAATCGTTACAAGGGAATGCTTGAATTGCTGCGGCAAGACGGCATCACTGGTTTTGGGGTCCACGCGCGCATTATCTGGTTTGCTTTTGGAAATCCCGGCATCGTCCGTAAACTCATTTTGCCGTGGGCAACATTTTTCCTCCCCAAATTTCACCCATGGAACCATGATGACAGGGCGCTGATTGCATTGGCGGACAGTGAATATGAGGATGCTCGCTTGCCTGTTCCGATTGCAGCCTGATACAGTTGGGGCATGATAGCCCCAACCCTGACCACGGATCGTTTGATCCTTACCGCGATGACGATGGCGCATTGGGAAGACTATGCAGCAGCGTGGGCGGATCCTGAAATGTCGGCATTCATCGGCGGAAAACCAAGAACACGCGGCGAAAGTTGGCCCAAATTTGTGCAAGGCGTCGGTCTGTGGGCGCTCTTTGGCTATGGCTATTGGACGTTCACAGACCGCGGAACGGGTGCCTTTGTTGGTAATGGCGGGTATGGGCGCTTTGAACGCGGCGTCCCAGAGATTGATGGCTTTCCAGAGGCCGGTTGGGCTTTTGTCCCCGCCGCATGGGGGAAAGGATATGCGACAGAAGCGATGTCTGCGATTCTCGATTGGGCGGACTCAGCAGTTAATGCGCCAGAAACACGGTGCATGATTGATCCCGAAAACGCTGCATCACTTAATGTGGCAAAGAAGCTTGGGTATCAGCAATTTTCAGAAACCGAGAGCGCAATCGGTAAATCGGTGCTCTTTAAGCGACCGCGCTCTCTTTAGTGGGTGCTACGCCGCAAGTCGGATGATCACGTCAGATGCCCCATCGCCATCAGCATCACTTTCGAGATCAAGCGCATAGAGTGCACACGGGGCAGTCTTCCCCCGCGCAAGGCTCATGCGATTTTCAATCCGACCTGTCGGGCGAAAACCAAGCTTACGAAGAACTTTGCCTGAAGCAGGATTGTCAGTGAAATGGCCTGACACCAATCGTGGCAAGCGCAGCGTGTGCCGCGCAATATCAATGACAGCGCGCCCAGCCTCAGTAGCAAAACCGAGACCCCAATAGGCAGGTGCAATCCAATATCCGATTTCTGGTTCACCGTCCTGATCGTGAATACCGCATCCGCCAATGAGGCGCGGCAAACCCGCAGTGCGCGTGAAAATAAGAAAGGACACATCACCTTCTTTGCGCTCCTGTTCTAAAAACCAGTGCGCGTCCGAAAGGGTATAGGGCCAGGGCAAACGCGCAAGTTTGAGTGCGACTTCTTCATGCGCAATCGCTTGCTGCAATGCGGGTGCATCATCGGCCCAACCTGGCCGCAGGAGCAATCTTTGGGTTCTGGCAAACATCATCTCTCACCTTGTTCTGCTGCCCCGTTACCGTCTGTGTGTGACGGATCAGGGACAGTGTTAAGCCCAGAGCGTTGGCATGTGCCGCGTTCCGGACAGTGTGTGATGAAGGAGAAAATAAAAAGGGAGCCTGATCCACCCTTTCGGGGGTGGACCCGTCTCCCTCATCTGTCTGGTTATTCCAGACCTTCGGACCACCCCAGGGGCGACCCGTTTTGGATCGCCGTTATTCGGCTGCTACTGCCATCATATCGACCGACACATATTTGCGGGCAAGCTTACCTTCATGGAAGCGCACGCGGCCGTCGGTGGTGGCAAAAAGAGTATGATCCTTGCCAAGACCAACATTGGTTCCCGGGTAAACGCGGGTGCCGCGTTGACGAATAATGATGTTGCCTGCGATGACAGTTTCACCACCAAATTTTTTGACGCCAAGACGACGGCCTGCCGAATCGCGACCGTTGCGTGACGAACCACCTGCTTTTTTATGTGCCATTGCGGGGGCTCCTTATTCTTTGCTGGCCGCAGCTTTTTTGGCTGCTGGCTTTTTCGCTGGTTTGGCTTCAACCGCTGCTTCTACAGGTGCAGCTTCAGCTTTCTTTGGTGCAGCTTTCTTTTCAGCAGCACCAACAGAGAGGATCTTTAGAATCGTGTGCTGTTGGCGATGGCCATTTTTACGGCGATAATTCTGACGACGCTTTTTCTTGAAGATGATGACCTTATCGGCCTTCGCCTGCGCAATGATTTCAGCCGAAACTGAAAGCCCAGCAACAGGCTTAGCTTCGCCGGCTTCACCCGCGAACAGAACGTCTGTCAGTGCAACCGTTTCACCGGCTTCACCTGTCATCTTTTCGACGACAATTTTATCTCCTGCGGCAACGCGGTATTGCTTGCCGCCCGTGCGCACGACTGCGAACATGGCTATCATCACTTTATTTGTTAAAACAGGCAACCGCACAAATATAACGCCAAAGATGAAATCTCTGCGCGGAAAGTGGGTTCGCTAAATGACGATGGACACTCTGTCAACCGATTCTGCGCCAAATCTTGTTCGGGTGCGCGACGGACGCACTCGGAACCGAACATTGTCAGCATGCGGACTATGATTATGGGAAAAGCTGACAAATGCGCTAAGCAAATTTCTAGTGATGCGTGACTGTAAAATCTGATCAAAAAGAGTTTGAAATCAAATTGTTGCTTTTAAGGGGACGAAAATCCTCTCTCTTCTGACCCTATCAGGGACAAAACTTAATCTTTCCCTTACCAATTCGGCTATTGTCGTTGTTAGACTTTGCATGTTACGGCGTTTTATGATTTTTGGGGTTGATCTACCACTGATACATGCAAAAAGTGCCGATTTGGCGCGCCTTATCCTGTCGCACGCAAGCCGTGTGTTGCTGATCATCGCTCTTTTGATCACGCCAACCATGCCGTTACGTGCCGACCTTCGAACTGCGCCGACATGGTATGATCAGAATGCGGTGACCACGACACCAGATTGGCATTACCGCGTTCCCATCAATGTGCCAGCAGGTACAAGCGTTAACAGCACCATCAAGATCGATGTCGATTTTGCAGCACTTTTATCGCAAATGGGGGTGAGCGGCACATTCGATGTCAATTCACCGCGCGTGGTGCGATCAACTGGCGCGCTTTCAACGATTCAGGAATTCACCGACCGCGTGTTTGGTGGGGCAACCGATGCTGCGAGCAACGGCCGCGGGGAAGTGCGCTTCATTTGGGAAGATGCGCTGGCCGTTACCTATTATCTTTATTTTGATGTGACCGCGAACGGTGTCAAGCCGGTAAACCCGCAAACGCCGATCAATGGTAACTTTGAACGGGGGGCGACGGGAACTGCTGCGCCGATAGGTTGGAATGCGCCTATCTTGGGCAATGTGAATTTCGATGCCCAAGTGCGCCCTGCAGAAACGGTTACGGTTACATCTGTTCCTGCCGCAACGCCTCTAACCCGCGCTACGGACGGAAATCCAAATACGGGTGATTTTTCATATCTTTATGGATGGCGGACAACCGCTGTAGCGCAGACCAACAGTGATCCGGGTGTCACGATTACGCGCGCGATTGCTGTTCCTGCGACCAATCCGGGCAGCATCACATTTCGTTACCGCGTTGAAGGGTGGGATTCGGGTAATTTTGATTTCACCAGGATTGATTTGACCACGGCCAACTCTGCCGCAACTGCTGCGCTGATTGAAATGGTCGGACCAACGGCTGCCAATTATGCGACAAAGCCATTTTCACCTAACTTTGGTGGCGCACAAGCGAGCACTACAACGGCTGGATATCGGCAATATAATGGATATGATTGCACAACAGCAGGTGTTCATCAGCAGGGTATGACAACACCGTGTTTTAGTGAAACATGGTTTACGGTAACTCAAAGTCTTGCCGCTTTTGCTGGGACCACAGTTTTCTTCCGGTTTCGCGCCTTTACAGACCCTGCTGACAAAACATGGTATCATATCGATGATGTCGAATGGTCTGTGGTCACGCCGACACTGGGCACCCCCCAAGCATTTGGCGTTAATATCACCAGCCCTGCAGCAGGGGGTAATTTTGGTCCGGGGCAAATTATTCCGATAACGGCACAAGTGGATGCGAATCCGACCGCCGCAACCAACCCCGTTACGGCGCAAATATATGATACCACCGGCACTTTGGTGGCGGGTGGCCCCTATCTGCTGTTCAATGATGGTACGCACGGCGACGCTGTCGCAGGCGATGCAATCTGGTCAAACAATGGCAGTGTTCCGGCCCAACCTGCACCAACGGTACCGCTCAGCGCGACGACCAGTGCGGGATGGACATTGCGGGTGTTTGCGCGAGACGCCACCACCAGTACGATTGGTGCGCAGGACGGACTTGCGCGTGGGCCAGGGGCCGGTGCAGCGGCTGAAACACAGGCCAATTATTGGAACATCGACGAGATATTGTTCAATGTTCAAACGGCGGCGATCAGCGTGACCAAGACCGGCAATGTGGTCAGTGATCCCCAAAACGGGGTGACCAATCCGAAAATGATTCCGGGCGCAACCGTGCGCTATTGTATTCTTGTCAGCAATGCGGGGCCATTGTCAGCGACAAGCATCGTGGCAACGGATACATTACCAGCACAAGCCGTTTTCGTGCCGGGCTCTATGCTATCAGGCACAACGTGCGCAGGGGCCGCCACTTTTGAGGATGATGACAATTCAGGAGCCGATGAAAGCAATCCATTCGGCGCAAGTTTTAGCGCCGGCACGCTGATTACGATTACGTCTGCTTTGGCCAATGGAACCTCACTCGCCCTGACGTTCGAGGCGATTATCCAATAAGAATTATGCCGCTTTTTTATGTGGCACAGCGATTGGGTCCAAAAAATCGCGGATCAAATCAATGCAATAATCAGCCTGTGCCATCAGGAACAAATGGCCGCCGCCTGCAATCACTTCTAGCCGAGAATGCGGGATCAGGCTTTTCAGGAATTTACCGTTGATCAGGGGAACGATGCGATCATCATCGCCCATCATGATCAGGGTTTCAGGGCGTAAAAACGGAAGCCAGGGTGCACTGGTCCAGCCCATCATTGCAAACATTTGATAGAAATATCCCATGCGCGATGGCGGCGTGATGCGGTCTGTATGCCCAGTGGCCCCCGTATCGACGCCGCCGTAGAGCGTTTTGAAGTTTTTCAGCATGTAATCAGGATCGACATAGCGGCGCGGGTCAACCATCTTGGTCAGCGCCGAAAGTTTACCCGGCACCATCATCATGCCGGCAGTTGTTGCCACGAGGATCAGTTTGTTAACCCGCGACCCGCATTGCAGTGCATATTGCTGCGCCATCGCGCCGCCCCAGCTGATCCCCATCACATCGACCTTACCATATCCAAATTGATCGAGCAGAAGGTCTGCAATCCGCGCCATCATCCAAGGGCGATAGGGCAAGGCAGGTTCAGGGGATCCGCCAATACCGGGCATGTCGAACGTGATAAAATCGCGCTCCCCCATTTTTTCGGCAAGCGGTGCGATCAATTCCAGATTGGCACCGATGCCGTTAAAAAACAGGATCGGCAAATGATCTTTTCCGCCGCTGATCCACCGCGCAACACGCACAGTGCGACCGTCGATTGTTTCCATCGTAATTTCTGGTTTGGGCGTTTTAGTCACAGTATTTCCTGTCTTAACCGAAGGCATATTCACCCGGAGCTGCGCCCACAGGTGTATGATTTGTATTTCCCATTGTTTTTGGCGCAGGGATTTTTTTGCCGGAACGCTCTTGAAGCCATTCCATCCAATGCGGCCACCAGCTGCCAGCGGTTTCCTCTGCCCCTGCCAGCCATTTTTCTGGCGTCGCGGGTGGTTTTCCTGATGCGCGATAATATTTGGCCTTGGGATTGCCCGGTGGGTTCAGGATGGCCTGAATATGTCCCGAATGGGAGAGAATGAAATTGATATTCTTTGATCCGAACAACTGGGTTGAGCGGTAACACGCCTTCCACGGTGTGATATGGTCGGTCACACCAGCAAGGATGAACAGGTCGCAATCCACTTTGGTCAGATCAATTTTGTGCCCAGCAATTTCTGACGTCGCAGGGTTTGCAAAGGGCTGTTCTTCATAGACGCGAAGATAGTCCGAATGAAGCGAAGCTGTCAGGTTGGTGGCGTCATTGTTCCAGAATAGGATGTCAAAGGCGGGCGGATCTTCACCGTGTAGATAATTGTTGATGACATAATTCCAGATCAGATCATTGGGCCGCAGCCACGCGAATGTGCGCGCGAGCGATGATCCTTCTAATATGCCTTTTTTAGCGGAGCGTTCGCGCGCAAGCTTGATCCCGTGATCAGACACCAGCGCGCCGACCTCACTGTCATTGCGCTGTGGATGGAGGACGCAGACCATCATCGTCGCGCTGTTAATGCGCTTGTCTTTTTCTGCGGCCAGTTTGGACAACAGGCTGGCCATTGTAATTCCGCCTGAGCAGGCGCCCGAAACGTTCACCTTTTTTGCCCCTGTGACCGCGCAGACGATGTCAATTGCTTCGATGATGGACGCAATATATTCGTTTAAGCCCCATTCGCGGTTTTCAACCTGCGGGTTGCGCCAACTGATCAAAAAGGGCGGAATTTTGTGATCGGAAAGATATTTGACGATACTTTTTTGCGGCGTCAGATCGTTGATATACGCCTTGTTGATCTGCGGCGGGATGATAAGAAGCGGGGTTTCATGTACGCTATCGGTTGTCGCCTGATACTGGATCAGCTCCATTATATCTGTCCGGTGAATGACAGCACCTTCAGAAATCGCGATATTTTCGCCAATCTTAAAGGGGCGGGTGTCCACTTGGCTCACATTGCCGTTGTTGTGGACCATGTCGTTATAGGCATTCTGCAAGCCCTTGATCAGCGATCCACCACCCGTTTCAACCGCTTTTTTGATCGCGGAGGGATTGCCAGCGAAGCTGTTGGTCGGGCTGAGTGAGTCAATAATCATACCGCTGACAAAGTTGGCGCGCGCACGCTCCAATTCATCAAGCTCAAGATCGGCTATCCAGCGGTTTACGCTGTTCTGGGCGGTCAGATAATATTGCATCCCCATACGGTAAAGTGGGTTGGCGGTCCACGCGGGATCCAGAAACCGTTTGTCCTTTGGGCTTGGCGCGACATCGGATTTGTTGGTCAGAATTTTGACCACATCATCTGAAAACAGGCGCATATGCTTAAGCGTAGTTTGAGGTTTTGTTGCCGTTTCGCGGAGCATGACGCTGACCGCGCCCATTAAATCTTCCCGCGCCAACCCGACGATAGGATTAAGCGCAACACTGGCATCGCCGTCATTGCCCAAATCAATACCTTTTTTCGCCATTCAATCCCCCATATTTTATAGTATAAGGAAGGCTGCACTGTGCGCGGGCACATGTCAATTGCGGGACGTTTTAGTGGCGCAATTCACGCTTAAGGGGATAACGTCCATCCTGGTATTCGCCGAACATAGCCCTGATTTCGGGGTGATCGACCGGGCCTTCTTCACCGTCAGCAACCAAATTTTGCTGGCTGACATAGGCAACATAGCTGCTTTCAGAATTTTCAGCGAGCAAATGGTAGAATGGTTGGTCTTTTGCAGGACGAATATCTTCGGGAATTGACGCATACCATTCATCACTGTTCGCAAAAACAGGATCAACATCATAAATGACCCCGCGAAATGCGAAAATACGGTGACGTACAACCTCACCAATCCCGAAACGCGCATGAGCAATGGGTGGGCCAACAGGTTTTTTAACGGCTTTAGTCGGGGGTTCGTGTCTTGATATCATGCTCGCTTTGTAGGGCCTGTCGCAATAATCGCAAGCACGGTGTGCGATGCAGGCAGGATTGGCTTGGCAATCTCAACCGCTTGGTCTATGCGCGCGCTTCACTCAATGGGATGTGGCCTTTGGTTCAACACCCCGCTCTGCGGAGAGATGGCTGAGTGGTCGAAAGCACCGCACTCGAAATGCGGCGTGCCTGCGAGGGTACCTAGGGTTCGAATCCCTATCTCTCCGCCAAAAATCATTGTAATTGCTATTTTTTCTCTCGATTGCTGCTGCTGTTCCCCTAAGGGCTCCCCGATAAGCGAGCCGCTATGTGGAGGTCCAAATTCGATTGATGGCGTTGCTGATGGCCTAATCTTTGCATTTTCACTAGCTGCCAACGCCGGATCGCATTCGACCACGAGCCAATCAAACCCGACGATAGGGTACCGCGAGAATCCTCGTCGAGGCGGGGGGCATGGTTCCGAACGGTAACTTCGTTGCCGCTCCAGATCGGCATGAGCGACAACCACCATTTTTTCAGATCGAGGTTCTAAATTCGGCGCTAAAGATCAAAGGCAATTTTCGGACGATGATAGATTGTGCGGTGCTCGCTCCCCTCGCCGGTTTTCTCTCGATGCCACCAGCCTGCCATTTCAGCGCTATCTTTGGCCTTCAATAGCGCACGGCGAAGGTATTCATATGCGCCGTCGAGGCCATATTCATTTTTACACATCAGAAGGATTCTGACGGCAACGTAATGATAGCCTACTTCCTGTTCCGGTATTTGGGTTTTCAGAATCTGAATAAACCGCTCCAGATATTTTTCCCCTTCGGTAGCAGCGCCGCAAATTATTCCTGTAATTGACGGCACGCTCTCAACTGGTGACGGAACGACAATTGGCAAGGCAGCAGCTAGGATATGCTCTTTAATCATGGTCCTTTGTCGTCTTGAAAGGTCAGTTATCGACTCAACCATGTTTGGATAGCGATAAGCGAGAGCAATTGATCGGGAACTCAGTTTGCCTTTCTGAATATCGTTTCGCACTGCTTGCCAGTGTCGGGGCAACTTCGATTTTCCGACCCGCAACACGCCCGCTTTTTCCATTCGGCGGAGTTTGCGTAGCGAGATGCCAAATTCTAAATTTATATCGTGAATATCCATGAACGCCTCGGATTTACTTAGAAGGGTTCCGCTCGGCGCTCCTAACGTGCGCGCGCGGATCACTCTTGCTGTTGAAGAAGGGATGCAACTTGGTGAGTGAAAGGCTTGAAGGGATCAGTTCGGAGAGCCGGATCGTCACCGATGCGCGTCGATGCACACAATGACTGCACAGGAAAATTATCGGCTGCCCGTTTGCCTGAGCATCGCGGTAATAAGTGCTGGACGGTAAGCCTTGTTTGCTGGCCTTGCGGTTGTCACCCGCGCCCCTCGATCATCTTCATCCGTCCCCGCCTCCAATGAGCGCCCGCAGGCTCTCAGCCGGTATGACGGTGCGTGAACCAATTTTGCGGATTTCAACGCGTCCTTCGCCAATCAATTCGTAGAGCTTTGATCGACTGATGCCGACAGCATGGCAGGCCTCGTTAATGGTGAAAGCTAGCTTGGGTGATTCAAATTTGTTCATTTTACTGTCTCCAATAGGCCACGGACGAGAGTGCGCGGACGTTGAAGGACAGTTGTTCAACTATCGCTGCTCGGAGAAACAGTGGGAGTTTCCAAGATTTTCGTATTGCCGAACGCAAATGAGCGGGGAGATGCGTTTAAAAAACCGACCATGACATGAATGGCATTCTTAGCTCCATATTGTTCTGCGGCTTGTTCGATCTGGGCCTTTGCAAGCCGGGCCTGCAAGACAGATGGATGAGCACTATCTTCAAGGGCTGACTGACTTACATAATCGCGCGCAGTTTTCAGCTGTGTTTTTGTAAGACCGTTGAACCATTGCCCCCTGAATGCGCGTGCGGCCTCCCGGAGTAGTGCATCTTGGTCTCGACCTTCTTTTGAGTGTACAGAAAGCCAAGCGTCCGCCAGCGACGCTAAAATTCCAGTGCGGTTAAGTTTATCTAGCGTCCGCCTGGGTTTCCCGTCTCTTTTCCGTTCGGCGAACATGGGATCGACGGTGTTGTTCTCCCGTTCTACCAGCGCCTCGACCGGGCGCAAAATTGGCTGTAACGCCAATTTTGATATACCGAGATTGGACAAAAAAACTTCCACTGCCAGTAAAGAGTCGGCAACGGCATCGCGCTGATTTTGCAAATCGCCCCTCGCGTAGAGTATGAAATTATCGGCAAGTCGCGCATTGAGTTCGGCAGTGACCGTTGGTGAATCCACCGTTACCCGCTGAAGCGTCAGGCAAGCTTGTAACGCGTGCTCGGCGGCCTCCCTGCACCCCCATTCTGTTGGCCTCGGACGCGGCAAAATTTCCTTCATTGGCTTCACTCAGTTCGATTGTCGACACCCGTTTAGCAGAGGTATCTTAATGTTTTCTATTTACCGTATCGCTATGTAGGGCGGAGAGGAACTTAGCGTGGACGAGGATGTTTGGTATTTTCAAGTCGGTGGATGTCTTGGCATTTTGCCAGCAATTACGGCCTTTGCGGGTGGCTGGTGGTATTGTGCAGAAACCTACGGGTTTCTAATTGGCTTTGGTTTGGGCTGGTTCCCATCATTGATTTTGGCAACTTTGGTGGAAGTCGGTTTCATATTTCTGTGGGGACCAGCGCTGGCCACCGTTGGATATTTTTGGATATTACCTGCACTTAATGAGAATTATAAGCCGCCGCATACGGCGGCTATCGCCACAACATCCTCCGAGCCGGACTATTCTCAAATGTCCGATGAAGAGTTGTTGCGAAGAATTGCGGCTGATTGCGGCATAGCCAATTATAAAAAAATCTCTTTTCAAGAATTGAAACGAGTTGTAGCTGAATGTGCTGATTAGTGCCTTTTTGCAATCCTCTCATGGTGTTCAGACTTAATTGGATTCTAAAGTGATTGAGTAGTTTACATTTTTGTACGAATAGGTTCGACATTCGCTCTGGTATCCGCATTTACGCCTTCTACTGGCAATGTGCTGCAATAATTTCCCCAATCCACCATAAGTCGCCGCCGCTTTTCGAATAAGTCGCCACGCCTGTAGGCGGCCTCAGCTTTGTTGCCGATGCTATGCGCTAGTGCTATTTCGCAGACTTCATGTGCATAGCCGGTGCATTCGGCGCTCCAGTCGCGGAAAGCGGACCTAAAGCCGTGAACGGTGCAATCCAGCTTCATGCGGCGCAACAGCATGGACATGGCCATGCTGGATAGCTTGCCGCCCTTGTCGGCTGGGAAAAGCCAGTCTTTGCCCAAAGGCGCTACGGCCTCCAATATTTCGACGGCGCGCGGGGATAGGGGAACGCGATGCTCTTTACCCGCCTTCATGCGTACTGCGGGTATCGTCCAGATAGCCTTATGCAGATCGACTTCGCCCCATGTCGCGCCAAGCACTTCGCTGGTACGCGTTGCGGTCAAAATGACAAATTCCAGCGCAAGCGCAGCCATAGCTTCGCGCGCCCGTAATGCTCCCGTAAATGCGGGCAGTTCGGCATAGGCCATCGCCTTGTGATGGCCGCGCGACAGCTTGGCGCGGGGAGGCAGGATTTGCGCTATGTGGCCTCGCCAGCGGGCAGGGTTTTCGCCATCGCGGTACCCGCGCGCCTTTGCTGCATCAAGCAAGGTTTCGATACGTCCCCTAACGCGGCTGGCAGTTTCGGGCTTGTCCTGCCAAATCGGCTCCACAATTTGCAAAACGTGCGCCGTGCCTATGTCGGCAACTGGCAAATCGCCGATGACAGGATAAACATAGGTGGCCAGCGTATTGCGCCATTGCTGCCGGTGTTTGTCATTTCGCCAACTGCCTTCATTGGCGGCGATATGCGCCTCTGCAACATGCTTGAACGTGATTCCTGCTATCTGCGCCGCCTGAGCCGCCGATACCGCCTCAGCGGCCTCCCTTTGGCGTTCGGCAAGGGGATCGACGCCCGCTTTCACCCTGAGCCGCAATGCCGTTGCAAGATCGCGGGCTTTGGCGAGTGATATTGCGTCCAGTCCAGCCGCCGTGCCTAATCCCAAGTCGCGCGACTTGCCGTCTAGCATAAATCGGAAAACCCAAGAGCGCGCGCCACTGTCTTTAACAAGCAAGTTCAATCCGCCACCATCGGCATGGCGACCGGCCCTTGCGTTTTTGACAGTGAGGGGCGTCAAAGCGTGGTTTAATTTGCGTGGCATATCCATCCGTTCCCTTAATAGCTCCCCTATAATACACTGGTTTTTAGGGAACGCAACCGGACAGTGGCGGACAGATTGAAGGTTCTAAATCCTCAAAAAGCGCTCCAGAGCCTTACATAAACGCGATGTTCAGGGTTGTTTGTGGATGCAATCGGACAAGGAGTTCGGCGGACTATCTATCCGCCATTTACCTTGGGCTAGGGCGTGTTTAGACTGATGAAACTGCGGCCAAACGCATAGCTGGTTATCGCCGCGATTATTTTGAACCGTAACCAGCACCTTAACGCTTGCTGGCCGGGGCACTTTTTGCCAATTACGCTGCCATGACTGCTACCGAAATCTTTCTGATCGCGATGTTGTTAATCTTCGTGGTGCCATTCCTTATTTGGCGGCTTGGCCGAACCGAATATTATGCGCCGCTTGTTGTCGTCCAAATCATCTGCGGGATATTGCTTGGTCCCGGGGTGATGGGAGCGGCATTTCCCGATTATTACAGCTTCGTCTTTACGCC
>JAYUPB010000011.1:0-18440 GCA_043760405.1 Sphingomonadales bacterium
CACGCGAAAGCACCGGACGCGCAAGTGCACGCCCGGCAGATTTTCTACCGAAGAGTTTCATTTTATGGGGTTCCTGGTATCTAGTTTTTTCAGAGCATAGAGATTTAGCTCAATGCAACTTTAGCGTCTTTTAGGCTGTCGTCCTTTTGGAAGCCGTTGTTGACTTGGCGTTGGACGACCTGGCTTTTCCTGTGAAGTTGTCTCTGCTCCATCATTTCGCGTATCAAATAAGCGCCCTGTTACAAATATCGACACGACAGCTACAATCGTTGCGCCCCCTAACCAAGCAGCTGACTTAGTATCACCTAACCATGCAATACCAACAACCGCTACTAACAACATCGCAAGAGCAACAAGAGCAATCCATTGCCCACGCCCACGAAGTGAAAATTCTTTTGTTAACAGCGATGTCACCGTGCCGTGACGATGGTTTTGTTCCCGCTCAGCCATGGAAACCACACGGTCCGCCAAGCCCGGAAGCACTGCTTCCAGATGTTCAAGTTCCTCAGCCGAAGGGATTGGACCTGAGTGCGATTTACTGACCACTTGGGTCAATACAGTGCGCGCCTCTTTGGCTTTTTCCGGACGAAGATATGGTTTCAGTTTTTCTAGCGCTTCGTCAGCAGCGCCATCATCTGCTACTTGCAGCTCTCGTCTACTGCTTTGGTCGTCCTCAGGCAGCTTCTTTCTCACTTTTCACTGCCTCTATTGCCTTGGCAATATCCTTACCAACTGCACGCCAATCCGAAGCAATGGAGCCATCCAAAGCACGACGTCTGGATAGCCGCATAGACTGATCAATATTTATTGAGCCAATGCCAGAAATCATTGACTCAAAAGCCTCACGCCGTTCGCGGCGAGTAGAAATTTTTGTCTCGAATCCCATAAATCACCTATTTTCCTAGTCACTAAATTGCGTTCGATGCTGAACAATGTCAACTCACGCAATTGGTGCGACATTTTGTATGATCATTACATAATGCTAAAACCATTAAATTAAAGCCCTAAACCCCCCGAACGCGCGGCACTTTAACTCGCACCAGCATCAGTTCCCACAGCGCCCACACGGCGGCGTCGGCCCTGTCTGGGGATCGCCCCGGCCCTTCATAACCACCGCCCGCGATCAGCCCGCAGAGTTCATCCTCAAGTGCGGGAAACGTGCCGACATGGGCCACGCGCCCGCATTCATAGAGGGCGGCCACCGGTTCGGCCCGTGCCGACTTTCCCCTGCTGGCGTGGACCAATTTGACCGGCAATGCGACGGCGGCGGCGCGCAGGACGCTTCCCACCATTGCCCCGCCTTGGTTGGCCTCTGCAATCACGCGGTCGGCATTCCATTTGGCAGCAGCGTGCGCCACGGCCTGCGCCCATCCTTCGGGCGAACAGCCCGCAACCGACGCATCGGAAAGCACATAGCCGCGCCCGTCCTCCCCCAATCCCACAACGATAATCCCGCACGCATCGCCGCCCGTCGAAATCGGCGGATCAACCCCGATGACCACGCGTTTGAGCGGCGGGGCGGACGCAGCCCGGCATCCTTCCAACATCGCCCGCGTCCACAGCGCACCTACGACATCTTCAATCAATTCGCCGTCCAATTCCTGCCGCCCCAGCCGCGTTCCGCCGTAAAGCGCGGTCACTGCGGTGACAAAGTCCTGTGGCAGAAAGACATTGTCCGCCGTCCGGCCTTTGGTCACCACCACATCCGCGCGCGCCACCAACGTACGCAGCAAATCGCACTGGCGCGGCGTCGTGGTGATCAGCGTCTTGGCATCCTGTGCCAAACGCAGGCCAAGTTGCAGATTGTCCCACGTCGCCATGGCATTGGACCATTTCGCCGTTTCATCGCACCAGGCAACATGATGCTGCGGCCCGCGCAAGCGTTCTGGGGCTTCGGCGGAATAGACGAAGGCCTGCGCACCGTTGGGCCAGGTCAAACGCCCCAAACTGGGTTCCCAGAGGGGACGGAAATTCTCGCCCGATACCGCCAAAATGCCGCTGTCCCCCTCGATCATCACGGCGCGCACATCGGCGGTTGTCGCGCCGACCAGAGCGATCCGCATGCCACCTGAGCGTTCGGCCAGACCGCGCACCCATTCGGCACCAGCGCGGGTTTTACCAAAGCCCCGCCCCGCCATCAAAAGCCATATGCGCCAAAATTCGCGGCCATCTTTGCGGGGGGGCAGCTGCCCCTTCATCGCCGTCACAGGCCAGGATTTTAGGATAGCGCCAACACGCCCCGTCACCACCTCCTTCAAAAACAGATCAGCATCGGCGGGTTCCAAATCGGAAAGGTCGTCAAGCAAAGTCTGGGCTGGCATCCTGATCCTTCCCTTCTGCGCGCAACGCCAAGCGGCGCTCACGCAGCGCACTGATCCGCGTGCGCAATGTTTCCAAAATCTCATCCTGTTCGGCCGCCGCAAGTGTGCCATCCATGCGCAACGCCCGCACCTTGGCCGCCACTGATTCATGGCGTTCAAGGATCCGCAGGCCGGTCGTGTCGCTATAATTTTTCACGGTCGCAATTTTCTTGCCGCCAAAAAAAACCGGACGATTGACCCCAAAACGCGCGCGTTCGAGCATTTCAACCTCCAACCGGCCATATCCTTCCTCCAACGCATCCTGATAGTGCGCATGAAAAGCGGGTTCACGGCGACGCAGGGCATAAAGGCCGGGCAAGGTCATGCCGACCTTGCGGCATGATTTGGAGACATTCGATGTCTCAACCAAAGCGTCCAGAAACGTCTGACGCCGCGCCAGCGTCCAGCCATCATGACGCACGGCCTTACGCTGCAATCCGCCTTCATTTTCACCCGAACAGGTCGGCGATATAATGGTGTCCTGATCATCATCGTCAGGCGTGACTTTTCTTCTCTTGGCCATAAGACTGTTCCATTTGGAGGGGGTGGAATGGGGATGAATGGTAAAATGGTAAGCAAAACTGTTTTCCGGACCTGATCCGGAGGCGTTCTCGCTGTGCTCCGGACCTGATCCGGAGCACAGTCCTCACCGCTCAGTTCGAGCCTGTCGAGAACCTTTGTGCAGAACCTTTGCCGCAGAACCTGTTCTCGACAGGCTCGAACAAAACGGAGGTCCGTCAAAATTACGTAGCTGTTGGCCGATCCGGTCAAGCCCGTCCGACGCATCTGTTGGCCGATCCGGTCAAGTCCGTCTCGACTCGCAATTCTTCAACGTGCCAATATGTGCCAAAACAGCGTTACGATGTCAATATAAAAGTGCCAAATGGGTGAATTATTTTTTCGAGGCGCCGTACTTGCTGTGCCCGAAGCCGAGACTATTTTTCCAATATAGTTGCATCTCCGGCAGTCTCGTTCATTATGACTTACATCGTAGGGGGACAAATGCGCTTTCTAATTTCAATATTTCTAGCCTCAATGCTCATCCATGGGCCAGCCAATGCTAAGAATGATAAGGTGTTGCGCGGCCCAGTACCAAATTGGGTAGCACCATCAGAGCTCATGTCCGTTCCAGAAAATGCTGGTGGACTTGTATTCGTAAGGCGCCAAGATGTCCTTGTTCATCTCGATGAACAAGGACAGGCCCATTATACAAGCTACCGCATAAAAATTCTCCATGCGAATGCGTTGCATATCGGGAACATTTCGATTGTTTGGAATCCTGCCTCTGGCGCACCTTATGTTCACTTTATTAAAGTGCACCGTGATGGAGAAGTTATCGATGTTCTTGATAAAGCATCATTTGAGATATTACGTCGCGAGGATCAGTTGGAAGCAGCGAAACTAGACGGCACTTTAACTGCAGTGTTCCGTGTCTCGGACTTGCGTGTTGGTGATGAGTTGGAGGTCGCGCAGACAACCCGTTTGAATGACCCAACTCTGGGCAATAATGACGCAGGCTTACTCGTGCTTGCTGCCAAAACTTACCCTGGAAGATATAAACTAGGAATAAGTTGGATCAAAGGCCAGCAACCTAAAATGAAGATGGCCCCGGAAATGGCGGTCGTTGTGCAAAAAAGTCACCAAGCAGTTGAATTTCGCTTTGACAACCCCTCCATTCTGGTTCCTGCTAAGGATGCCCCTTTTCGTTATCTTTGGCAGCGTGTTGTCGAATATAGTGATTTCTCCGATTGGTCGGCTATCTCGCAACAATTTTCTTCTCTCTATAGTAAGGCAGCAAAGTTCTCTTCAAATTCCCCTCTCAAGCAGGAGGTCAATCGCATATCGACCGCACACACGAGCCCGCTAGAGCGTGCAGGTGCAGCATTAAAGCTAGTGCAGCAGGATGTGCGTTACATCTATGTCGGTCTTAATGGTGGAAATTTGACACCGGCAACGGCGGAAGAAACCTGGTCACGACGATATGGCGACTGTAAAGGTAAGACTGTTTTACTTTTGGGGCTTCTTGCTGAATTGGGTATCGAAGCTGAGCCTGTTCTCGTTAATAGTGCCGGGGCAGATGACGGCCTAAACGAGAGGCTACCAAGCCTGCAAATGTTTGATCACGTGATTGTTCGTATACGCATTAATGGCGCGATTTACTATTTAGATGGCACACTTCCGCCCGTTGTTCCGCCAAGTGCGGCTCCCAAATTTCCTTACATGTGGATACTGCCTCTCACTGAACAAGGCAGTACGATAGAACATTTAGAGTGGCGGCCGTCAAAGGTGCCCGATAAGATAACGCTATATGAGATCGACGCACGCACCGGCTTCAATAAACCAGCAAAAAAAACAAACACTACCATAACTCGAGGCCTAGAAGGGCTACAGCAGCAGATCCAATTTTCAGGACAGCTCCCCAGTGACCTACTCAACGGTCTGCGCCAGCAGCTGGTTGGAGATACATGGCAAACGATAGACGATGTCAAATGGCGCTTCGATCAGAAGGCGCAAGCAAGCGTGTTGACGATTAGCGGCACAGGCCCAATCGATTGGGATGACGACCGCGACGGCAAAAAAGAAGTTTCCCTTCCAGGTGGTGGTTTCAGTCCGCCCGAGAGACGGATCAGGGCAAATGATCAAAATCAGGACTTGCCCTATTCCAACGATCCCGAGTTTATTTGCCACGTTACAACACTTAGGCTGCCCTCAGAAACGCTAATGCAGCACTGGTTCTTCAATACAGGTTTTGACACGCGAATTTTTGGTGCAAATTATTACAGGGCTTTTGCATTACATGACGGTTCCATTCGAATGATCCGTGGCTTTCGCACCGAGCAGCAAGAGGTAGACGCTGCAAGTGCGCGACAGGACAATGATCGTATTGCTGCCTTTGATAACAGTATGGCTCGTATTTTCTATAATCCTAACAAAACAAGATCTTCGTCGGGCATCGAAAAGAATGTGCCGACAACGTATGACATCGACTGGACGGCCGATAATGTTCCTTGCATTTCAGGCGTTATCGCCGGCTGATCCATAAAATTCTAAAATACATGAGTGGTGCCGGCTTTGGGACATTCGCGCTTACCCCCCCCTTGCCCTCGCCCCCTCCCTCTGGCAGCACGTTCCCATGATCAGCTTTGCCGATTTTGATATGATGGTGCGCGGGGGGTCTTTGGCTTTGCTGGCGCTGTGGAGCTGGTTGTTGATCCGCGATCACTGGGCCACGCTGTCAGCGCGCATGGCCTTGCTCATGAACGGCGCGATTGTGTTTCATGTCATTTCCTCCATCCCTAGCCCCGTTCATATCCGCAGCCCCGTCGAATGGGTCATGATCCTGGGATCTACGATGGTGCCAAGCTTTTTCTGGTTGTTCGCGCGGACGTGGTTCAACGATGAAACGCGGATCGGCTGGCGCAGCTGGAGCCTGATCGCTGCGGCAACGTTGCTTATGGCGGTCAGCATTATCCTGAATAAGATGGAGGGCGTGGTGAGCAATCTTGGCCCTCTGGCGCGCATCAGTATGTTCGGTTTTGTCCTTGCGGGGCTGTGGGCCGCGTGGCGCGGGCGCGGTGGCGATTTGATTGAGGCGCGGCGGCGTTTGCGGTCGCGCTTGGTGTGGGCGGTTGGCCTGTATGTGATCATCGTTCTGGTGCTTGAAATCTCAGTCTACCGGGGCTTCGCACCGCGATCTGTGCTGACCCTGATCGAATTTGGCGCGCTGATGCTCACAGGGGCGCTGTGTGCCGAAATGTTTGTCGTTGGGCAGGCGGATTTGTTCGCGCGCACGGTCGCTGCGCCCGCAAAGCGGGGGGAGGACACGACCCTGGATCCAGCATTGGCGGCGCTGGGCCTGCGTCTGCATCAGCACATGGAACACGAACGCGCTTACCGTGATGATCGCCTCACCATCGCGGGGCTTGCCGCGCGATTAGAGGTACAGGAATACCGTCTGCGCCGCCTCATCAACGGCCAGCTTGGTCACCGCAATTTCGCGGCGTTTCTCAACGGTTACCGTTTGAACGAGATCAAAGAGGCGTTGACCGACCCGTCCCAGCGCGATGTGCCCATCCTGACCATTGCCCTTGACGCCGGTTTTGGGTCGCTTGGGCCCTTCAACCGCGCTTTCCGTGAAGCGGAGGGCATGACCCCCAGCATGTACCGGATCACCGCGCGCACCTGATTGATTTCGAAATCGGCTAGTTGTTTTTGAACATATGCGCGCGTAACACTCGGTTTTGCGTCATTAGGCTTCCACACGGTTTTGGAGCATCCCAATGACACACCAACCCACCGACCTGATGGGCATTGCGACCAGCCATGCCCCGGTCATCTTCGTTTTTGACTTTGGGCGTTACCTGATTGCCGCCCTCCTGATTTCGGCTTTGGTCTGGATGCTCAGGCGTTCTCCGATCAGAGCGCGCAAAATTCAGGTGCGTGAAGCAACGATGACAGATGTCAGGCGCGAAATCACGGGGTCTATTCAAACGTGCCTCGTCTATGTTGTTGTTGGCATCTTTGTCACCTGGGGCATTCGCAACGGTGTTTTACAGCGGCACGAAAACAATGTCAGCTGGGGCCTTGATTTCGCAACACTGGCGGCAATATTGGTTGTGCATGATGCTTATTTCTATTGGGCGCACCGCACGATGCATCACCCCAAACTGTTCAAACACTTCCACCGGTTCCACCACCGGTCGATCACGCCGACGCCCTTTGCGGCTTATGCCTTTGCAGTGCCAGAAGCATTTGTGATGGCCGTGTTCATGCCAATATGGCTGCTGTTCGTTCCGACATCGATTTGGGTGATCGTGGCATTTCTGAACATCATGATCATCCGCAATGCGATGGGCCATGCTGGGTTTGAACTCCACCCCCGCTGGTGGCTTTCAACGCCGATGACGCGCTGGATCAACACGACAACCCATCACGACCTTCATCATTCTGGGGGCTATAACAAAAATTATGGTCTGTATTTTACCTGGTGGGACAAACTGATGGGGACCGAACACCCGCACTATCCCGAAACATTCGAACGTGTCGTTGCCCGCAAGGGTGAAACGGCGCCTGCAGGTTTGGCCCCATCCCCAACCCTGTAATCCTTGGGCGCGCTGGACCATCCTCCGGCGCGCCCTTTTGTAATTTAGCCCAGACGAAGCATTTTGCGTTCGCGGCCAATCCACACAGCAAAGCTTGGACGTGCATGCATCGCCGCCAAATAGGCCGTTAGCTTAGGATATTTTGCAGCATCAGGAACAACATTACAGTGGGCCGCGTTCACAAACGGGCTGGCAACAGCAATATCGGCAAGACTGAGCGCGTCACCAACCAAAAAGCCTGACTCTGGAATGACACTTTCAAGATAATCCATAACCGGCGGCAATGCCTCTTTCTCCGCTTTTTCAGCCGCCGCCATATCACCTTCTTGTTTCAGGAACATCGGCGCGACAATCCTGTTGAAGAAAATCGGCCCAGCAGCGCTAAACAAAATCGTGTCTGCAAATTCATCGAACCAAACCGTTCGCGCGCGATTTTCAGGATCGGCCGGTATCATTGATGGTGAGGGGTGCTTCGCCTCAAGATAAGCAATAATCGCTGTCGAATCCGAAATCGCAAAATCACCGTCAGTAAAGGCTGGCATTTTGGCAAAAGGGCTGGCGCGTCGAAATTCAGGATTAGGATCGCCAATGCCAACCGCAACAAGTTCCAGCGAAAGCCCTTTTTCGGCACCATAGGCCATGACTTTTCGGACATAAGGGGATACCGGCGCACCGTATACGATCATTGTCTCTCTCCTGATAAGTTGCGATGTGAAACCATTGCCAGCCATCACATTTGCTCGCAAGCATTATCCCGCTGGACAGGCGCAAAAAATCCGCCAAACAAGACACTCTGCGTTCGGGGGTGCTCTGTGTTCGTATTGCTGCTTATTATTCTCATTGTCGGTGGGATCAGTTTTAAAAATCTGAAGAACCGATCACGGAATTTAGAACAACGCTTTGACGTGATCATTGATCGCATTGCCGCACTCGAACGAGCCTCCGGCACTACGGTCGTGGAAGAAAAAGAGGCCGCCCCGGCATCCGTTATTGTCAGTAAACCTGTCCCTGAACCGGTCGCCGAACCCATCGCCGCGCCACTGATAGCCGCACCGCTCGAACCGCTAATGATTGAAACGCCGGTCCCGGTTGAAACTCCAAAAATGCCTGCGATGGCGCAATCGACGCCGCGCGGGCCCGCACGGATCGTTTACAATATGCCAGAAGAACAGACTGTAACGCCGGAACCCGTTCACAGGGAAGACGTTGCGGGCATCGCGCCCATTATCGCAGAAGACCCCCCTGCCCCGCCGGAAAATGCGCAGGAGAAACCACAGCGTAATTTCGCGGCGTCATTTGAAGCGTTGGTCGGCGGCAAATTGCCCATCTGGATTGGGGGCGTCTCCTTAGTTTTGGCGGCCGTTTTCCTTGTGCGCTATTCCTTAGATCAAGGCTGGTTTGGTCCAGCGGTACGCTCCGTTCTGGCTGGCGTTTTTGGGGTCACGTTGCTCGCAGCGAGTGAAGCCGCGCGGCGCGTCCCCCGCTTTGCCGCGGACGAACGCGTCGCCCAAGTGCTTGCAGGCGCTGGCATCGCCAGTCTTTACGGCACACTGTACATGGCTGGGGAGCTGTATAATCTCATCTCGCCCCTTACATCTTTCGTCTTGATGGTGATCGTCACGGCGGCGGCCCTTATACTCTCTTTGCGTCACGGTCCGCCAACCGCGATCATGGGATTGGTCGGCGGCTTTGTCGCGCCGTTTATGGCCGCGCCTTCTGGCAATCTAGTGCCGCTGCTGATCTACCTCGGGCTCTTGATCGCTGGCTTGTTCGCCGTTGCCATTCACCGGGGTTGGACGTGGCTGGCGATGGCTGCAACCGGCGGTGGCATTTTGTGGACACTCGGAATTATGGCGGCGAAACTGACCGGAATCGGGCCAAGCCTGGGTCTGTTCATCGTGGTCATCGCGCTGGGGGCCACCATCCTGTTTCCGCGCAGCGGCGCTGGAGGAAGCCGCGTTCGGCTGATCCCAATGGTGGCTGGCTTCATTCAATTGGCGTTGTTTGCACCAACCCTTGATTTCGCACTGTCAGGATGGGTGCTTTACGGACTCTTGTCCTTGTCATGCCTGTATCTGGGATGGCGCGATGCGCGATTGATGCCTGCCAACCTTGCGGCTTTGGGCTTAGTCTTGATCCTATTGGTCGGGGCCTTTGGGAAAGGCAGTGCGCTGGCCCCAATGGCGGCACTTGGCGCAACATTGCTCTTCGCCATACCCGGGCATGTCTTTGCGCGCAGAAGCGGCACAGGACGGTCATGGACGATGCTCGCCTTGGGCGGCGGTGTGGGGCCACTGTTGGTCGCGATTTTGAGCGGCGGCTTTCCGCTGCTGAATACAACAGATTGGGCAAGGTTGTTTGCCTTAGCTGCGCTTCCCGCTGCGTTCCTCAGCTGGCGCGCGCGGGATGAAGGCCACGCCGCAGGCACCCCAGATTGGGCATTGGCGGGCGGTGCGCTCGTCGCGGCAGCCGCGCTGGCAATTGCAGGCTATATAGGGCTGAAGCCAGATTGGTGGCCCGTTGCTGGCCTGTGCATCATCGTCGCACTTTCCGCATGGGCAAGACGAACAGGCGACGGATTCCTTTTCCAAGGCAGTCTGTTCGGATGGCCGCTGGTCGCTTTGTCATGGATTATGGCACAAACTCGGCATGCTGAAATTATCGACGCCGTGTTGCTAAGTGGTCCGTTCCCGCCCTTGCAAACGGTCTTTCTTTTATTGATCGCACCGACATTTTTGCTCGGTAGCATGGCCTGGTTTCACCGAACCCGTCAAAGCGATATCCCGCTGCGCTGGATAACATTGGGTTTGGGATTGACCCTCCCGTTGGCTTTGGCCCCAATCACATGGCACACCAGTGCAGCTTTGGCGTGTGCGGTGGCACTTGGCCTGATTGCAAAACAGCGCGCAGAACAATCACCAAATCGTTTTTGGTCTGATGCCAGCCTAGCGACGCTTGGACTTGCCGGATTATTATGGACCGCACGCATGCCGCAGGTGCCTCAGGTCGTTGCCTCGCTGCTCACCGATGGAGGGGTACCGCAGGCTCTTTCTATCGCCGCTTATTTGGTTGTTCCCGCACTCCTCATTGCCGCTTTGGCATGGTGTCATAAGGGCCAAGTCTTTGAAAAGCCGCTGTGCTCTTTGGCAATCATTGCTGCCCTTGCAACGCCGCTCGCGCTTGTGCCTCTGGATTGGCATGCGCCTGTACTTTTGGTTGGTGCGATTGTTATGGGCGCGTGGGCAAAATTGCGGGCAGAAGAAAATGAAAAAAGCTATTGGTTCAATGCGAGCCTTATCACTTCCTTTGCTGCTGCGGTTTTCTGGGCGGGGAGCATTCAACTATACCCCGCACTTTTTGCATCGATTTTCGTAACCGGGACAACCCCGCCCCTTGCCATTGTCGCGGCGTTCCTCGGCATACCATCTCTTTTGCTTGCAGCTTTGGCATGGTGCCATGTCGACCGATTTGCTGACAAGCCACTGCGTTGGCAGGCTATGGGCCTGTTCTTGGCCACACTTTTGGCATTGGTACCTGCCACCTGGCATCCAGCGGTCTTGGCTTTGGTCGCTGCGAGTGCGATAATGATCGGAACACGTCTGCCGCTGCCGCGTTTTGGTCATGAAGCGCTGTTGATTGCTGTGGGCGTCGCTTTGTTGGCCCCTATTCAACCTTGGTTGCTGGTCTTTGCGCGGTCGTTGGGCGGCGAAATTGATCATTTTGCTCATCTGCCAACGTTAATCGTCACCTTGATCAAGATCGCGCTTCCGGCGATGATTTTGGCAATAGCGCTATGGAAACCGTCCTATGCTTTGCCAACGCGCCTTATCCAATTGACTGCCGCTGTGATTGGCGCGTGCAGCCTTGCCATGCTTTACACGCTCATCAAACAACCCCTTGCAGTGACCGCTGATAACTTCCTGCAATGGGGCCTGATCGAACGTGTCGCGATCAGCCAAGCCTTGTTTATCACCGCTTGGTTGATGCAACTCTATGGCGGGCGCTTCTCACGCGCGGCTATTGTGATTTGGGCCGTGGCCTTGTGGCGGGTGGTATGGTTTGATGTCGTTTTGTTCAACCCGCTGATGGTTTCACAAAATGTGGGCAGCCTGCCGCTGCTCAACGCCGTCGTCATCCACGGGGCCTTGGTCGCAGTCTGGCTGTGGTTCTTCCCACCACGGTCAGTGCTTAACCCCCATCAACGCTGGTTCCGTTATCTGGCGTTGTTGCTGATGATGATCACCGTGATGCTGGCCGTGCGCCAAGCGTATCAAGGCGGTGTGCTAACGATGCGAATCCTGCCACGCGGTGAAAATTACAGCTACTCAGCCGCACTTCTGGTCCTTTCATTGATATGGATTTGGCAGGGCATGATGCGCAAATTGAGCTGGTTGCGGATTGCTGGCCTCGGTTTGCTGACGCTGGTGACGATTAAAGTGTTTTTGGTTGATGCCGCGGCTCTTGAAGGCTTGCTGCGTGTCTTGTCCTTCCTTGGCCTTGGTGGTGCATTGATCGGGATCGGCTGGGCTTATGGCCGCTTGCTTGGCACGGCAAAGGCGGCTGATAATGCCTGAAATCTGCATCCTGACACCTGACCCTGATTATGAAGAAAATTGGCATCCCGTGGCGGACCTGTATCGCACACTATTGGATCAAGATTGCGCGTTTCGGACGTGGAATGATGCTGGCGACCTATCCGGCTATGATGTCATTCTACCGTTGATCGCATGGGGCTATCAACGTGAGCCAGCACGCTGGTTCAAGGCGCTTGATGCTTGGGAAGTGACAGGACTACCTTTCGCAAATCCCATCGCCACGTTGCGCTGGAACACCGACAAGGATTATCTGTTCGATTTGGAATCCGCAGGTGTCACGATTGTCCCAACACGAGAAACACACAGCCTTTGCGCAGACGACCTAAAGACAGCGCGCGCGGTATTTGGGAGCGACACACTTGTCATCAAACCTTCCATATCGGGGGGAGCAGACGGAACCTATCTTATGGGTCCAAGCGATCAAATTCCGTTTGATGTGCTTGAAAAAGAAATGCTCATCCAACCGTTGATGCCCGCCATCACCAGCGAAGGGGAGTTTTCACTCTTTTATTTCAATGGCAATTTCAGCCATGCCATCCTCAAAAAACCAGCCCAAGGCGATTTTCGTGTGCAGGAACAATTTGGGGGTCGCGAATCCGAAATCGTGCCGCCTGAAGGAGCATATGCGCTGGCCATAGCAGCGATCGCCGCAGCCCCAGCATTACCGCTTTACGCCCGCGTCGATATGGTACGCGGCAATGACAGCGCATTCTACCTCATGGAGCTTGAGCTGATTGAGCCCTCACTCTTTTTTAGCTTTGCAAAAGATGGTGGGGCTGCTTTTGCAAAGTCGCTCAAGGACATGACGATAAAACACCAATAACACAGATACATCTTGAATATGTCATCAACGCCACCGATACATATGTTATTATTTTTGAGAGGTCCTCCCCATGCGCAAATCTATAATCATTGCAGCGATGCTGGCCGCAACAGCCATCGCCACCCCAATGCTCACCGCAAAATCGCGGGGATCTGAAAGCGCTTTGACAACGGTGCTTGCAGCACCACATCGCAGCGAGGCCAATCGTGCCCGTGATGTTTATCGTCATCCCGCCGAAACATTGAAATTTTTTGGTGTAAAACCGACAGATAATGTTGTTGAGCTTTATCCTGGTGGAGGGTGGTACACCGAAATTCTGGCCCCTTATCTGGCCAAAAAGGGCAACTACACAGTCGCTGCACCACTAGGCCGCGGCGCTGATAACATCGCCAAGAAACTGGACGGTAATCCATCCCTTTATGCCAAGGTAAAGCGTGCGAACTTTCCAAATAAGGAAGGCGCCGTTCCCGTTGTTCCGGGTTCGGCTGATGTCGCACTCACATTCCGAAACGTGCATAATTGGCGTTTTGGTGGCACCGATGCCGCCCAGACCGCTTTCAATGAAATCTATACCATGCTCAAACCCGGTGGCTTCTTGGGCATTGTCGAACATCGCCTTCCTGAAACCATGGACAGCGCGCTTGAAGAAAAAAGCGGCTATATGAAAAGCAGTTCTGTAATTGCTTTTGCCACCAAAGCAGGTTTCAAACTGGTCGCTGAATCTGAGATAAACGCCAATCCTAAAGACACCCATAATTATGCAAAAGGCGTTTGGACATTGCCGCCCAATTTTGCGGAAGGCGATATTGATCGCGCCAAATATGCGGCCATTGGCGAAAGTGACCGGATGACACTTAAATTTATGAAACCGAAAAAATAGGAAGTGATTGTCCACTTGACGTAAACGTCACGCTCCGCGACCATCCTCTCAAACTTGCGTTTGAGAGGATTCGTCAATGAAAACCCGTATTACTGAACTGTTCAATATCCAGCATCCAATCATTCAAGGCGGGATGCATTACGTGGGTCTGGCCGAACTGGCCGCTGCTGTATCAAACGCGGGCGGACTTGGAATTATTACCGGCCTCACGCAGAGGACGCCGGAATTGCTCGCCGCGGAAATCGCCAAGTGCAATGATATGACTGATAAACCATTTGGGGTGAACCTTACTTTCCTTCCGACTTTTGCGACCCCGCCTTATCCTGAATATATTCAGGCGATCATTGAAGGTGGTGTGCGCATCGTTGAAACTGCGGGGCGCAGCCCAGAAGAACACATGCCCGCGATGAAGGCGGCAGGGATCAAAGTGATCCACAAATGCACCTCCGTACGCCACTCACTCAAGGCCGAACGCATTGGTTGCGATGCGGTTTCGGTTGATGGCTTTGAATGCGGTGGCCATCCGGGCGAAGATGACATTCCCAACATGATCCTCCTCCCGCGTGCTGCAGAAGAACTCAAAATTCCGTTCGTCGCGTCAGGCGGGATGGCCGATGCGCGGTCGTTGGTCGCGGCCCTCGCGCTGGGCGCAGAAGGCATGAACATGGGCACACGTTTTATCGCCACCAAGGAAGCACCGGTTCACCAAAATGTGAAAGATGCCATCGTTGCCGCATCCGAACTCGACACGCGGCTGGTGATGCGCCCTCTGCGCAATACCGAACGCGTGCTCAACAATGCCGGCGTTGACCGGATTCTCGCCATCGAAAAGGCCAAGGGTGCGGACCTCAAAATCTCGGATATTTATGAACAAGTCGCAGGCATTTACCCCAAAGTGATGACGGAAGGCGATATGGATGCTGGCGCTTGGAGCTGCGGTATGGTTGCCGGGCTGATCAATGATGTCCCGACGTGTAAGGAATTGATCGACCGGATCATGGCGGAAGCCAATGCGCTGATCACCGCACGATTGGCGCGATTTGCCGCTTGATGAGAGATATCGCGCTCCACCTTTCGTCAACTATGGCGCGGATCATAGGCGGGGCAGCGCAAACGGTTGAAAATCTGCAGCGTTTGACTGGTGGCGCGAACATGGAAAGCTCTGCTTTTGAATATGCTGGGCAATCCTATGTTCTGCGCCGTGCTCCCAATGCTGAAATGATGGCAGGACGGACCTACGGCCATGATGTTGAGGTCGCCATTGTCCGCGCGGCATTTACGGCGGGCGTCAAAGCACCGGAGATTGTTGGCGAAATCGCGCCTGACGATGATCTCGGCACGGGCTATATCATGCGCCGTGTGATTGCCGAGGTAAATCCGGCAAAAATCCTCGCCAATCCCCCACCTGCACTGCTCACGGATATGGCACGCGAGCTTGCAAAAATTCACAGTATCGCGCTCGACACTTTGCCAGATTTGCCCGCATCAGACACGTCAACTCTCATTGCCGATATGAAAATGCGTTTCACTGCTTACGGCGGCGACCGGCCCATCTTCGCGCTCGCTCTCAAATGGCTGGAGGATCATATCCCTGCGCCCTCTTCTCTCGTTTTTCTCCACGGTGATTACCGCATGGGCAATCTTATGGCGGACGAAAACGGCCTCGCTGCTGTGCTTGATTGGGAACTGGCCCATATTGGCGACCGGCATCAGGATTTGGCGTTCGGGTGCATCAACAGCTGGCGCTTTGGCCATATTGATCGCCCCGCCTTTGGTTGCGGTCAGATTGAAGACTTTTTCGCTACATATGCTGCCGAAAGCGGGGCAGCCCCTGATCCCATTCGCTTTCGTTTTTGGCTCATTTATTCAACCCTCTGGTGGGGGATGTGTTGTTTGCAGATGGCAGAGATATGGCGGTCTGGCATGGACAAAACCTTGGAACGCGCTGTCATCGGGCGGCGCACCTCAGAAACAGAAGTCGATCTCTTGATGTTGTTGGAGGAAGACGCGCCTGAAACCCAGCGCCTGCCAATATCGCTTTCACCTGCACCAGAACCGCGGCGGATGGGCGAACCCTCACCTGCTGAAATGCTAGAGGCCCTAACCAACTGGATCGCGACAGACATCAAACCCAAAGCAGAGGGGCGTGATAAATTCATGGTCGCTGTCGCGCTCAATGCACTTGGGATGCTCACCCGTGAAGCCGCTGGCACACTTGCAGTCCACGACAGAGCCTTGTGCGATGACATCCTGTCTGGCCGCAAAACCCTCGCCACGGCGGGCCTGCTGGCAAAACTCAAACGCGACGCACTGGCCAAGCTCGCAGTCGATCAACCAAAGTATTCCGCGCTGACCAAGGCGCACTTTATGTGGGGAGCCCAATAATGCTGTTTGAAATCCCACCTGAAATCACCGCTTACCTCGCCACGCTCGATGCCTTTATCGAAGCTGAAATCAAACCCATCGAAAACCGCGATGACAACATTCGCTTCTTTGATCACCGACGAGAAAATGCACGAACGGATTGGGATAATGATGGCCACCCTCGCGCCGATTGGTGGGCCTTACTCTCTGAAATGCGTTACGTAGCCGACAAGGCAGGGCATTATCGCTATGCCATACCAACCGAGTTTGGCGGACAGAACGGATCAAATCTGTCGATGGCGGTGATCCGTCATCACCTCGCGGCCAAGGGATTGGGTTTGCACAATGACCTTCAAAATGAATCCAGCATCGTCGGTAATTTGGTGCAGGTTTTAATGCTCCGGGATTTCGGAACAGAGCAACAGCAGCGTGATTTCATACCACTGATGCTCGCAGGGAAAATGGGCTGGAGTTTTGGGTTGACCGAGGAACATCACGGATCAGACGCCACCCACATGGATACGCATGCCGTCCCAGAAAGCCGTGACGGTGTTGCAGGATGGCTGATCAACGGCAATAAAATGTGGACAACAGGACTGCCCTATACCAGCCATGTCATGACGTTCGCACGGACCAGTGGCGTGGATGGCAAAGCGCGCGGCATCACCTGTTTTGTCGTACCAACGACCACAGCGGGGTTTGAAATCGGCGACTATATGTGGACGTTCAATATGCCTACCGACCATCCAAAGGTGAAATATACTGATGTCTGGGTGCCCGAAAGTGCGATCCTTGGTGACCTCGACAATGGCCTCGCGGTGGCTCAACATTTCGTTCACGAAAACCGTATCCGTCAAGCAGCCAGCTCACTTGGCGCAGCACAATATTGCATTGATGAGGCCGTCAAATATGCACGAGAACGCAAACCCTTTGGCAAGCCGCTGGCTGTCAATCAGGCGATCCAGTTTCCGTTGGTTGAACTCGCAACTGACGCCGAAATGCTGCGCCTGTTAATCTATAAGACGGCCGCTGAAATGGACACAATGACCAAACCAGAAGTCGCGATCCGCCTGTCGGACAAGGTCAGCATGTGCAATTATAAGGCCAACCGTCTGGTGTGTAATGCCGCCGACTTCGCGATGCAGGTACACGGTGGCATGGGCTATTCACGCCATAAACCGTTCGAACATATCTACCGCCACCACAGGCGTTACCGCATCACCGAAGGCGCTGAAGAAATCCAGATGCGCAAAGTCGCGGGGCATTTGTTTGGATTCATGGGGTAGGCGGATCCAAAGACAATTGCATGGATCCAGCCGCCACACGCGCGTCTGAAAATAGCGTCCAATTTGTCGTTGGGCCGTTTGGACGCGGTGCCCCTGCGGGCATATCCGGGGCAACCCAAAGATAGCGCACGGCCAATGTTCCCCTCGACGGGGCATCAAAATCCAAAGCCAAGTTAACAGGTGTTTCGGTGCGGTAAGCGACGCGCGTCCATTGCGCCGGGTCAAGTGTCACCACTTTGCCATTAATCCTTACAGAGCTGAGCGGCTGTGATGGACGCAGCGCAAGCATCAACAGCCGCGGGGCTTCGGACCCCGTAATGCGCAGCGTTTTGCGTGTGCCAGATGTCGTCAATGCCAAAAGTGGGCGCGGCGCAAAAACCTTTGGGGCAGGCACCGTCCAAAGTGAAAATTGGTCATAGACTGCAACCTTAACCTGCTTGGCTATCCCTTGCGGGAGTTCAGCCCGCGTCGATGTTGTCGCCCAATAGCTTTTCTCTGTGTCAAAATCTGTATAATGGAACAGATCACCAGGACGCGGATGACGCGTGGAAAACCCCTCAGTCATACCCAACCAAAATGCACCGCCACCAGCAACGGCAAGCAATACAATACCGATCTTAAGACCAAGACGCCCTTCATTCCACACCAGTAATGATGGTCCGAGCAATAGGATCATAAACGGAATGAGCAACGCGACGATTGCTGGTGTCATCGTACCGACAGACACGTAAAAGAGCGCAACAATTTGGAATATCAGACCAAAGGTGAGCAATCCGGCAATCGCAGCGACGATCCGAACCAAAGGTGCGTTGATCCCGAAGCGGCCAGCCAATAGGGCCATAATCAGGGTGATCAGCAATGGCCAAATAAACAACCAGTTTCCGCCAGGAAGGAATATCTGAGTCGCGATACCGCCCAGAAAAATCAGCAATATTGCCCCAACCCAGCTGGCGACATGAGGCCGCATGGTCATTGTGAGCCAAAAACAAAGCGCAACGTAAATCCAAAATGCCATTTCACTTTCTGCAAG
>JAYUPB010000012.1:0-47889 GCA_043760405.1 Sphingomonadales bacterium
GCCATCTTACACCGAGCTGACTGTCCGCAAGCCGCCGCGCATGCAGCTAGGCAACATCCCCGGTGCCAAGCTCTATACCGATTCACACATTCGCAGCGGACGCGACGGCGACGAACGTTGGACCTCGACGTCGGAAGCGATGATCGGGATCGAAGCTGACGAACCGCATTCACTTAAGTGGCATTTCGCTGCAGCGTCGAACCTGCGTTCGCTCGCTGAGTTGTTGTATGGGCGGCCACTGCACCTAACCAAGCTGCAGGTAGAGCTACCGGCAGAACCGAAGGCGGAAGGTTATCCGCGCTACGCTGAAGTCGAAATTTACGCACAGATGATCGGCGGCGACGATAAGTTGCCGCCGGTCAGTCGCCCGCCGATGCTGACCGCGCCCGCGCTGCTCGAAGCCGCGCCAAACGCGCTCGCTGACTGGTTCGCGCAGTACGAGACGCTTAGTGCGGCGTTGCACCTGCAATCGACAGTCGCGTCCGACCGGCGAATGTTCATGAACGTCCGCTTCCTGCTGGCCGCTCAGGCCGTCGAGACGTTCCATCGCGAGGCGTGCCCTAGCACGATCGTGCCCGCCAACGAGCATGTTGCTATCGTGAAGGCGCTGACGGATGCTATCCCTCCCGACACGCTCAAGACGATGCGCGATAAGTTGAAGGGTACGCTCGAATGGACCAACGAGCCGAGCCTGCGCCACCGACTGCGCGCGCTAATCGCTCTTGCGCGTGATGGTCGCGGCGGTGTCATGCCAGCTTATGGCAGGAGCTTTATCGACGCCGTGGTCGCAACACGGAATCATGAAACACACCATGGTGACAAACCGCCGAACCTTTTGACTGGAGCCGACATGCATTCGGCGATACGGCAGCTCGCCGTGCTACTGACCGTCCTGTTTCTTCGCCGCCTCGGGTTGCCGTCCGACGCGATCGACAAAGTAATCGCGGAGCACGAGGAATTTAGGACGCTGTGGACCACAACAGGAAACCCTTAAACGACTGCTTAAGGCCCTCAAAAATCTAAAAGCCGACTGTCCGTTCCCCCCAACAATGCTGCCATTCGCCCCCCATTCCCCACAATCTCTTTCGTTTGGCGCACGTGCGCGTTAAGGGTTGTTTATGACAGATGCTGCAATTCGGATCACGAACCTTCAAAAAACATATGCGGGGGGGAAGCAGGCGCTGGGCGGGGTCAGTTTTGACGTGCCGCGCGGTGAGATTTTTGGGCTGCTTGGTCCCAATGGCGCTGGCAAATCAACGCTCATCAATATCCTTGCTGGCCTGGTTAATAAGACGGGGGGTACGGCGACGGTCTGGGGTTTTGATATTGGTCAGCACCCGCGCAATGCCAAGGCGAGCATCGGCATTGTCCCCCAGGAAATTTTATTCGATCCCTTTTTTACGCCGTTTGAAACGCTCGAAAATCAAGCGGGTCTTTACGGTGTGCCAAAGGCAAAGCGCCGGTCGATGGAGCTTTTGAAAGCGGTTCACCTTGAAGATAAAGCCGGGGCCTATTCGCGCACCTTGTCCGGGGGGATGAAGCGGCGCTTGTTGGTGGCCAAGGCTATGGTGCATTCGCCGCCAATCCTCGTCCTTGATGAACCAACGGCTGGGGTTGACGTTGAACTGCGCCAACAGCTGTGGGCTTATGTCCGCGACCTTAACCGGCAGGGCGTGACCATTGTTCTCACCACGCATTATCTGGAAGAAGCCGAGGAACTGTGTGACCGGATCGCGATTATCAACAACGGGACGCTGATTGCCAACAAGCCGACACGCGAATTGATCGGCATGGCGCAGGAAAAAGTGGTTGAGATCACCGTGGACCGTGATGTTGTGACAACGCCGCAATCGCCCTTGTTTCAAAAAGTTGATCTGAAGGCAGAACGTGTCCTGACGATTACCTATTCAAAGGCGGTTGCCAATGCCGGTGACGTCCTTGGCGCGCTTCAAGCCGAAGGATACGGCATCGCTGATGTGTCGACGCGCGAAGCTGATCTTGAACATGTCTTCCTGAACCTGACGCGCGCGGCCAATGCAGAACAAATTTGATGTTCTGATTATTGGTTCGGGTGCTGCCGGCCTGACTGCTGCACTCACGCTTGCCACGTCAAAGAAGGTGGCCGTGCTTGCCAAGGGGGCGCTGTCAGACGGGGCAACTGCATGGGCACAGGGCGGGATTGCGGCGGTGCTTGAACCCGGTGATACGTTTGAGGATCATATTCGCGACACGATGACCGCTGGTGCGGGCCTCAACAACCGCGCGACAGTTGAATTTGTGGTCGAAGGCGCACCCGCTGCGATCGAGCGGCTGGCCGCACTCGGTGTGCCGTTTAACCCCGGTAATGATGCCAAAGAGTCCGATGGGCGCTGGCATTTGACGCGCGAAGGCGGGCACAGCCACAGGCGTATTGTCCATGTCAACGACGCGACGGGGTGGGCGGTTCAGCAAGCGCTGGAAAAAGCCGCGCGTGACAATCCTAACATCACGCTGATCCCTGATAGGGTTGCGATTGACCTTGCCACCAGCCGGCACGGTGAAAAATTCTCTGGCGATGGCCATGTCTGGGGCGTTTATGCCGCGCACCGCGCAACCGGAAAAGTCGATCTGTTTACCGCGAATGCGACCATCCTTGCGACTGGCGGGGCAGGACGCACCTATCTCTATTCAACCGCACCCAGAGGCGCGACTGGTGACGGGATTGCGATGGCGTGGCGTGCGGGCGCGCGGGTGTCCAATATGGAATTCATGCAGTTTCACCCAACCTGCTTGTATAACCTAGAGGTCAAAAATTTCCTGATTACCGAGGCTGTGCGCGGCGAGGGCGGGCACCTTAAAATACCGACCACAGGCGAACGGTTCATGCCGCGTTTTGATGCGCGCGAAGAACTGGCGCCGCGCGATATTGTCGCACGGGCGATTGATCATGAAATTAAACGGCTGGGCCTTGATTTTGTGCATCTCGACATCAGCCACAAACCGCCTGCTTTTGTGAAAGAACATTTCCCCAACATCTATGAAAAACTGATGGGGCTGGGGATTGATATTACCAAGGAACCGATCCCTGTCGTACCGGCACAGCATTACACCTGCGGCGGCGTGATCGTCGATCTTGACGGCGCGACGGATTTGCCGGGGCTTTATGCTGCAGGTGAGGTCACGCAGTCGGGCCTCCACGGCGCGAACCGGCTGGCATCAAATTCCTTGCTTGAATGTTTCGTATTCGGTGATGCGGCAGCGCGGCATATCTTGTCGCACTGGGATACACTGCCACCGCCGCCGCCGATCCGTCCGTGGGATGAAAGCCGCGTAACCGACAGCGATGAAGAGGTCGTCATCCAACAATGCTGGCGCGAAATTCGCAATTTCATGTGGAATTTCGTCGGTATCGTTCGCACCACCAAAAGGCTTGAACGTGCCAAGCACCGCATCGATCTGTTGCGCCAAGAAATCGAAGATTATTACCGCCACTTCCGGGTCACGCCTGATTTGATCGAGCTGCGAAATCTGGTCGAAGTCGCCGACCTGATCGTGCGGTCGGCCTTGTCTCGGCACGAAAGTCGCGGGCTTCATTATACGCTCGACTATCCGGATATGGCGGCAGAAGCGGTGGATACGGTCTTGGTGCCCTGAAGGCGAAGTCCTTTCTTGCGAATATAAAATGCCGCTGCCAAAATTGCTAATGGTGCAAGATACCACAAACTCACTGGCACGCGTTTGCCGTTGGTGAAAATGAAACTTAACCAAATGAACCAAAGCCCGAACAAATGAATTTGAGTCCATAATTTTGGTCCAAGCCACTGTACGGCGCGATTGAAAGACGTGCCGGCGAGCAGAAAGATGAAAAAATACCCGCTGCTGCCCGCGATGATCGAAATTTTGTTTGAAAGCGTCCAAAAGACTTCAGGAGCGAAATTGGCGAGTGTGACGATCACGATCAGGTGAAGACCGTGAGATGCAGCGAAAGAAAGGCCTAAATATCGACGATTGCGCCGTATCCAGGACGTAAGAGTGCCGGGCCATAACTGTGCCGCTGCTGATGCGGTGAATGCCACTATAAAGAAAAAGAGCGATGTGCGGGCAGTGACACGAATCGCGAGACGAATGCCATCGACCGGTGTCGCGCCAAAAGTTACCAAGGCGGCGACCATAGCTGAAAGTACAGCCGTTGTCAGGATGAGAAACCGTGAACCTTCAAACCAACTGTTGTGTCTACGTTGCGTGATCATGTTGAACTCCTTTACCTAGAATATCTAGGCATACTTACTCTAGGTGTCAATGCTTGACACCTAGATTTTCTAGGCATAGGAAATTTTATGGCAAAAGAGGTTTTTAGAAGCCAGCTGGATGGCATTGTACTTGCTGCAATCGCAAGCGGGCCATTGCATGGCTATGCCATTATCGAAGAAATAAAACGGCGTAGCAGCGGTCATTTTGATCCACCTGAAGGCACAGTTTATCCCATCCTCCACCGGCTGGAAGCGGATGGTCTGCTGTCAAGTGCCTGGAATGACCCCGCAACTGGACGGCGACGACGCGTTTATGCGCTTACAAAATCAGGTGATGATGCGCTCGCACATCATAAAAATGGCTGGGCACAATTTTCTGATGCGATGGGCGCGTTTTTGGGGGACGTACCGTGTCCAGTTTGATCGCTGATTACCTCGCTGATTTTGACCGGCATCTTGCTTTTGACGCAAACCTAAAGCGTCGCGCGCATGAAGAAATTGCGTGCCATTTATCTGAAGCTGCCGAAGGTGAGCAGGGGGTTTCACGAGACGAGGCCGAACGCCTTGTCACCAAACGCTTTGGGTCTGCCGCACATATCGCCGCTGATATGATCCAAGCGAACAGGCCGGTGCGTGAACGTGGCGCCCGTAACATCGCAATAGCTTTGATTTTGGCGCTCTTTTTATTCATGCGACTTCGCGCGATGTGGATGGATGATGGCTTGATCCTGCAAGATCCTACATTTGCTGAGGCATTATGGATTGATAGGGTCGCATTTGTTTCTGCACTCATATTTGGAGCGGCGGGGTGGATTTTTGCAGCGCGAAAAGTAGCGCTTTACTGGTCGCATGCCATCGCCTCGGCGAGCGCGCTATCAATTGCTGCAGGGGGTTATATTGCGGTCTATGCTGACGGAAATCACGCAAATGCACTGCTTTGCGCAACAGTTTTACAATGCACTCTTCTGTTATTTTTAGTCGCGAGATTGCGGCTGCTTGGTCATTATCACGCGATCATTCAACGTTAGAATTGAAGTTTTCCACCCGCGTAATGCGGCGCGTTAATTCTGCCCGTCTTTTCATGGCCTGCGCCATGTCATATTCATGCTGCATCCCCGCAAGCAAGGCAGCGTCGATCCCGAACGCAGCTTCTATCTTGAGGGCCATGTCATAAGAGAGTGCGCGTTTGCCATTGAGCAAATTATTGAAACCGGGTCGTGCAACGTCGAGCGCACGGGCGGTCGCCTCCACGGTCAGTCCGAAATGGTCGACCACTTCACTGCGAAGAAACCCACCGATATGAGGTGGATCGACCATTTTGAAACTGGGCATTATCGTCATCACATCATCCTCAATGATAATCCTGATAGTCGAGCAACGAGACGGTTTGCGCCGTCATATCAACAAAAAAAGTAAGCCGGTAATTACGCGTTACAGTGAGTGATCAGACACCTGCTTCGATCCCCAAAAGTTCATGGGCGCGCCACGATGGAACGCTCATCAATTGATGCGGATGTGTCATCGCTTGAATCGCGACAATCATTGGGCCCAGCTTCCTGACTTCCATTGGGTCAAATCCTTTGACCGTCGCGGCATTAGGCGCTTCAATCAAAGATTTTATCCTTTTGTCTCGGACGCTTATGATCCTCACACACACTCTCTCATTTGGGCCTTGTACCGCATGGGAATACGATCGTCAATATAATAGTATCCCTTTGAGATACGATAAATCATCCCCCAAACAGCTGTCGCCCAGCGAGGTCGAGCATGATTTCCTCTGACCCACCGCCAATCGCATTGACCCGGACTTCGCGGTAGATGCGTTCGATCTTGCTGCCAGTGATATAGGATGCCCCGCCCAACACTTGGGCAGAATCGCGTGCCACGGCTTCTAACATTTGGGTGGCCTGGACTTTGAGCATCGCGAAATCGGCGGGTTGATCGCGCCCTTCCTGAACTTGCCACGCACACAGATCAACCCACGCCTGCGTCGCACCAATTTGTCGCGCCATATTGGCGAGCTTGATGCGGATTGACTGATGTTTGACGAGGGGCTTGCCAAATGTTTCACGCTGCTGTGCCCATGTGACGGCCTCATCAAGGCAGACGCGGGCATAGGCGCAGCACCCCATCGCCATGCCCAAACGCTCGCTGTTGAAATTGCGCATGATCCCGATGAAGCCCTGGTTTTCCGCGCCAATCAAATTGGCCATCGGAACCCTCACATCTTCAAGATAAATCGCTGCTGTGTCTGAACAGCGCCAGCCCATTTTGTCGAGCCGCGTTCGCGTGACGCCGGGCATGTCCATCTCAATCAAGAGCAGCGAAACGCCGGCTGCACCTGTGCCGCCGGTGCGCACGGCTGTTGTCATATAGTCGGCGCGCATCCCGGACGTGATGAACATTTTGGACCCGTTGACGATATAATGATCGCCGTCCTTGACCGCTTTGGTCTTCAGGTTCGCAACGTCGGACCCGCCCGAAGGTTCGGTTATGCCAAGCGCGATAATTTTTTCGCCCGCAAGCACTGGCGACGCGATCCGGCGTTTCATATCATCAGAACCAAGGGCAAGGATCGGCGGCAGCCCAATGCCGTGGGTCATCAGTGACGCCGTTAGCCCGCCTGCACCAACGCGCGCCAATTCCTCGGTCTGGGTCAGGCCGTGAAAGATGTCGAACCCTTCGCTATGTCCGCCGTATTCCTCTGGATAACGCAGTCCCAATATGCCTGCCTCAGCGGCTTTCACGTGAAGGTCCCGGGGGAGTTCGCCTTCTGCTTCCCACTGGTCAATATGCGGGGCAATTTCGCGTTCGACAAAGCGGCGCACGCTCATCGCCAATGCTTCATGTGTATCATTATAATGGGGTGAGCGCGCACGCCATGCGTCAAAGCCGTTCATAAACTCTCCTTATAAACACCACCAAAGCATGCCTTTACGTAAACGGCAACCATCGCTTCATCGTCCCTACAGAATCATTCGCCGCAAAGCGCCTGTCGCGCAGCATTTCAGCGCCTAGACTGAAGTGAGAATTCGAAGCGCAAAAAGGGATATTCGTGGCAATCTTCAGAGGTTTATCGCTTCGACTGGTGTCGACATTGATGGTCGCAAATCTGTTATCCGCCTGCGTCCCTGGTCCAGAAGCGCGGGAACCCGTTCAGGTCCGTCCCCCTGTCTTTGTGCCGGCGAAACCTGTGCGGCCAGTCCAACCCATGATCAATCGTCAGGATGTTGCGCCCGCTGCAATGGCACAAACGATTCGGTCGCTGTGGATCAACTTCAACGGGAAAGTGGGAATAGCTGTTGCGCGGATGGATGGCAGCTGGATGATCGAACACCGGGGCGGTGAAATGATGCCGCAGCAGAGTGTGTCAAAATTTTGGGTCGCGCTGACTTTGTTGGATGCGGTTGATGCGGGGCGGATCAATTTGAACGAAAGCGTCACCGTCCGAAAATCTGATCTGACCGTCTTTCATCAGCCGATAGCGGCTTTGGTCGATGATGATGGCTATCAAACCACCCTTGCCAGCTTGCTGAACCGCGCGATGACACAGAGCGACAATACGGCCAATGATTTTCTGCTGCGGCGCGCGGGCGGCCCAGATGCGGTGCGCGCGTTTATTTCGGCCAATGGTTTGGGCGCGATCCGTTTTGGCCCTGGCGAAAAATATTTGCAGGCTGGAACCGCAGGGCTGATATGGAAATCTGACTATAGCGTTGGCCGCGCATTTCAGGCCGCACGGGCGAAACTGACACTGGAAGAACGGCAGGCGGCCTTCGAACGCTATCTGGCTGACCCAGTTGACGGCGCGGCGCCTGTTGCCGTGGTCCGCGCACTTTTGCAGTTGAAACGCGGGGATTTACTGCGGCCTGACTCGACACGTTTGCTGTTGTCACTCATGGCAAATTCGACAACAGGCAAATCGCGATTGCGCGGCGGTGTTCCTTTGGGCTGGGGATTTGCGCACAAAACCGGGACTGGGCAGGATTTGAACGGCACGACCGCAGGCTATAATGATATTGGCATAATGACGGCACCTGACGGCACAGTTTACGGGGTTGCGGTGATGATTTCGCGCAGCGCACAACCGATCCCCAGCCGCCAGATGCTGATGCAGTCTGTCGCAGCAGCGATTGCCGTACATCATCAGAAATAGGCGCGGGCTTTTGCAGCGGCGCGATACCGGCTAGACCGAAATCACATGACACAGAACCACCTCTACCTCGTCGATGGCTCGGGCTATATTTTCCGTGCCTATCACCGTCTGCCGCCGCTCACCAATATTCGCGGTGAGCCTGTCGGCGCGGTCTATGGCTATACGACAATGCTGTGGAAGCTGGCGGACGCTTTGCATAAGGCGGACGGACCGACGCATATGGCGGTGATTCTTGACGCGTCTGGCAAATCGTTTCGCAATGATATTTATCCACTCTACAAGGCACACCGCCCCCCTGCGCCAGAGGATTTGGTGCCGCAATTCCCGATGATCCGCGATGCTACGCGTGCATTTTCTTTGCCGTGTATTGAAGAGAAGGGGCTGGAAGCCGATGACATCATCGCGTCCTATGCTGTTGCGGCGTTGAAAGCGGGTTGGAAGGTCACCATCGTGTCTTCGGACAAAGATCTGATGCAGTTGATCCAGCCGGGTCTCGACATGCTCGACACGATGAAGAATGTGCGGTTGGGGCCAGAGGCTGTTATCGAAAAATTCGGGGTTGGGCCCGATCAATTGGGCGATGTCCTTGCGCTTATGGGTGACAGCGCGGACAATGTGCCCGGTGTCCCAGGTATTGGTCCTAAAACAGCGGCGAAATTGATCCAGGAATTCACTACGCTGGACGCTGTACTCGCTGCGGCGGACGCGATGAAGCCGTCAAAAATGCGGGATAACTTGATCAATTTTGAGGATCAAGCGCGGATGAGCCGTGTACTGGTGACACTGAAGGAAGATGCCGCACTGCCCGAACCGCTAGAAGATTTGTTGCTCAAGGAAATTCCCGAACCCCCGCTCAGAGCATTTTTGGAGGGGCACGGATTTAAGTCGCTGTTGGCACGGGTTGGCGGCGGCAGTGCTGCCGATCATAGCACAATGAAGATGGTCAATCAGACCGCACATATTCCCACCGCACCACCAGCACCCATAGCGGAACAGGCTGTTTTTGACCGTGACGTTTATGAATGCGTTCAAACGCTGGATGCACTTGACCGGTGGGTTGAAGAAGCGACGACCTTAGGCATTGTCGCGGTTGATACCGAAACCGACGCGCTCGATTCGATTGCCGCAGGATTGGTGGGGATCAGCCTTGCCACGGCACCGGGCAAAGCATGCTATATTCCCATTGCGCACGGCAGCAACGATATGTTTGCTGAAAATCCCCAGCAGATCAGTCTTGGGGATGTGGTGTCGCGCCTAAAACCGCTGCTCTTAAATCCATCGGTTATGAAAATTGGCCACAATATCAAATATGATCTCAACGTCCTGACCCGTGTTGGGCTTGATGTCGCGCCCATTGATGACACGATGGTGATGAGTTTCAACCTTGACGCTGGCAAACATAATCACGGGATGGACGAATTGGCGCTTTTGCATCTTGGTCATAACTGCATCGCATTCAAGGATGTTTGCGGCACGGGCAAAGCGCAGATCAGTTTCAATCAGGTGCAATTGGGGGATGCCACGCGATATGCGGCGGAGGATGCCGATGTCACGCTGCGCCTGTGGCACATGTTCAAACCGCGCCTGTCCGCTGAAAATGTGACACGGGTCTATGAACGTGTTGACCGTCCTTTGATTCCGGTGCTCGCCCAGATGGAGCGCGAAGGGATAAAGGTTGACCGCGCTGAACTCGCCAGAATGTCCGCCGAATTTGCCCAAGGGATTGCAGCGCTTGAGATTGAAATTCATGCGCTTGCCGAACAACCTTTTGCCGTGGGCAGCCCCAAACAATTGGGCGAAATCCTGTTTGGCAAAATGGGTTTGAAAGGCGGCAAAAAGGGGAAATCAGGCGATTATTCAACTGATGTCACGGTGTTGGAACGGCTTTCTGATGACGGCGTGGAAATTGCACGCAAAGTGCTCGACTGGCGACAGCTTTCCAAATTGAAATCAACCTACACAGACGCATTGCAAGAACAGGTGAACCCGAAGACTGGCCGTGTCCATACCAGTTACAGCCTTACCGGGGCACAGACAGGGCGGCTGTCCTCCAACGATCCAAATCTGCAAAATATTCCAATCCGAACTGAAATTGGCAGGCGTATCCGCGAAGCATTTATCGCGGAACCCGGCAACGTTTTGATGTCGGCAGATTACAGCCAGATCGAGCTGCGACTGGCGGCGGATATGGCGGATGTGCCTTCACTTAAAGATGCGTTTGCCAAGGGCGAGGATATTCACGCGCTGACCGCGATGGAGCTTTACGGAGAGGTTAACCGCGACACACGTGGCCGCGCGAAAACGATCAATTTTTCCTTGCTTTACGGCATTTCGCGTTGGGGATTGGCGGGACGGTTGGGGATTAGCGCAGACGAAGCGCAAGCGATGATTGATCGCTATTTTGAACGCTTCCCCGGCATTCGCAGCTATATCTCAAACACGTTAATCGCGGCCAAAGAAACCGGTTTCACCAAGACACTGTTTGGGCGCAAAACCCATTTCACGCGGATCAATGCCGCCAATCAGACCGAACGTGCCGGGTCCGAACGCGCGGCGATCAACGCGCCGATTCAAGGGACCAGTGCCGACATTATCAAACGCGCAATGGTGCGGATGCTTCCCGCATTGGTCGCTGCAGGGTTGCCCAATGTTCGCATGTTGTTGCAGGTCCACGATGAATTGGTGTTTGAAGTGCCCGAATGTGATATTGCTGCGGCAAGCAAAGTGATCGAACAGGTCATGGCCGATGCCGCAATGCCCTTGGTCACACTTGATGTCCCGCTGGGGGTTGAGATTGGCACCGGCAAAAACTGGGGAGCCGCGCATTGACCGATAAGGTCGATACACCAGATGATATTCAGGCGCTTGCCAAGGGCGGTCGCACCAACGTGCTTGGTTTCTTACTTCGTCTGATCGCGCGGATACCTTTTCTGTTCATCGCGGGTCGTATATACGGGGCCGATGCGCTTGGGCGTGTCGCCTATGCGATGTTGGTGGTTGAATTTGCCGCCCAAGTGTCCAGCATGGGTTTGCGGCGTGGTTTGGCGCTCCAACTTGCGCATGAAGGGGCCAACCCTGCGCATGAGGCTTGGGACGGATTGCTGCTTGCGACCCTTGTTGCAGCGCCGATTACCGCACTGCTTATGATGTTTCCGCAGGCGATGTTCCCCAACAGTCCGATTAACGGATTAGAATTGGTGATGCCGCTTGCGGCGCTTAGCATTGCGCTGACCGATATTATGCTATCCGCTTTGGCTTATCGGTTTGATGTCGGGGCAACTGTCCGGACGCGCGCGATTGTGGAGCCTTGGGCGATCAGCATCGGTGCCTTTGCTTTTAGTTATTATTCGCTGCGCGACGGATTGCTTTTTGCATATGGCCTGTCGATCGCGGCGGGATTGATCACAGCATTTTGGCCCTTCCTCAAAAGCTATGGCCTGCCGAGAGGATGGCGGCCATCCCCGCGACGGCTCATCGCGCTTGGGCGGCAGAACTTACCGCTCGCAGCCGCAGATGCCACCGAATGGGGATCACGACGGATAGATCTTGCCATCCTTGGCCTTTTTGCATCACCAGCGACCGTCGGCATTTATTATGTCGCCCAGCAAGTCGCGAGTCTGCCGCAAAAGCTTAAATCAAGCTTTGATCCCATATTGGGCCCTGTGATCGCGCGTAATTTGGAGGCTGGGAACAAAGTCGCTGTTGCAAAACAGATCAGTCAGGTCGGGTTTTGGATCATCGCTGCCCAAGCCGGCGTTGCGCTCGCGCTCGGGATTCCGGGTGAGGGTGTGATGGGGTTGGTCGGCCCCAACTTTGTAGACGGCAACGGCGCATTGGCATTTTTGCTGTTGGCCGAAGTCGCAGCCGCAGCAGCCGTGGTGAGTGAGGCAGCGCTGATCTATATTGCACGTCACCGCAACTTCCTTATTTCAGGCGCGATGCTTGGGGTGCAGGCGTTCCTCACAGTCGCCTTTATTCTGGCTTTCAAATCACAGGGCTACGGCGAACTTTATCAAGCGGCTGGTCCTGCAATTGCGTTGACACTGGCACTGGGCTTGGGATCACTCATTAAAACGCGTTTGGCTGCGCGGTTGCTGGGTGCGAGCGTTTCGGTATGGCGCTGGCCCTTGATCACTGCGGTTGGAGCGGCGACATTGGTTGGCTGGATCGCGACCAAAGGCCCAGAATGGAGCGAGTTGATCTTTGGTATTCCCGCTATTCTGGGGACTTACGGATGGGTCATCTGGAAACATGGTTTTAGCGAAGAAGACCGCGCGTTGTTCCGCAAGTCCTGACCCTAATGTCGAAAGTGCCGCATTCCGGTGAAGACCATTGCCAAACCTGCGGCATCGGCGGCAGCGATCACTTCATCATCGCGGATTGAACCGCCCGGTTGGATTACTGCCGTTGCGCCGGCTTCAACGGCGGTCAGCAAGCCGTCGGCAAAAGGGAAGAATGCGTCCGAAGCCACAGCAGAACCCACGGTGCGTGGCATTGCCCAGCCCGCTTTCCCCGCTGCATCCTTGGCTTTCCACGCCGCAATGCGCGCGGATTCGAGGCGGTTCATTTGCCCTGCGCCAATTCCGGCAGTGCTGCCATCCTTGGCATAAACAATCGCGTTGGATTTGGTGTGTTTTGCCACGGTCCATGCGAACAGGGAGTCAGTTAATTCTTGGGGTGTTGGCGCGCGCTTTGTGACGGTTTTGAGCATATTCTGCGCTATGTGACCATTGTCGCGCGATTGGACGAGATAGCCACCCGCAATAGATTTGATGGATAATCCGGCGCGTTTTGGGTCTGGCAGATCGCCGGTCAACAGCAAACGCAGGTTCTTTTTCTTGGCAAACACAGCCCTGGCTTCGGCACTGGCAGCGGGGGCACAAACAACTTCCGTAAATATCCCGCTGATTGCTTCTGCGGTTGCAGCGTCAAGTGGGCGATTGACCGCGATGATCCCGCCAAATGCCGAAACGCTGTCACATGCAAGTGCCGCTTGATAGGCCTCGATCAAAGTTGCTCCAGTCGCCACGCCGCACGGGTTGGCATGTTTGACAATGACAACCGTGGGCGGACCATCCCGAAATTCGCTGACGAGTTCAAGCGCGGCATCCGCATCATTGTAATTATTGAAGCTGAGTGCCTTGCCTTGCACTTGCTCCGCCTGCGCAATGCCCCGCGTGTGCGGACCTGCAGGTACATAAAGTGCCGCCGATTGGTGGGGATTTTCACCGTAACGGAGGTCTTCGCGCTTGGTTGCGGTCAGGGCGAGAGTGTCAGGAAAGCTTTGACCTTGATCAGCAAAGGCGAACCACTGTGAAATTATGCTGTCATAGGCCGCAGTTGCGGCATAAGCTTTTGCTGCCAAACGGCGGCGGAAATCAAAATCGGTCGTGCCGTTTTTGGCGTCTAAAGCTGCGATCAGTTCGCCGTAATCCGAAGGGTCGGTAACGATCGCGACATGGGCATGATTTTTGGCAGCAGAGCGCACCATACTGGGTCCGCCAATATCGATATTTTCAATAATTTCCGGCCGGTCTGCACCCTTGGCAACAGTGGCAGCGAACGGATAAAGGTTGACGATGACAAGGTCGATGGCGGCAATGTCATGTTCAACCATTGAAGCAACATGGGCAGCGTCATCGCGCACCGCCAGCAAGCCGCCGTGGACCTTTGGGTGGAGTGTCTTCACACGGCCATCCATCATTTCTGGAAAACCCGTCAGGTCCGAAATGTCGCGCACAGCAAGGCCAGCATCGCGCAGGGCCTTGGCTGTGCCGCCGGTCGAGACGAGATCAACCCCGTGGCGGGCGAGAGCCGCCCCCAATTCTGCCAACCCCGTTTTATCCGACACGGAAAGAAGTGCCCGTGTTATCTTTACGTCCGTCATTTTCATCCCTTGAACCATTATCCCGCGCGCTTAAGCACCCAGCTGACCGATGCGCCGCCCGCTGGCGCTTCACCGCCAACAACCAGCTGTTGTGTTTGGTGGGGGCGACCATTGCCATCGACCCACATGCTTTCGTCAATGGTCAACGTGCCGCCGGTGCACCTGAATTGCCACAAAGGGCCACCTGAAATGCGAAGCAATGCCCCCATATTGTCCGCAGTCGGACTGGCTTCCACAGAAGGGCCCAAATGATAGCGGATGGCAAAGGGTGCGGATTGCGGTTTGCGGCGGGTGCCCGCAGGCAACAAAACATCATCACATCTGATTTCACGACCGTCCGCCCCCATTGCTATTGTACGGCGGTGGATAAGGCCAAAACGCCGGACATAGCCATCATGGCTTGCTTCAATCCGGCTGCCTGCATCGCTTTCCTGTCTGTCCAACTCAACCTCTGAAACGCCTTTGCCCAGTGTTCCATCGTTATGAATGGCGGTCGAATTGCTGTCGGATAGCGTCAGTGTTGAATGGGCAGCTGTGGTCCGCAACCCATTGGCGAGCGACGGCGGGATTGCCGATCCGCCCATGCGCGCGCCACCGCAATTGATAACCAACCGGTGCGGCCCATCGGAAAGCTCAAAGGCAAGGGTCGACGCACATCCGCCTTGGCCCATACGGCTGATCGGCGGGGGGGCTGCATCGAGTGACAAAACGGATTGGCCCGCCGCCAAACGCTGATATCCCCAATCTCGCGCTTGTCGCAGGGGGCGTGCGCGGACACCGCTGCCTGTGACGATGTTTTTAACAACATCTGCTGAAATAGCACCGCTGCCCTGCCAATTGGCCACGCCGCCGTCGCCCATCAAAACACCCAATAGGGCTGGAACAGCGCGTGCCAAAGTTTGTTCGATCATCAACGGCACACTGATTCTGCGGGCGTGATAGACGGAACGAAGCTGTGACAAGATTGAAATAGCGTCCATCAAATTTTGCGGAGATCGGCATGTTGTGCCGCCATCGGAAGAAAAACAGGTCGCTATCGCGCGTTCAAGGCCGGATTCACCAAAACTGCGGCGTGGTTCACCGCCGGGCATGAGCAAACCAGAGGCAACAATCCCGCACCACGCGGTAACCCGCGCCACACCAACAGGGGTGCGGTCGGCAACGCGGTCAAGATGACGTGCGCCACGGGCCAGCGCATTGAGCACGGCTGATCGGTAGACAAGATCGGTGCTCGACAAGATCAGCGGCGCATGGCTGGCCCAAAACAATATGCGTTTGCCCCAAATATCGCCGCGCCATCCGGTATCGCTCACAGTATCGGCATGCTCTGCCAACCATTGCCGTGTCAGAGCCTCTGCCACGGGTGCGCAGCGGGCGCGGTCATCCACAGCGGCAAGATCGCGCAGCCAGGCAAAACTCTGCACATGTTCGGTAAAGGAGGTTTGCGGCACATCATTTGAAAAGCGACAGTCTTTGACGGCAATGCTCTCCGTCCGCCAAACAATATCGCCATCCACTAGTGCCAGTCCGCGTTCAACGTCCCCCGCAATGGGATCATCAGGGACAGTCAAGAGTTTAAGCGGGTAACGCCCGCGCAACCGCAACGCGTGAAGCGGGGTGCGCCAAGTCAGTTTGTAAAATTGATTGGTCAGGCGTTCCCCAAGCGATAATCCGCTCAGTCCGCGTGCCCGCACCAGCCGTTTCCCCGATTCAATGCTATCACCATTGTTCGGATCATCGGCATTGCCGCTCATGCGCCGCGGAGACCTGCGATATTGCTGGCATATGCGGTTGGCCCGCCCTTAAATGTCGCTGTGCCCGCAACCAAAACATTGGCCCCCGCAGCAATCACGCGCGGTGCGGTTAAAGCGTCGACACCGCCGTCGACTTCCAGATCAATATGTTTGCCAGTTTTGTCGATCATTTTGCGGATGGCATCAATCTTGCGCAACTGGCTTTCGATAAAGCTTTGCCCACCAAAGCCGGGGTTAACACTCATCACAAGGACAAGGTCAATTTCTTCGATAATATAGTCGAGCGTTTTTGCCGGTGTGGCAGGGTTAAGCGAAACGCCCGCTTTTTTGCCCAGCGCCTTGATCCGCTGCACAGTGCGATGAAGATGGGGGCCCGCCTCTTGATGGACCGTGATGATGTCGGACCCGGCCTCTGCAAATGCATCGAGCATGGGATCGACCGGAGATATCATCAAATGGACGTCCATCACCTTGGTGGTGTGGGGGCGCAGCGCCTTCACGACCATCGGGCCAATGGTGATATTGGGGACGAAATGCCCATCCATCACATCGACATGGATCCAATCTGCGCCTGCCGCATCAATAGCGCGCACTTCTTCCCCAAGGCGCGCAAAATCAGCCGAAAGGATGGACGGAGCGATCAGGATTGGGTGAGTCATTATATATGGCCTTAACCACGGTTGACGCAGCCTGCAAGGTGGTGGCAGCGCAGTTCAGGCTTTCCTGAGGCGGGCGATGAAAAATCCGTCACACCCAACCTTTGGCAGGACACGCACCCACCCTTTTGCATGGGCGACAAATCCGGCTGGGAGTTCGTCGTTTGATATGCGGTCAATTACCAGACCATTTCCGACAGCGCCTTCGATCACCTGTTCGCCTTCTTCAGGCTCGAGCGAACAAGTGGCATATACAAGTGTCCCGCCTGGAGCGAGCCAGCCCGCCGCACGCGACAGCATCCGCGCCTGAAGGTCAGACAGATCGGTAATATCACGCGGACGCACGCGGTGAAGGACATCGGGGTGCCGTGCGAAAATGCCGGTCGCGCTGCACGGCGCGTCAAGCAAAATTGCCGATACGGGGGCAGGGGGTGTCCACTTCATCACGTCGCCTTCAACCAAAGTTGCCGACAGGCCCGTGCGCGCTAGGTTTTCGGACAAGCGGGTCAGGCGCGTTCCTTCGCGTTCGACCGCGGTTACAGCCCAGCCAGAGGCCGCCAATTGCATGGTTTTGCCGCCCGGTGCGGCGCAAAGATCAAGGATTGGCTTGCCCCCACCGATCCCAAGCAAGCGCGCGGGCAGCGATGCCGCGATATTTTGAACCCACCATGCGCCTTCTTCAAATCCGGGCAGTTCCATGATCGATTGATCGCGGGCAATTCGGACATGTCCCGGCGCAAGGCTTTCTCCGCTCAGTTGTTCAACCCAATAATCGGTTTGCGCATGGTCTTTCAGTGTCAGGTCAATGGGGGGCTGTGCGGCAAGCGCAAACGCACTATCGGCGGTCATGGCTGGTCCCCATGCTTTATCCCAGCGCGCTTCAACGGCGGGGAGCAGCGTTGGCGTTTCACGCAGTTTCGCGCCTTGACGCAGCAACGTCCCAAGCACGCCGTGGACAAGGCGTCTTGGCCCGCCGTCAACCAGTGGCAGTGCGGTTGATACCGCCGCATGTCCCGGCGTTCCCATCGCCAATGCCTGAACCAGCGCGATGCGTAAAACCATGCGTGCCTTCACATCATCGGCCAAGCGCTGCTTGGTCGCGCCGTCGATCAGATCATCGAGATCAGGCAAGCGGCGCAGCGTTTCAGAGGCAATGGCATGCGCAAGTGCGCGGTCTGCTGGATTGTCTATGCCCTTGGTTGCAGCATTCAATGCGTTTTCAAGCGGCTGCCCGCGACGCAGCACAGCGTCGAGCAATTGTAAGGCAGCGCGGCGCGCGGCGAGTCCGGGGGTTATGTCCATCGCGCTCCTCTATCGGCTCAAAACGCCCTTGTCGAAGGAGAAGAAAAAGAGGATAAGCAACTATGGCTCAAAATCGTCCCGCACATGTAAAAGCGCCCGCGCATCTGTCAAAAAGTCCGCCCGTGCCTGTTCCTGATCCTAAAGTGGAGGCGGCTGATAGCGATGATCCGCTTGGCCTTAACCCCGTGCGCTACGGCGATTGGGAATTGAAGGGCATTGCGATTGATTTTTAACCTTCAATCCTAAGAGGGCGAGATAGGAGCGCACGGACAACATCGTCTACATTCGCACTGTCGTTGAGCAGCGCGCAAACAGCATCGACGACGGGCATTTCTATGCCGGCGACTTTTGCCGCTTGTTGCAGAACGGGTGCGGTAAATGCGCCTTCGGCAATTGTTTTTCGGTCAGCCATAAGCGCCGTCGCAGTTTTGCCCTCACCCAATCCTACGCCAAGCGAAAAATTGCGCGAACTGGTTGATGAGCATGTGAGTACAAGATCGCCCAAACCAGAAAGTCCTGCGAGCGTTTCGGCTTGCGCGCCGCGTGCAAGCCCGAAGCGGGTCATTTCAGCAAAACCGCGCGCGATCAGGGCTGCTCCCGCATTCTGACCCAAACCTCGTCCCGCAACCACACCGCATGCGATGGCGAGCACATTTTTGACAGCACCACCGATTTCCGCACCAATGACATCATTTGAAACATAAGGCCGGAAATGTGGCCGCGCCAACCGTGTTGCGAGCGTGCGCGCGAGCACAGAGTCTTCGCATGCCAATGTAACAGCGGTCGGCAGTCCGCCTGCAACCTCATGCGCAAACGTGGGGCCAGAAAGCACCGCGATTGCGGCGTCGGGGCAGACTTGTTTCGCCACCTCTGACATTAACATCTGCGTCCCTGCTTCGATGCCTTTGGAACATAGAATGAGGGGGCGAACACCGACCACCGTATCGGCCAAAATGGACCGCAAATGCTGTGCCGGGGTGACAGCGAGCAAAATATCGCAGGCGCGGAGGTCACCAAGCGCGCCTGTCGCGATGATGTTGGGGTTGAGGCGCACTGATTTTAGGAACGGCGTATTTACATGGGTTTCGTTGATTGCAGAAACGACCTCAGGCTCATATGCCCACAGCATGACATCTTCGCCGCCTTCAGCGATAACTTGCCCCAACGCTGTGCCCCAAGCACCGCCTCCGATAATTCCAATTTTCATGCCTTAACTCCAGCACCGCGCGCTTTTTCTGCCGTTGGATCGAGCGGCCAACGGGGATGTGCCGGAACGTCCAATGCGTCGAACAATCCAGCAGCATAGCGTTCTGCCCCTGCCCATGCGATCATAGCAGCATTGTCTGTGCACAGCCATAAGGGCGGCGCAACAAACGCCAGACCGTTTTGATGTGCCAATGCTTCGAGTGACGAACGCACAGCCAAATTGGCCGCAACTCCGCCTGCAACGACCAGCGCTGTTGCACTGTTTGCGACCGCAATCGCGCGCTTGGTGCGGTCGATCAGGCAATCAACCACTGCTTGTTGAAAGGATGCGGCAATATCCTCTGGCGTATAAAGATTGGTATCGCGCGCACGTAAAACAGCGCTTTTCAGACCCGCAAATGAGAAATGGGGTTCTGCTGATCCTTTTAAGGGGCGGGGCAGGGGGACGGTTTTGGGGTCACCGCGCTTTGCCGCAGCTTCAACCGCCGGGCCGCCGGGGAAACCAAGGCCCAGTAATTTAGCTGTTTTGTCAAAGGCCTCACCTGCTGCATCATCAATGGTGGTAGCGATCCGTTGATACTTCCCGACCCCCTTCACCAAAAGCAATTGGCAATGCCCGCCGGACACAAGCAAAAGCAGATAAGGGAAGGAAAGCGCCGCATCGGCCAGGCGCGGTGAAAGGGCGTGACCTTCCAGATGATTGACAGCGATCAGGGGTTTGTTCGCGCCGTGACAAAGCGCTTTGGCAGTCACGAGACCAACCATAACCCCACCAATCAGGCCAGGACCAGCGGTTGCCGCAACTGCGTCCACGTCCGATAGCTTTAAGCCCGCATCACCGAGTGCTTCTTTAATAAGGGTGTCGAGGATCTCGACATGCGCACGTGCAGCGATTTCTGGGACAACGCCGCCAAAGGGGCGGTGTTCGGCCTCTTGACCAGCCAAACGGTGCGCCAGAACCACGCGATCACTTGTCACCAACGCGGCTGCAGTTTCATCGCAGCTTGATTCAATGCCAAGGATTATCGCCATGCCTCTTCCCTCTAAAGCCAAGCACCGCTAGCACAAGCACCACGATGGCACATCCCGATAAACCCTTACGCTTGGGCACGCGCGCGTCGCCCTTGGCTATGGCTCAAGCACATATGGTGCGTGATGAACTGTGTGCGGCGCATGGGTGGAGCCTTGATGCCATCGAAATCAAGCCCGTTATCGCGAGTGGTGACAAGATATTGGACCGGGCGCTCGCCGAAGTGGGGGGGAAAGCGCTTTGGACCAAGGAGCTTGATGTCTCGCTGCTGTCTGGAGAGATTGATTTTGCCGTTCATTCGATGAAGGATGTGGAGACGGAGCGCCCCGCCAAATTTATAATTGCAGCGATGCTTGAACGTGGGGACGTTCGGGATCGTATCATCGGCGTCGAAAGCCCTGACGCACTTCCCTTTGGTGCGCGCGTGGGAACGAGCGCGCCGCGCCGGACAGCGCAGCTTTTACGGCTACGGCCTGATTTGAAAATCACTTTGTTTCGCGGCAATGTGGCAACACGTTTGGCAAAATTGAAATCAGGAGAGGCTGATGCCACTCTGCTTGCTGCGGCGGGTTTGGACCGGCTTGGCATGTTCGACACCGGCACTGCCGTTCAGGTTGATGTGATGTTGCCTGCGCCGTCTCAGGGTGCGATTGGTGTCGAAACGCTGGCCAGTAATGCTTCCGTGAACGTATGCCTTTCAGCGATAAATCACGCCGCAACACACAACTGCGTCTCGGCTGAGCGCGCTGTACTGGCCGCACTTTCTGGCGATTGCCGGTCTGCGATTGCCGCATTGGCAGTTATGGACGGGGATCGCATCAATTTGCGCGCTGAAATTTTCAGTCCTGACGGCCTGTTGCATGTTTCGGGAGAGGTGCACTGTGTTCTGGGTGGTATGGACGCTGCCTATGCCTTGGGAAAAGCCTTGCTTGACCGCGCACCGCCCGCGCTGCGCGCGCACTTCGGGTGAGACCACTTCTGATCCTGCGGCCAGACCCCGGGGCATCGGCAACGGAAGAGCGTGCACGAACAATGGGTTTGAACCCAATATCGATACCGCTCTTCAAGACCATACCAATCGCTTGGACCGGCCCTGATGTGAGAGCAGTTGATGCTCTCTTGGTGACAAGCGCAGCGGCGATGCGTCACGGTGGTTCCGCATTAAAAGAACTGCATTCAAAGCCGCTGTTTGCGGTCGGAGAGGCGAGTGCTTGCGCTGCGCGCGCGGTTGGTTTTTCTGACATCATCGTTGGAACTGAGGACGGCGCTGCGCTGATACTGCTGGCGGCGCAGGCGGGGCATCAGCGGATTGTGCATCTGGTAGGCCAGGATCACCGTCCATTATCACACGCGAACATCACGCTGGAAACCAAAATTGTGTATGCGGCGACACCATTGGAACCGCCGCCTGCTTTGCAGGAATATCTGTCCGAACCCTGTGTCGTGATGGTCCATTCGCCCCGTGCGGCGGCGTATCTGGCGACTTTGTGCTCATCACGGGAACAGGTCACCTTGATCGCCATCAGTGCCTATGCTGCCAAAAGCGCGGGGAACGGTTGGGCAGGATGTTGTATCGCACATGCGCCGCACGACAACGCGATGCTGGTATTGGCAGCGCAGGTGTGCGAAAATGAAAAAAGTTAGAATTAGGACATCCTTTCCGCATGGATCATGAACTTTATACACCCGCATCTGAAAAAACCCGCATGGGGCCAGTGCGTAAAGCATTGCTGATCAGCGCAGCCGCATTTTTGATTGGACTTGCGGTGATGGGCTGGGCTGTGACGCGGTGGGAACCCGCGCGGCGCTTGTTCATCGGCAGTCAGGCGATCCAACCGATTGATGTCGCGGCGCGGCTGGATGAAGCGAGCGCGTTACCGCCGCCAAATGCAACGAACAGTGCTGAAACCGGGACTGCATCTGGCAACAGGGTTGCAGCGCTTGAACAAAAAATGGATGAAATTGATCAAACCGCCGACGCTGCATCGGGCAATGCCGGGCGGGCAGAGGGGCTTCTGATTGCCTTTGCCGCGCGCCGGGCGATTGAACGCGGATTGGCGTTGGGCTATCTTGAGGCTGCGTTGCAGTCACGCTTTGGCAAAACCCAACCCCGCGCTGTCGGCATGATCATTAACGCGTCCCACCGTCCGGTTACTCTGGATGACCTTGGTCAAGGACTGACCGCAATTGCACCAAATCTGGTCGGCGGTGGCCCTGATGAGGGGTGGTGGGCCAGCATGAAACGCACCATGTCTGGTTTGATTGTGGTGCGAAAAACCGGCACGCCGTCGCCAGCCCCCACTGAACGATTGGCGCGCGCGCAAAAACTGGTGGAGGCGGGCAGGGTCGACGTCGCACTGGCAGAGGTTGCCCGCCTTCCCGGTGCCAACGCAGCTGACAAATGGATGGATGACGCGCGCCGCTATGTTGAGGCGCACCGCGCGCTTGATACATTGGAGGCATCATCCATCATGTTGCCCCAAAATGCGCCGCGCCCAGAGGTTGAGGAGCTGCCGCAACCTGTCGCTCCTATCGTATCACCGCCCGCTGGTATCACGCTATAGAGGTGTCACCCTATAAGGGCGGTGCTTTATAATGATGCCAGGCGAAAATCGCCGCCGCGCCGCGGTGAGGCCGCCATGCTTCGCCTATATCGCGCACCTGTTTTTCGCTTGGACGTTCTGGCAGGCCCATGATTCGGCCGACATCCTCTTGCACGGCAAGATCACCTGCCGGCCAGATGTCCGCGCGTCCTTCGGCAAAGAGAAGATAAATTTCTGCTGACCAGCGGCCAATGCCTTTAACGCGGGTGAGGAGGGTGATCGCGTCTTCATCATCTGCTGGAAGCGTGTCGAGGATCAATTCCCCTCCCAATACCAGTTCGGCAAGACTACGAGCATAGCCTTGTTTCTGTCGGGACAGGCCGCAGCCGCGCAAATCATCAAAGGATGAAGCGATTACGACCGCCGGATCCGTAGGGTCGCCCAGCGCCTCCAACTTCCGCCAAACAGAGGCTGCGGCATGAATGCTGACCTGTTGGCCAACGATGGTGCGCAACAAAGTGGCATAGCCAGGGTCACGGCTGCGCGGTTCAGGATAGCCAACTTGTGCGATGGCAGGTGCAAAGCGCGGTTCAATTTGCGCCAGCGCATCCAACCCTTCGCGCAGCTGATCGGCGGACAAACCCATAACCCCTCCTTGATTTTGATGCACTGTCGCGACATAGCGTCGCAACTCCAATGCTAGAGCAGGTTTAAGGGAAGACGCAAATGCCAAAGCTGATCGTTGTAACGCGGGACGGAACTGAACACGAAGTCGAAGCGCAAAAGGGACTGTCCGTGATGGAAGTGATCCGCGACGCCGGTTTTGACGAATTGCTCGCGCTGTGCGGTGGATGCTGTTCCTGCGCGACATGCCATGTCCATGTTGACCCGGCCTTTGCTGAAAAAGTTGATGTGATGAGCGAAGATGAAAATGACCTGCTTGAAAGTTCGGACCACCGCGACGCCACATCGCGGTTGGGCTGCCAATTGCAAATGACAGAAACCTGTGACGGTTTGCGCGTGACCATCGCTCAGGAAGACTGAGCGCACTTCCAGACGCACTCAACGTTTTCTCCCTTAGCTTCGCAAACTTCGCAGAGTGGGGCGTTCCATTGCGAAGTTAAACGTGGGCTATTTTGCGCGCTGCAGTGTGTAAGCCAGAGCGGCCAACGGAATATTCAAAATGAGAAAGAGCACCCCAAATTTCTCATAGCAATTCCTACATTGCAAGGGGGGTGTGTCGTCGCGTCACCGTAATAATGCGATATCTCAACGGCCTCGTGAAGGCGAAGCTAGATCCTGAGCGCGGAGAGGCCAGCAACTGTAAGGATACCAAGACAGGCAATCAGAAGTAACCTTCGGCGAAGATGCCGCATGGCGTCATGCCCTTCGAAAAAGCCTATAAATTCGACAGGGACGGGCATGGGTTTCAAGGGCGAAACATTTGCGCCGCCCGTGTTGCCACGTGGCACCCACCCAAATGTATTGAAAAACACAGCCCCGATACAGCGCGTCACTTGCCCGATAATTTCGCGTCTGTCGGCACGCCGCACCCCAACCTTTAACATCCACCAATGGGTCAGAATATGGGGCAGTAGCGCGCGTTGCCCTAAAATATGTGCGCGCTCTAGAAACGCAAATGTTTGATCGTCATCCCCTGCAGTAAAAGCAGCACGGGCTGCTGCCATTTCTAAAGCGAAAGCGGTTGCAAGTTCAGGCTTCATGCGATCTCCAATGGTGGGTTCTGATTGCTGAATGAACTCTTTGCTTAAACTGGTCTTGAATGATTCGCTTACTGCCTGACAATGTTACCCGCTGTTCCCGGCGTCATGCCAAATACCCGGCGTGTGGTGCGACTAAAATGTGCTTGGTCTGAAAATCCGGCCTCGATTGCCGCGTCTGCAAGGCTTGCCCCAGCCGCGATCGCACGCCCAGCGCGTTGAAGCCGCCGCCATGACAACCAAGCGGTCATCGGCACCCCCATTTGCTTCAGCACCAGTGCGCGAAGGCGGCCGGGCGACACTCCGGCATGGGCTGCTGCGCGTGAGATGGCGCGGGGACCAGGGTTGCGATCCGCATATTCCAGCGCCAGCTCAACCCGCCGATCAACATCTGGAGCATGCGCCCCAAGGGACATAAGGCACTCTGTGAGGGACATATGTGGTCCAAAAGGAACATCAGCATCGCTAAGGGACATCACTTCGTCTCCGCCTGCCATTGCAAAAAGTTTCCGAGCGGGAGCAATATGAGGTTCTAGAAAAAGCATAGTCACAAGGGGTGTTTCAAGCAGTCGGTGCACTGCACCTGGCTTTACCAATATGAGCGTTCCTGACACAGTGCCAACGTTTGGACTGACGACCGTCACATTGCCTTCGTGCGCAAGTATCAATTGAACGCTTGCGTGTGAATGGGAAGAGTTTTCCGCCACACAGCCCCGGAATGCTGCAGACGATCCTTCAAATCTAAATGTTCCACTCCACTCCATTGGGTCATTATGCTGTGCTTAGGTCTGGGAGGCAACGAAGAGTTGCGCAGTGTTAGATCAACTTCGCTGCTACCGTCATCGCCCACCTGCCGGGGGAAGCCCGCGACGCATTGCGCGGGGCTTGAACGGCACAGATGGCGCGGAAAATTTCGCAATGACGGTGGCGTCACCGAAATTTCACCGTATTCCCCAATCACGCCCAGAGCACAGAATGCCCTAAGGCTGCAACCGGATCAATGCTTCGGGAACGCGTTCGCTGGTTGGGTTGATGTCCCACACCAATTGACGGCCGGTTGTGGTTTTGGTGGCGCCGTCTTCAGTATTGTTCGTCAGGATTTCGCCGTCTGTGGTGAGGGTGAAAGTGCCTTTGGTCATGCTGGAGCCCGGCATGCCCTTTTCAGCTGGGGCGCCCATCGCTTTTGCGCGTGCTGCCAGCGCCTTCATGCCGCCGCCGATCAGTGCGGGCGCGTTGACCATGACGGATCCTTTGTCGCGTTTGCGCACGGACACGAACGGGATGATGACGTCATTCTGCGGAAAAAGCGGGAAAATGAAGTCGTGGCCGATTTTCCCGGCAAGCTGATAATTGACATCAAACACGCCTTTGCCGCGGTAGGACACCGATTTCCACCCGTCATAACGCATTAGCGTGGCTGCAAATTTCCGGTTCGCATCATCATCGCTCGGGTTAAACCCGAACATTGCTGCGAATTGTGCGCCGTCCTTTTGTTTCTTGAGGGCGGATTCTTTTTGCCGTTCGTCCCATTCTTTATGCTGGGTGGCGATTTGTGCTTTGGTGCATGATGCAACTTCTGCGTTACTGTCATCGACCGAGGCCGCCTTAGCAGCGTCGGCGGCGTCTTTTGCTTTTGTAGCGGCAGATTGAGACGTGTTTTCTGAAAAGGGTGCGGACGCAGATGCCGCATCTTCGACTGCTTCCTCTGTCGGGGGACAGTAAGCATTGGCATCATCCCATACTTCAGGCGGGCTATCACCCTTTATAATATCGTCGGGAGATTGGAAAACAACCTCCCCGTTATAAGCAAAGGTGAAATCGCCGCTGCGCCGTAAATCCAGATTAGACGTGAAGGCGCCGGGCACGAGGAAGCATCCGGACAGGATCAGGGGCAGGGCAGCCGCAGCCACAAAACGGGGGAATTTCATCAGCATCAAGCCTGTCGAACGGCTGCTGCATAAAGGGCAATGGCAGCGGCATTGGAAACGTTGAGGCTTTCAATGTTTGTGCTGATCGGCAGGCGTGCCAAAGTGTCACAGTGTGCAGAGGTGTTTTGACGCATCCCTTCGCCTTCAGCCCCCAGCACAAGCGCAACGCGGTGCGTGCCCATAGACTCCTCAAGCGTGTTGGGGGTGTCGCCTGTCAACCCGATCCGCCAAAAATTGGCATCGCCGATTTCATCGAGTGCGCGGGCCAGATTGACGACGCGGACCCAAGGAACAATTTCTAACGCACCAGAAGCAGCGCGCGCAACAGTGCCCGATTCAAGGGGGGAGTGGCGGTCTTGAGTCACGATCCCCAACGCATTAAACGCCGCAGCAGAGCGCAAAATTGCGCCGACATTATGGGGATCTGTCACCTGATCAAGCACGATCAAGGGGCGGAGATCGTCTGCGCCCTGTGCGATCAGATCACCCAGCCAAATATCCTCAAGCGGATCAACCTCTGCCACCAAACCTTGATGCGGGGCATCACCGGGGACCATCCGGCCAAGGTCGGTGACCTCAGCAAAAATGACGGTTAAATCTTTTGGAATATCAAGCGTGCCTATGGCTTCGCGCGTCCCCCATATCTTACGCACCGTCCGTTCAGGATTGGCGAGAGCGGCGGATACGGCGTGACGACCCCAGAAACGAGGGCGTCCGTCGGATGGCTTTGATGGTCTATGTCCTTTGCGCATAGCGCGCTCTTTGCGCAGAACCGCTGGAATGTCCATTATTCTCTCCCTTTGCAGGCACATTGTCATGCTGTTACTGTGTCTGCATGGATATACTTAAGCACCGTCACTTGCTGACGCTCACCCTAGGCGTTGATTTCGCAGCAATGATTAACATTGGTCAAACGCCCGCAGGTCTGCGGCGGATAGCGCCAGTTACGGGCGGGGCATTTGCCGGGGACCGTTTGAACGGAACGGTCTTGCCCGGTGCGGATTGGGTGATCAACCGGCCAGACGGCGTGATGGTGATTGATGTGCGCCTTGTCCTCACCACCGACGATGGGGCGTTGATCTATTTGACCTATCAGGGGCGGTTTTTGGCCGCGCCAGAAGCGATGGCGCGCTTTGCAAAGGGTGTATTGCTCGCCCCTGCCGAATATTCGCTGGCGATGACGGCTAAGTTTGAATGCGGGGATGAACGCTACCGCTGGCTCAACACTGTTGTTGCTGCGGGAACCGGCACACAGACGCTGTCTGGGCCGGTCTATTCCCTGTTTGAAATTGGCTGAAAAACCGACTTCTAGAATTAAGCTGTTTTGAGCGCGCGGCCCGCTGCGGTGCGGCGGCGTGCCGCAATCCCGACAGCGCCAAAACCGATCAGCATCAAAGCCCATGTTTCTGGTTCAGGCACGGCACCAGCGCGCAGCTGCCAAAGCGAGATGTTATATTGGCCACCATTGTCACCAAAATTGCCATCGAGAACGCCAAAGGTCAGCGGCGTTGTTGGCGCGCCAAGGTTGAGAACGAAACGGTAGACATGGTCAGAATTAAAGGCAGGTACTGTACCAAAAGGAACCGCACCAACACCGTCAATAAAGCTGATCAGGCGTTCCGCACCCAGCGTTGGTTGGAATGGGGCGAGGGGTTGTCCGTTAACGCCCAGCCCAAGATGGTAATAAGTGCCACCTTGTGATGTTGTTCCAATATAGAAGGCATCATTGATGACAGATCCAAGGCTGAAACCAGTCCCCGAAACCAAAACTTCAACAAAGCCAGTGTAGCTGCCTGTTGAGGTTGTACCAATTGGTGCAGTGAACGGCGCTGTAATATTTTCGATTGGCGACGTGCGCGTGAAATTATCCGCAATAAAATTAGAAGCTTGTGCCGCTGTTGCTAAGAAAAGCGAGGCCGCAACCCCAAAAACGGTTAGTATTGATTTTTTCATCGGAAATTTCCCCACATCAAATTGTCGCAAAAAATGATACTGTGCACCTGAACGACCCTTAATGATTCGTCAACCATAGTCCCGCAAGCCCATGATCCAAAACGGGACTCTGTCGTTTGAGGTGCGTTCTAAAGTGAGCGCCCGATCAATTCCTTCATAATTTCATTGGTTCCGCCGTAGATGCGGTTGACGCGTGCGCCGCGCCATGTGCGGGCAATGGGATATTCGTTCATATATCCAGCACCGCCGTGCAGTTGCAGGCATTTGTCAACCAGATCCCACTGCATTTCTGTGTGCCATAGCTTTGCAGCAGCGCCTTCTTCAGGGGTCAGTTCTTTCTTCAAATGACGGGCAATTGCCCAATCAAGATGCGCCCAACCGACCTGCAATTGGGTCTTAAGCCCAGCGAGAACGAAGCGTGTATTTTGAAAATCAAACACGGGTTTGCCAAAGGCCTTGCGGTCTTTCACGAACGCCACCGTATCATCAAATGCGCGCTGGGCCGAAGCTTGTGTGCTGACCGCGATTGACAGGCGTTCTTGGGGTAATTGGCTCATCAAATAAATGAAACCCTTGCCTTCATCGCCCAGACAATTGGTCATGGGGACGCGGACGTCGTTGAAAAAAAGTTCCGATGTATCGGCAGCGTCCTGACCAATTTTATCAAGGTTACGCCCGCGTTCAAATCCTTCGCGGTCGGATTCCACCAGGACAATTGAGATGCCTTTATAGGCCGGTTGAATCTCAGTATCGGTTTTGACGCAGACAAGGATCAGGTCGGCATTCTGGCCGTTCGTGATATAGGTTTTTGATCCATTGATGACGTAATGATTGCCGTCTTTCTTGGCCGTGGTCCGCATCCCTTGAAGGTCGGAACCAGTGCCGGGTTCGGTCATCGCAATCGCGGTGATGGTTTCGCCAGACACAAGACGCGGCAGCCAATGTTGCTTTTGTTCTTCAGAACCATAAGCAATCAGATAGGACACAACAATGTCGGATTGCAGCGAAAATCCCAGTGGAGTCCCCGCATAAGCAACCTCTTCATCGATGATCGCATTATAACTGAAATCAAGGCCGAGGCCGCCATATTCTTCCGGCACAGTGGGGCAGAGCATTCCAATTTCGCCGCCCTTGATCCAAATGTCCTTGTCAACAATGCCGTTTTCTTCCCAACGATTAACGTGGGGCACAGCTTCTTTCTGGAGGAAAGAGCGCACAGTTTGACGGAAAGCTTCCTGATCTTCGGAGTATACACTGCGCGAAAGGCTATCGAGAGTCATTGGTTCGTCCTATCCTTGGGGAGGCCTGATCTCCTCGAAACCGCAAGTTGACGTTTCCGTCAAGGGAAATCTGATGCTGCTTTTTCGATGCGCCGCAGCAGGGTTTCCAGAATCGCCGTTTCCTCGGGCATAAAGTCACTCAGCAGGCCCGCTTCCATTGCCAGTGCAGCTGGCGCAATTTCGGCGTAGAGCGACTGGCCATCGGTTGTCAGCGAAAGAAAGTGAGACCGCCCGTCTTCTGGATTGGTGCTGGTTTGGATCAACCCACGCTCCATCAACGCTGCCGCCGCGCGGCTGACACTGATTTTATCCATACGTGTCGTCTGGCCAAGCGCCTGAGGTGTCATCCGCTCGGCTTCTGCCAAAATGGCGATGAGCCGCCATTCCGCGATCTTCAGTCCGAACCGCTTGCGGTAACTTTGTGAGATGCGGCCCGACACTGCGTTGGACGCCACCGACAAACGGTAAGGGATGAAACGGTCGAGGATCAGGTCAGCCATGATTGACTCTTAACAGGTTCATATTTAGTTGCAATTGAAACTATATGAATGGAGTCGCATCAATGACGGATCTCTTTGAAAACCCCCTTGGCCTTGATGGGTTTGAGTTCATTGAATTCTGCGCGCCTGAAAAAGGGTTGCTCGAACCCGTGTTTGAAAACATGGGCTTCACACGGATTGCGCGTCACCGATCAAAGGATGTTGACCTGTGGCGGCAGGGCGACATCAACCTGATTGCCAATTACGAGCCCAAATCACCCGCCGCTTACTTCGCGTCTGAACATGGACCCTCGGCCTGCGGTATGGGGTTCCGCGTGCGCAACGCCAAGCACGCTTATGAAGCGGCCATCGCGCGCGGAGCAGAGCCGGTTGAAACTCGCACTGGGGCAATGGAGCTGCGTATCCCCGCGATCCGTGGGATTGGCGGCGCGATGATTTATCTGATCGACCGTTACGGTGACAATCTGTCAATCTATGACATTGATTTTGACTATGTGGACGGGGTTGATCGTAACCCGGTTGGCGCAGGGTTTAAGATCATCGATCATTTGACGCACAATGTTTACGGTGGCCGGATGGACCATTGGGCGAAGTTTTATGAGCGGATCTTTAACTTTCGCGAAATCCGCTATTTCGACATTAAGGGCGAATATACTGGCCTTACCAGCCGCGCGATGACCGCGCCTGACGGTAAAATCCGCATTCCTTTGAATGAAGAAGGCAAAGCGGGCGGGGGCCAGATTGACGAATATCTGCGCGCTTATAACGGTGAGGGGATTCAGCATATCGCCTTTTCCTGTGATGATCTGCTGACCTGTCTTGACCGCGTTAAAGCGAGGGGAACCCCGCTGATGAAAGCGCCGTCCGCAACCTATTATGACATGCTTGAAGACCGTTTGCCCGGCCACGGTGAACCGGTGGACGCGCTGCAGGATCGCGGCATCCTGCTCGACGGATCAACCGAGGACGGTGATCCGCGCTTGTTGCTGCAAATTTTCTCGCAACCCGTGATTGGCCCCGTATTCTTTGAATTCATCCAGCGCAAAAAGGATGAAGGCTTTGGTGAAGGGAATTTCACTGCCTTGTTCAAATCAATGGAGCGTGACCAAATGGAACGCGGCGCGTTGGAGGTGACAAAATGACCGCGCCCTTCGCATTGAACCGCATCCACCACGTCGCCTATCGTTGCCGCGATGCCAAGGAAACGGTCGCATTTTATGAACGCGTGTTGGGCATGACCTATACCACGGCCTTTGCTGAGGATCATGTACCCTCCACCGGCGACTATGATCCTTATATGCACGTTTTCCTTGATTGCGGTGGCGGCAATGTGGTCGCCTTTTTTGAATTGCCCAATCAGCCCGAAATGGGGCGGGATGCAAACACGCCAGCCTGGGTCCAGCATTTGGCATTTGAGGTTGCGGATTTGGACACATTATTGGCCGCAAAGGCGCATATCGAGGCGCAGGGCATTGATGTGCTTGGGCCGACCTATCACGGTATTTTCAAATCCATTTATTTCTTTGACCCCAATGGTCACCGGCTGGAACTGGCCTGTAACATTGGCACAGCGGATCAATATGCCGAACTGCGCCGCGTGGCTCCGCTGATGCTTGAGGAATGGAGCCAGACCAAGAAAGCGCCACATCACGCAGATTGGCTGCACAAAGAGGGTTAGGGTTTGCACCCGCCGTGTTATCGCTGCACAAGTGAACCCCAAACCAAGAAACGCAGGAGAGCGACCCGATGAAATTAGCCAGTCTGAAAGGCGGACGTGATGGCCGCCTTGTCGTCGTATCGAATGACCTCGCCTATTTTGCATATGCGGGGCACATTGCGACGACGCTTCAGGATGTGCTGGATAATTGGGATTTGCTCGCGCCAAAACTTGAATTGTTGAGTACGGACCTTAATCACGGTGTTATCCCGCGGGAACGGTTCCATGAACGCGATGCGGCAGCCCCCTTGCCGCGCGCCTATCAGTGGGCGGATGGATCGGCCTATGTGAACCATGTTGCACTTGTCCGGCAGGCACGCGGCGTCGAAATGCCCGACAGTTTTTGGCATGATCCCCTTATGTATCAGGGCGGATCGGACGCTTTTCTGGGCCCGCGCGATGCCATTGCGCTCGCCGATGACAGCTGGGGTTGCGATATGGAGGCTGAGGTTGTTGTGGTCACGGGTGACGTACCGCAAGGCGTATCAGCTGAGGATGCGCGAGGCACTATCCGGTTGGTCGGCCTGACCAATGATGTATCGCTCCGCAATCTGATCCCCGCTGAACTCGCCAAGGGGTTCGGGTTTTTGCAGAGCAAGCCCGCGAGCGCGTTTTCACCTGTATTTGTAACGCCTGAAGGATTGGGCGCGCGCTGGAGCGATGCAAAACTCCACGGAGCTCTCTGTGTTGATTATAACGGAAAGGCGCTTGGCCGTGCTGATGCGGGCGTCGATATGACATTCGATTTTGGTCAGTTGATTGCGCACGCAGCCAAAACCCGCGCGCTATCCGCAGGCACAATCATCGGTTCGGGGACCGTCTCAAATCGCGGTGTGGACGGCGGCGCAGGTAAGCCAATCAGCGAAGGTGGATTGGGCTATTCCTGCCTTGCCGAGGTGCGCACCGTCGAAACCATCCTGCGCGGTGCGCCCGAAACCCCGTTTATGAAAGCGGGAGACAGCGTCCGCATCTGGATGGATGATGACAAGCATCATCCGATTTTCGGGGTGATTGAACAGGTGGTGGTGGGGTAATTAATGAAGTCGTATTGCAATATCCCGTTATGATTTACATGCCCAATATCTGACCCACTCCGCTTGGTTCGAGCTTGTCAAGAACTTTTCTAGCAGAGACCGTTCTCGACAAGCTCGAACCAAACGGGCAGCATTTCCTAAAGCACGTTCATCGCGCGAAGCTGTGCTATTTCTGCTGCGTTCAACCCTAAAATTTGCGTCAACACCGCTTCTGTATCGGACCCAAGCACCGGCGGCGCGGTGCCTGCATCAGTGGGGCTGTCGGACAATCGGAGTGGGCTTGCGATTGCAGGCCGACCACCGGCATCTGTCGCTAATTCACGGTGCACTGCTTGCGGGTCTGAAAGCGCTTGATCGATGCGGTTGATCGGACCGTGCGGAATGCTTGCGGCCTCCAGCGCCACACCCCAGTCCGCTGTTGTCCGCGTTGCCATGATGCGCGCAATTTCCGGGGTCAGTTCGGATCGGTTGGCAATGCGTGCGCTGTTGGTGATGAAGCGCGGGTCGCTGCCCCATGCGGGATGCCCGACCAACGTCCCGAACCGGGCAAACTGACTGTCATTGCCAATCGCAAGGATCAAATGGCCGTCCAATGTTGCAAACGCCTGATAGGGCACGACATTGGGATGGGCATTGCCAGATTGCACCGGCGGTTTGCCCGACACCAGAAAATTAAGCGCCTGATTGGCGAGCGTTGAGACGGCGACATCGAACAAGGCCATGTCGATATGCTGGCCACGCCCACTAGTATGGCGCTGGGTGATCGCGGCAAGGATCGCAATCACGCTGTGCAGGCCGGTCATGACATCTGCATAAGCAACACCGGATTTCTGGGGTTCGTTGGACGGGTCGCCCGTCACGCTCATCATGCCAGACAGGCCTTGGATCATGAAGTCATAACCGGGCTGAGCCGCGCGGGGGCCGTCCTGACCAAAGCCGGTGATCGAACAGTAAATCAGGCGCGGATTGGCCGCTTTCAGACTGTCATAATCAAGCCCGTATTTTGCAAGACCGCCCAATTTGAAATTTTCAACCAGCACATCGGACTGAGCGGCAAGGCTGCGGATCAGCTGTTGGCCCGCTGGTTTGGCCATGTCAATTGTAACGCTTTGTTTGTTCCGATTGGTGGACAGATAATAGGCCGAAAGCTTCTGATCTCCGTCTCCGTGCCACGGCGGTCCCCAGCTGCGTGTGTCATCACCCTTGCCGGGCTGTTCGACCTTGATAATCTCCGCCCCCAAATCGCCCAGCATCTGTGTCGCCCACGGTCCTGCGAGAACGCGTGAGAGATCGAGGACGCGCATGCCGGACAGGGCTTTCGTCACGAAAAGGCCTGAATGCCTGTAATCGCGCGACCCAGAATTAGCGCATGAACGTCATGCGTGCCTTCGTAAGTGTTGACCGTTTCAAGGTTGATCGCGTGGCGGATGACATGATATTCCGCCGCAATGCCGTTGCCACCGTGCATATCGCGGGCGACGCGGGCAATATCGAGTGCCTTACCGCAATTGTTGCGCTTGATCAGGCTGACCATTTCGGGCGCCCAAGCGTCCGCATCAATCGCGCGCCCGACCGCAAGAGCCGCCTGAAGCCCCAATGCAATTTCGGTTTGCATGTTGGCCATTTTAAGCTGTGGGATCTGGTTCGCGGCAAGGGGGCGTCCGAACTGTTTACGGTCCAGCTGATATTGCCGAGCGCGGGCAAAACAGTCCTCCGCCGCGCCCATCACGCCCCACGCAATGCCGTAGCGTGCTTTGTTGAGGCAGCCAAACGGGCCGCCCAATCCTTGCGCATTTGGCAGCAGATTTTCTTCGGGGACAAAGACTTCATCCATTACAATTTCACCGGTGATCGAGGCGCGCAGGCTCATCTTTCCTTCGATTTTCGGCGTCGAAAAGCCCTTCATCGCGCGTTCGAGGATGAAGCCGCGAATGATGCCGCCATCATCCTTTGCCCACACGACCGCAATGTCAGCAATGGGGGAATTGGTGATCCACATTTTGGAACCGCTGATGCTATATCCCCCTGGCACAGCCTTTGCGCGGGTTTTCATGCTCGCGGGGTCGGACCCGGCATCAGGTTCGGTCAGGCCAAAACAGCCGATGATTTCACCCGTTGCAAGGCGCGGCAGATATTTCTGGCGCTGTTCTTCTGTACCGTAAGCATGGATGGGATGCATGACGAGGCTCGATTGCACCGACATTGCCGACCGGTATCCCGAATCAACGCGTTCGACCGCGCGGCTGATCAGCCCGTAGGCAACGTGGGACACGCCCGCACAGCCATAGCCTTCTATGGTTGCGCCGAGCAGCCCGAGCGCGCCGAGTTCGGTCATAATCTCTCGGTCGAAACGTTCCTCTAATGTCGCGCTGACGACACGGGGCAGCAATTTATCTTGGGCATAAGCCTCTGCCGCTTGCGCGATCATCCGCTCATCATCGGTCAATTGTGCGTCGAGGTTGAAGGGATCATCCCAGCGAAAAGGTGTAAATTTAGCCATGATTTTGCCTTTGGCAGATTTAGAGATTGGGAGCAATCAGCGTGCTGAAAAATCCAATCCAATATCCGCCGCTGGGGCCGATTGGGTGAGCCGCCCGACCGAGATGAATGTGACACCCGTTTCTGCTTTGGCGCGGATCGTGTCGAGGGTGACGCCGCCAGACGCTTCGGTCTGGACACGTCCGGCGACCAGCGCCACGGCCTCGCGCAGCATTGCCGCGTCCATATTGTCGAGCAAGAGATGGGTTGCCCCTGCGGCGATCCCCGGCTCAATCTGCGCGATTCGGTCTACTTCCAGGATGATGCGTTCAACCCCGGCCGCACGCGCGCGCCGCACCGCCTCAGCCACGCCGCCAGCGACGGCGACATGATTGTCCTTGATCATCGCCGCGTCCCAGAGACCCATCCGGTGGTTGGTCGCGCCGCCCATCCGCGTGGCATATTTTTCGAGCACGCGCAGACCGGGGATGGTTTTGCGCGTGTCCAACAGCGTGCAGCCCGTGCCTGAAATTGCCGCCACATAGGCGCGCGTCATTGTGGCAATGCCGGACAGGTGCTGAACTGTGTTGAGGGCGGACCGCTCCGCCGTCAACATCGCGCGGGCATTGCCCGACAGGCGCATCAGGTCCGACCCCTTGGGCACGGACGCGCCGTCCTCTGCCAAAATCTCAATCTCCATTGTCGGATCAAGATGCGCAAAGAATGCCGCAGCAAGGGGCAGCCCCGCAACAACAATCGCATCGCGGCTGTCCATCGTCCCTGAAAAGCGGGCACCGGCAGGGATGACGGATTCAGAGGTTACGTCGCGGTTGGACGGACCAAGGTCTTCGGCAAGTGTGGCGGCGATGAACGCGGGCAGATCAAATTGGGGGAGGGTGAAGCTCATGGGGAGGGTGGTAGCGATTTAATTTCATCTCGACAATCGGGACAATTATGGCTATAAGTATGGCCATAAAGGAAATGCGCCATGCCCAATTATAGCGTCGCTACCACCAAGGATAAGCTCTCAAGCCTGATCGATAAGGCGTTGGCGGGGGAAGAGGTCGTGATTACGCGCCACGGAAAACCAACGGTGGAGCTGTCAGTCGTGCGGGAAATTCGCCCTGACCCTGTTGCCGTATCCGCTGCGCATGAATGGCTGAAAAAACGCCGTATTGCGAGGCCCAAAATTTCGATCTCGTCGACAGAACTGCTTCGACTTGAGCGTGAAGATAGCCTCTATTGAGCTTCTATCTCGACACCAGCATCCTTGTGCCCTTGCACATTGAAGAGCCACAGACCGCTAGACTGGATGATTGGATCATGCGCGTCAGGCAACCGATGTTCATTGGCGATCTCGCGGTTGCTGAATTTGGTTCAGCGATTTCGAGACTGGTGAGGATGAAGCAACTGACGCCTGAGGAGGCGGGCGACAAACTCAGTGATTTTGACAGGTGGCGTTTCGAAGTCGCGAGGCCAGTTGAAGTGATCCCTTCAGATGTCCGTGTTGCCGGGCAATTCGTTCGGAAGCCAATGCCCAGATTGATGACCGCCGATGCTATCCATCTTGCGACGTGTCAGCGGCTGGGGCTGACACTTGTGGCACATGATACAGATTTGATCGACATTGCGCGGTTGAATGGGATTGATGTTATCCAACCTGAATAGTCTGTGTCAGTTTGCCAGCATATCAATCCGTCACCCGTCATTGCGAGCGCAGCGCGGCAATCCTGTGGGAAGCGGTGCATAGCCTAGATTGCCACGTCGCTCCGCTCCTCGCAATGACGATTCACGATGATGGTGGCACGCTCTTTACGCCGTCCTCCCAACCTCAATCACCCCGCCGCCATCTCCAGCATCCGGTCCAAGCTCTTCTTGGCCGCCAGCCGTAACCCTTCTTCAATCTCGATCCGTGGTTCCAAATCCCTAAGCGCGACGTACAGCTTTTCCATCGTGTTGAGCGCCATGTAGGGGCAGATGTTGCAGTTGCAATTGCCGTCCGCGCCGGGTGCGCCGATGAAGAGTTTGTGCGGGATTGCCAGTTCCATCTGGTGAATGATGTGGGGTTCTGTCGCCACGATCAGGGTTTGTCCGGGCATATCCTTGGCATATTGTAAAATGCCGCTGGTGGATCCGACATAGTCTGCATGGTCGATGATGTGTGGCGGGCATTCGGGGTGCGCTGCGACGGGGGCATCTGGGTGCTTGGCCTTGAGCTTGATGAGTTCGGTTTCGCTAAATGCTTCATGGACGATGCAAACGCCGGGCCACAGCAGCATATCGCGCCCGGTTTTGCGGGCGATATAGCCGCCGAGATGTTTGTCAGGGCCAAAGATAATTTTCTGGTCCAGCGGAATTTGCGACAGAATTTTTTCGGCTGAGCTGCTCGTAACGATGATGTCCGACAGCGCTTTCACTTCCGTAGAACAGTTGATGTAGGTGATTGCGATGTGATCTGGATGCGCGTCGCGGAACGCCTTAAATTTGTCGGGCGGGCATGAATCCTCAAGGCTGCATCCTGCATCCAGATCAGGCAGCACGACAATTTTCTGTGGTGACAAGATTTTCGCCGTATCCGCCATGAATTTGACCCCGCAAAATGCAATCACATCGGCGTCCGTCGCGGCGGCTTTCTTCGACAGTTCAAGCGAGTCCCCGACATAATCGGCAATGTCCTGCAATTCAGGCCGCTGATAATAATGCGCGAGGATAACGGCGTTGCGTTCCTTTTTCAGGCGCTTGATTTCGGTGACGATGTCGATGCCGTGGAGGGATGTGTTTGGTGCGTTCATAATGATATACTCTCAGAAACCGTTTGTGCTGAGCTTGTCGAAGCCTATCTCTTCTTTGCCACTCTCAAAAGAAGAATGAAATGCCCTTCGACGGGCTCAGGGTAAACGGTGTTTTGTGATCCGCCATAACCCGCCGTCCGCAACCACGCGATTCCGCGTTTCAAGGTCAATCAGATGCGCAAGCACTGACCGCCCTGCCGCACCGTGCAATCTTGGGTCGATGCCCTTGTACATCTCAAACACCATGTCAGGAATATGGCCAATACCGCGTTCGATCAGGCGCAAAATCTGCCCTTCACGCTGCTTACGGTGGCCCATCATACCGCGCGCGAGGCGTTGCGGCGTGTCCACCGGCTTGCCGTGCGCGGGGTAATAAATGGCATCATCGCGGTCAATCAGCAACTGCAGGCTGCGCATATAATCGGCCATGTCCCCGTCAGGCGGGGATACGACAGTGGTTGACCAGCCCATGATATGATCCCCGCTGAACAAAGCCTTTTCTTCCGCCAGCGCAAAGCAGAGATGGTTGGACGTATGCCCCGGCGTGTGCACAGCGGTCAGCGTCCAGCCGGTCCCCTTCACCGTGTCGCCGTCGGCCAGCACGCGGTCGGGGGCATAAGTGGGATCAAAGCCCGCATCGGCGCGCGGGCCATCATCATGGAGCACCAATGGGGCGCACCCGGTGACCGGCGCCCCCGTCGCAGCGGACAGGGGGGTTGCGGCCGGAGAATGATCGCGGTGGGTGTGGGTGCACATGATTGCGGTGATGGTTTCGTCGCTCAGCAAACGGATGAGTTCGCCGACATGAGCCGGATCATCCCCCAGTGGTCCGGGGTCGATCACCGCCACGTCGCCGTGCCCGACAATATAGGTCTGGGTGCCCGTATAACTGAACGGCGACGCATTGCGCGCAAGCACGCGGCGGACCAGCGGGCTTATTTGCTCAGCAATGGCGTAAGGTTCGTTGGAAAGGTCCGGCACGTTCATAAGCGCTATGTGGCGTTGGTACGCGGCAACTGCAACTGTCAGGATTTTTTACACACATCCCAACACGTTAATTTCGGGTAACCATTATGACCCGCAGGAAACTGCATTTGGCAAAAACTGGCACGGGCACTGCATAGTATAAGTTGTTCCCCCGAGCGTTTCACGCTTCAGAGAGGTGGGTCGGTTGCTTCCCTGGTCTCGCACCGACCCACCCTCACCCGGGAGCCTTAGCACAGATAGAGATTAAACCGCGCGGGCGACGCCTTGTTCGTCCATCAGCTGGGTCAATTCGCCCGCTTCAAACATTTCCATCATAATGTCGGACCCACCGATGAATTCACCCTTCACATAAAGCTGGGGGATCGTTGGCCAATCGGAAAATTCCTTGATGCCGCCGCGCACTTCGGGGTCTTGCAAAACGTCAAGCGTTTCATAAGCGACACCGATATGGTCGAGGATCGCAATGGCCTTGCTTGAAAAACCGCACTGCGGGAACAAGGGCGTGCCCTTCATAAACAGCAGAACTTCATTGCTACCAACGATGCTAGCGATACGGGCTTGGGTGACGGACATAGTATGTTTCCTTATTCGGATACAGCGGTGGTCAGTTGCAGGGCGTGCAAAACACCGCCCATTTTACCACCAAGTGCGGCATAAACCGCCTGATGTTGTTTGATACGGGGGAGCCCCTGAAAGGTCGCACTGGTCACCTTTGCCGCATAATGATCGCCGTCACCCGCAAGGTCGGTGATTGTGACCACTGCATCGGGAATGGCCGCACGGATCATTGTTTCAATTTCATCGGCTGCCATCGCCATGATGTTATTGTGCTTCCATCAATTGACGGCGTGCTTCGATGGCCTTGGCGGCAAGCGCGGTACGGATTTCATCATCGTCGGTGTGAACACCCGCCGCGATCAAATCACCCATCAGCTTGCGGATAACGTCCTCGTCACCGGCTTCTTCGAAATCTGCCTGAACCACGCTTTTGGCATAGCTGTCGGTTTCCTCAGGCGTTAGCCCCATTTTTTCAGCGGCCCATTGTCCAACCAATTTATTGCGGCGCGCGGTGATGCGAAAGGCCATTTCCTCCTCGCGTGCGTAGTTGGTTTCGAACGCGCGTTCGCGGTCATCAAAGGTGGTCATGACAGATCCTTTTCACTTAACATTACGCATTTATAGATAGGCGTTACCGCGCGTCTGCGCAACGGCAACCGCGCGGATCACTCTGCAATTTTCACCACAAGTTTGCCAATTGCGCCGCGTCCGCCCATTTTGGCAATGGCATCGCCGCCGCGTTCAAAGGGGAAAACCTCTGTCACGCGCGGCGCAATTTGCCCTTTTTGCCACAGTCGGAACAAGCGCGTGATGTGCGCGCGGTTCGCCTCTGGATCACGCGCGGCAAAGGCCCCCCAGAATACGCCGCAGACATCGCAGCTTTTTAGCAGTGTCAGGTTCAGCGGCAATTTGGGGATGCCTGCTGGAAATCCAACCACGAGATAGCGGCCTTCCCACGCAATTGACCGTAGTGCGGGTTCGCAATAATCCCCGCCGACCGCATCGTAAATCACGTCTGCGCCCTTGGGGCCAAGGACCGCCTTAAATGCATCGGCGAGTGCCTTTGACTGTTCTTTGTCAAATGGCGCGGTGCCATAAAGAATTGTGTCATGCGCGCCCGCCGCCTTTGCCGCGTCGGCCTTTTCTTGTGTTGAGACAGCTGCAACCACGCGCGCACCAAATGCCACACCAAGTTCAATTGCGGCCATGCCAACGCCGCCAGCTGCGCCGAGGATGAGAAGGGTTTCGCCTTCTTTCAATTTTCCGCGATCAAGCAACGCGTGGATCGACGTGCCGTAGGTCAGGAGCAGGGCAGACCCTTCTTCAAAGCTGCGTTCTGTGGGCAATGCGAAAGCAGAAGCGGCTGGGATCGTAATTTTTTCGACCATCCCTCCTGAACCTGTGGTCGCGACAACGCGGTCCCCGACATTCCATCCTGTCACGCCTTCGCCAATGGCTTCGATAACACCCGCAATTTCGCTGCCGGGCGAAAAAGGACGAGTCGGTTTGAATTGATAGCGGTCCTCAATGATCAGGACATCAGGATAATTAACTGAACAGGCCTTAACCGCGATCAGCAATTCGCCCGGACCGGCGACAGGATCAGCAATCTCTTCTAGTACAAGTGTGTCGGGACCGCCTACGGCTTTGGATAATAGGGCCTTCATGCAACTGCTCCTGCTTGCCAGGGCCACGCCGCCCCAGCCTTTGTTTCATATGCGCTTATTTTATTATCCATTGCCAGCGTTAGACCCACTTCGTCGAGTCCTTCGATCAGGCATTGTTTGCGAAACGGATCAATATCGAATGAAAAACGGTCCTGAAACCGGGTTGTGACCGATTGTGTTTCCAAATCGATGTCAATCGGGTCGGTTTTTGCGACCTCTATCAAACGGTCAATCGCCGCCTGCGGTAGCACAACTGTCAGGATGCCGTTCTTGAATGCGTTGGACGAGAATATGTCGGAAAAAGACGGCGCAATCACAGCGGTAATGCCCATATCGAGCAGCGCCCAAGCGGCATGTTCACGGCTGGAGCCACAGCCAAAATTATCCCCCGCAATCAGGATCGGCGCGCAGGCGTAAGCAGGGTCATCAAACACATTACCGTCCTCAGCGCGGATGCTTTCAAAAGCCCCCTTGCCCAACCCCGCACGACTGATGGTTTTCAACCACGCCGCGGCGATGATGACATCGGTATCGATATTCTTCCGGCCAAAGGGATAGGCTTTGCCGTGGATCGCGGTGACGGGGGTCAAATCAATCTCCTAAAACGTCAGTGCCGTGCGCATGAGCCGCCTTTGCAAGCTTTTTGTCAAAGGTTGCAAGGGGTAATTCACGCGCGGCCCGCAATATGAATTTGACAAATGAACCATATATGGTACATAGAGACTATATGGATGCGACAAGTAAGATCGAACTGGTTTTCTATCGGACTTTGTCAGGCAATGAGCCGGTTCGGGATTGGTTGTTTGGCCTACCAATTGCCAATCGGCGCGAGATTGGGCTCGATCTACAGCGGGTGCAGTATCGCTGGCCGGTTGGGATGCCGTTGGTGCGACCACTGGGCAAAAGCTTGTTTGAAGTGCGAACGTCGCTGCCCAGCGGTACAATTGCACGGGTTTTGTTCTGCTTTTACGGTGGCGAACTTTATGCGCTGCATGCTTTTATCAAAAAGACACAGGCCACACCTGTGCTGGATATGGAAATTGCTCGCAAACGACAGAAAGAGGTGCAAAATGGTTGACAATATATATCGTGGTTCAACGCTAGACAGCTTCCTTGAAGGCGAAGGCGTTCTCGCTGAATTTCAGGCCAGGGCAATCAAGGAAGTCGTCGCATGGCAGCTTGCCGAGGCAATGAAGGATCGCAATATCTCCAAAACTGCCCTCGCCGCGCTGATGAAAACCAGTCGTACCCAAATCAACCGCGTACTTGACCCCAGTGACGGCAATGTAACAATCGAAACGCTGCAACGCGCGGCGGCACTTGTGGGGCGACGGGTTCAGTTGGAATTGGTTTGAGGGGTTTAGCGTTTCAATAGACTCCAGAGTTCCGTCGCATCACAAATGGCCCATCACCGTTCCATCCTTTTCCATCTGGAAAATGCAACGGAATCCCAGTTAGTTCTTCTTCTGCAAATAGCCGCATATTCACGCCCATCCTGTCTTGTGGGATATGTGCCGTTGGAGTCCAATGAGTCGTGCAACCGCAGACGCCGCAAAAATGGGCACGGACTGTCGGTAACTCCCGATCAGGGCGGGTGTAGAAATTTATGGTGCCGGTTATCACTACATCACTTGGCTCGAAATATCCCAAAAGGACGCCTAACTTACAGCACAACGAACAGTTGCAATCAAACAGATAATCAGGCTTTTCGGCCAAGATAATCGTTACTGCGCCGCAATGGCACGTGCCTTTCAACCTACCAATTCCCGCACATCGCACAGCCGTCCGGTTACCGCTGCCGCTGCCGCCATTGCGGGGGACACCAGATGCGTTCGTGCGCCGGGGCCTTGGCGGCCCACGAAGTTGCGATTTGATGTTGAGGCGCAGCGTTCTCCGGCGGGCACTTTGTCGGGGTTCATGCCCAGACACGCCGAACAGCCCGGTTCGCGCCATTCGAGGCCCGCGTCGATGAAAATGCGGTCAAGCCCTTCTGCCTCTGCCTGACGTTTCACAAGGCCAGATCCCGGAACAACGATGGCCCATTTGATGTTGGCGGCTTTTTTGCGCCCTTTGAGGACAGCGGCGGCGGCGCGCAGGTCTTCGATGCGGCTGTTGGTGCAACTGCCGATGAAGATATTCTCAACCGGCACGTCCACCATCCGCGTGCCTGCTTCCAACCCCATATAAGCGAGTGATTTACGCGCGGCCTCCTGCTTCGACGGATCGGCAAAACTCATCGGATCGGGAACGATGCCGGTGACAGGCACAACATCTTCTGGTGACGTACCCCACGTGACGTTAGGGGCAATGGTCGCGGCGTCGATCAGCACGGTCTTGTCATAGGTCGCGCCGGGATCGGTGGCGAGTGTACGCCAATAGGCGACGGCGGCGTCCCACTCTGCACCTTTGGGAGCCATCGGGCGGCCTTTCAAATAAGCAAAAGTGACATCGTCTGGCGCAATCAGGCCAGCGCGGGCGCCACCTTCAATTGCCATATTGCTGATCGTCAGGCGTCCTTCAACCGAAAGCGCACGGATTGTAGAGCCGGTATATTCGATGACATGGCCATTGCCGCCAGCCGCGCCGATACGGCCCGTGATTTCAAGGATGACATCCTTTGCCGTCACACCAAAACCAAGCTCGCCTTCAACGCGAACCTCCATTGTTTTGGACTGCGCGAGGAGCAGGGTTTGGGTGGCCAGCACATGTTCTACCTCCGACGTCCCAATCCCGAACGCCAGCGCCCCAAGGCCGCCGTGACATGCCGTGTGGCTGTCGCCGCAGACAATGGTTGTGCCGGGCAGGGAGAAGCCCTGTTCAGGACCAACCACATGGACAATGCCCTGTTCAGCAGCCGACGCATCAATATAACGGATGCCGAAGGCGGGGGCGTTGGCCTCCAGCGCTGCCAATTGCGCAGCACTTTCGACGTCGGCAATCGGGATACGCTTTCCGTCTGCACTCAGGCGCGCCGTCGTGGGCAAATTATGATCCGGCACCGCAAGTGTCAGATCAGGCCGCCGCACACCCCGCCCGGCGACACGCAACGCCTCAAACGCCTGCGGGCTGGTCACTTCATGGACAAGATGCCGGTCTATAAAGATCAGGCACGTGCCATCATCACGGCGATCCACAACATGTGCGTCCCAAATTTTTTCGTAAAGTGTGCGGGGTTTGCTGGCCATGAGGTGGCCTTAGAACCAGAAGCGGGCCGCAATCAAGCCTGACGGTAATCTGCGATCACATCGCCGCACGCGCGCAGTTCTTCTTCATGGCCCACTTCGCGCCAGCTTTCGGCGAGGGCTTCTTCCTCCCATTGTTGCATCGCGGGATGGGCAAGCATGGTTTCGACCCAGACTTTCCCTTTGGGGCCAACCTGCAAGCCGTAAGTGCGGACGCGGAAAACCACGGGGGCGTAAAAGGCATCAACGGCGGTGCAATTCTCCCCGGCTAGGAACGGGCCGCCAAAGCGGGTCAGGCCCTCTTCCCACAATTCTGCGATCCGTTCGACGTTGCGCAAAAGCGCCGCGCTCATCGGTTTTGGGTGAACGCGGACGCCGACATTCATCGTGCAAAGTTCGCGGAGTGCTGAAAACCCGCCGTGCATTTCCGATGCCGCGCAGAATGCCCATGCGCGCGCCGCCGTGTCAGTTGGCCAGACGCCGCCGTGCCGTTCCGCAAGGTAAAGAGCAATCCCCATCGAATCCCAAATTGCTCTGGTGCCATCGATCAGGCAGGGCACTTGGCCAGTGGGCGAAAAAGACCGAAACGCATCATAATTTTCAGGTGCGGTGAACGGCTCAAGCCTGTCCTCAAACACTATGCCCAGCGCCTTCATCAAAATCCAGGGGCGGAGGCTCCAGCTTGAATAATTCCGGTTGGCGGTAATCAAGGTGTAGGGCATTTTGGTCCTTCTGGTTTTTACAACGAAAGCATGGTCATATTACTGCTAGCAAGCATCTGTGCGCGGGGTCTGATACCAACCACACCTCCACCAGATGTCACTGTTTTTCCAAAATTTTAATAATTTTATGTCACCACAGGGTCATGAACGATTATCGCCCACCTTGGATCATCGCATTTTTGCTGGCTAGCCTCAAGTCTTCGCTCATCCTGATCTGGGGCGGCGGGCTGTTGTGGTATGGCATGTCTCTAGGAGATTTGCCGTTGTTCGGAAACGAGTCCATCGGTCATTACTCGTTCCATATTATGGGTGCCATTTTTATCGTTTTAGGGCTTGGCGGATTTGCCTATAACATTACGAAACTTCGTGCACCAACGAAAGCTGAAGACAAGCTTACTGAAGCAACAGAGGTTACCTTCGATGCCGATGCAGCCATTGCGCGTTATCTGGCAAGTAAGGCAGAGCCGGACGCTCACCAGCCGCCTGCGCCAAATTTAGCTTCTACGCGGCCCGTCTTTGGACGCAAGAGCACCAACACGCTGTAACCACGTAAAGCCGACGATCCATGCCAAAATCCCGACGACCAAACCCGCTGCAATTGCGGGGATCCACGGCGAAACGAAAGCTGGCAGAGTGACGCCCTTGAGCAGCATGAAAAAACCCATAATCGTAAAAGTAATCCCGCCAAGCAGCCGGTAATTGGGTTCAGCAACGGCTTGCTTTCCGGCCAACGTCGGCGGCAAGGGCACTTTTGCAATGAGCGCATGCGCGACTGCATCGCGCAAATTCATCACCGATTTTTCCCATTTCCAAGCGTCATGAAGCAGCGCAAGCCCGTGCACTGTGTACAAACCATAGGACAGGTAAAACAAGATTTCGTTGAGCGGTGGTTTTAACCCGGCTTTGATATACTGAATGCTGATAACGATCCCAACGATGACAGCAGCGTGAATCGCCATGCGCTTTTGCAAATTTGCATATGATTGAGCGATAAACTCCTCGGCACCAGCCCTGATACCCAAAGCCATATCTTCGCTTATTGGAAGCGCACTGCCATTCCCGGGCAGAAATGCGGTGCCCAGTGGTGTCTTTGTAAACCAGCGGTTCACGTTCGCTTTCGCAGTGCGTATCGGGCTATTGTCTAGGCGCGCCATATGAGTGTTCAATATCACCCCACTCTTTAATCTTTGCCTAACGTGTCCGTCTTTAGAAGCCCTGACCCTAGGTCCAAGCCTTCCAAGTGCCGATTGCAAAACACAGACCAAGAATGAACACGATCAATGACGACCATAGCATAAAGCCGTGCGACAAATCTGGCCGCCATGCACCCCGCGCAAAATAAGCAAGTGCGCGCAGTATGAGCACGAGGCTGATCAAAATGAGTGCGGTGCGTGTGAAGGGAAGTTGCCTAATAATCCCAGCGCCGGAAAAGGCATAAGCAGCCCATGTCATCAACACTGCGGCAATGCCCACAGTAAAAATGACTGGTGTCCACAGGCCACGTTCGGCCATCCGCGCTATGCCTTCGCCCGCACCAAAAAAGCGGTACCAATCGGGTCCACCAATAATGATCGCAAGGTGCAAAATCGCCGCGATGATACTGCCACATCCCGCCAAGATCAGACAGTAATTGATACGCGCTTCAGTCATGATTTCAATGAACCGCCTGAGCGTTTTGCGACCATCCATATAGCTGGAACCAAAAATAACCAAAAACCGGATTCAGGCATCAAAATAATCCCAAGAGTGCTAATAAGGAGAAGCCCCCAGCCCAAAGATGACAAATTCAGAGGTGGGCTGACTTTTTCCAACAGATCGATTGCCCATCCTAACGCAGTCATGAAAAATCCAGCCAGTATGAACCATGCAACAGCGCCGCGCATCGGGTTTTCGCCGATAGCATTAAACACACCGTCTGCCATAATGTGTTTTCCGACATCAAAAAAAACAATGATTCCAAACAGGGTATGGATGATTGAAACCGCGATGATGTAGCGACCCAGCCAACGGCTTCGTTTTTGGAGCATGTCAGTCATAATGCGCTGTCGTCTTAGCTGCAATCTCGTCCGCCGTCACACCGGGCGCCATTTCGATCAGCTTGAACTGCGACACATGGTCGGGCCGCGCGAACACCGCGAGGTCGGTGATCACCATATCAACAACATTTTTGCCAGTAAGAGGAAGGGTGCAAGCCGGGATAAACTTAGGACTGCCGTCCTTTGCAGAATGTTCCATCACGACGATGATCTTCTTGACGCCCGCCACCAAATCCATCGCGCCGCCCATGCCCTTGATCATTTTGCCTGGCACCATCCAGTTCGCAATGTCTCCGTTTTCGGCCACTTCCATTGCGCCAAGCACAGTCAGGTCGATGTGTCCGCCGCGGATCATCGCAAAACTCGCCGCACTGTCGAAATAGGCGGACTGCGGAAGTTCGCTGATCGTTTGCTTGCCTGCGTTGATAAGGTCGGGGTCTTCTTCCCCCGCAAATGGAAACGGCCCGATGCCCAGCATGCCATTTTCGGATTGCAACGTCACCTCGACGCCCGCCGGAATATGGTTGGCGACTAAGGTCGGGATGCCGATGCCAAGGTTCACATAATAGCC
>JAYUPB010000013.1:0-6007 GCA_043760405.1 Sphingomonadales bacterium
CGTATACCCCACCGCCAGCTTCGCCGCGACCTTAGCGATTGGAAAGCCGGTGGCCTTTGACGCCAGCGCCGATGAACGCGAAACACGCGGGTTCATTTCAATCACTATCAAGCGGCCATCGGCGGGATTGACTGCGAACTGTACGTTTGAACCGCCTGTTTCAACACCGATTTCACGCAAGCAGGCGATACTGGCATTGCGCATGATTTGATATTCTTTATCGGTCAGCGTCAGCGCAGGCGCAACAGTGATGCTGTCGCCGGTATGCACGCCCATGGGATCAATATTTTCAATCGAACAGACGATGATGCAATTGTCATTGCGGTCGCGCACGACCTCCATTTCATATTCTTTCCAGCCAATCAGCGATTCCTCGATCAGAACCTCGGTCGTGGGTGATGCATCCAGCCCGCCGGTCACGATTTCGATAAATTCAGCGCGGTTATACGCCACTCCGCCGCCCGTGCCGCCCATTGTGAAGCTGGGCCGGATGATGGAGGGCAATCCGGTGCGTTCAAGCACGGTCAGCGCGTCTTCAACCGAATGCGCGATGCCGGACCGCGCGGATTCAAGCCCAATCTTGGTCATGGCGTCGCGGAATTTGATCCGGTCTTCGGCCTTATCAATCGCTTCGGCATCTGCGCCGATCATTTCAACGCTGTATTGTGCGAGCGTGCCATCATTGAACAGCGCCAGCGCCGTATTCAGCGCGGTCTGCCCGCCCATCGTGGGGAGCAAAGCCATTTTCTCATCAGGAAATTTTGCGCGTTCGGCGGCAATGATTTTGGCGACAATCTCCGGCGTGATCGGCTCAATATAGGTGGCATCAGCCAGTTCGGGATCAGTCATGATCGTCGCGGGGTTCGAATTGACGAGGATGATGCGGTACCCCTCCTCTTTCAGCGCCTTAATCGCCTGCGTGCCCGAATAATCGAACTCACACGCCTGCCCGATGATGATCGGACCAGCGCCAATGACGAGGATGGAGTGAATATCTGTGCGTTTGGGCATTTGACTAAAGTGCTTTCATTGCATACATTGATTGCATTGACATCAGAGGGGATTTGGTATGGGCAACGTTACTATTCGCAACGTGGACGACGCGGTCAAACACGGCGCACGGTTGGTGGCAGCAGGAAATGGCCGGTCGCTCGAAGCCGAACTTCGAGCGTTGCTCAAGCGCACCTATGGTCCAGCCATCGACGACCGCGCGGCGCGATTGCGGGCGATGTCCGGTAAAGAACTGGTTGCGCATCTGATCATGGTTGCCAACGGCGCTGAGTTGGAAGTGCCCCCGCGCGAAGCCGAAGACATTGAGTTTCCGGAATTGTGATATTACTCGACACCAATGTCTGGAGCGCATTGAATCGCCCTCTCCAGTATCCGAATGTCTGCGGGTGGATTGCCGAAAATGTCCCTGAAATCTGGCTTTCAGCAATTGTGATTGCAGAGATACGGATGGGAATCGAAAATCCAAAGGCTTTGTCAAAGCGTGCCGACCTCGAACAGTGGCTGGCAGATATTGAAACTGCCTATTTTGAGCGGACACTCCCTTTTGATCAAACTGCGGCCCATATCTTCGGCAGCTTGGTTGTTCAGAGAAAAATGCAAAAGCAGGAAACGAAACTGCTCGACATCCAGCTTGCGGCACAAGGCCTTGCGCATAACTGCCCAGTGGCGACGCGGAATGTAAAGGATTTTGCATGGACTGGGGTGAGGTTGATAAATCCTTGGGAGGCAAGGGCCTAACCTTATGACCACAAATCGCCTTACCCCCGTCGCGCGGATACTTCGCCGCAATCGGACGGACGTTGAAGACAAGCTCTGGCAGAGGATACGCAACAGGCAGATCGAGGGCGAGAAATTCGTTTTCCAATTCCCAATTGGCCCGCACATTGCTGACTTCGCCTGCCGCACGGCAAAACTGGCGATTGAACTTGATGGAAGTCAACATGCTGAAATGACCGAAGAAGATGCTGCGCGCACAGCGGTGCTTGAAGCGTTTGGATTTCGCGTGATCCGATTTTGGAACAGCGAGGTGAATGACAATCTACATGGTGTGCTTGAGGCGATCCGACACGAATTATTGATCGCTAGGAATAGGCCCGAGTGACCCACCAACCCCCTTCTCCCTATAGGGAGAAGGATATGAAGACTTGGCAACATGTTGCCTAGTCGAAGTTGGATGAGGGTGAACCAAAGCATCAGAGCATAAAGCCAAACCACAGTAACCCCCTCACCCCAACCCTCTCCCCCAAGGGAGAGGGGGCTATTGGGAGCGCCCCTGTCACCTATGCACACACCCCTAAAAGCCCTCTCCCTAAAGGGGGCGAGGGAAGCCGGGCCTGTATCGATGGGCGATTTGGGGGAGATGGTGGGGTTGGGCAATTATTTTTCCGATTGCTCGTTAGCGGAACTACTCAAAAAGCCAATTCTCAAATTTAATAGCTTGAGACCATTCAAAACGCATCCAAGTTCTTCGAAATCTGGTGCTGACGAGGCGGAAATAACATATTTATTCTTGGAACCACTTATAATGCTGACTTCAATGTGAGTTGCCCCACAAAGTTCTAAAATATTTGCAATTTGTGCGTCTATGGATGCAGGATTCTTACCTGCACAAGCAGCGAGCAGGGGCAATAAGAATAATAATATAATCTTAAACCACCTCACCCCATCATCCCCGCAAACCGTTCAAACAGGTAGTGGCTGTCCATCGGCCCAGGCGAAGCCTCAGGGTGATATTGCACCGAAAATGCGGGCGCATCGGTCAGCTCAAAACCGCAGTTGCTCCCGTCGAACAGCGACACATGCGTCGCCCGCGCGTTCGCTGGCAACGTTTCCACATCCACTGCGAAACCGTGGTTCATGCTGGTGATCTCCACGGCCCCATCCAAAAGCCGTTTGACCGGATGGTTCGCGCCGCGGTGGCCTTGGTGCATCTTTACCGTCTTTGCGCCAACAGCAAGCCCCAGCATTTGGTGGCCTAGGCAGATGCCGAACAGCGGTTTTCCGGTCGCGAGCCACTGTTGGATCACGGGCACGGCGTATGCGCCTGTCGCGGCGGGGTCACCTGGTCCGTTGGACAGGAACAGACCGTCGGGGGCGTGCGTCATGATGTCGTCAAAGGTTGCAGTTGCGGGGACGACCGTTACCTCACACCCAACATCAACTAAATTTCGTAAGATATTGTGTTTAATGCCATAATCCACGGCAACGACCTTTGGGCGTTTACCCGCTTGCGCGGCACTTTCGTCAACTTGTGAAAGCGACCAAAGCCCTTCACGCCACCCATAGGATTGCAGCGTCGTTACATGCTGCGCGAGGTCCATCCCCTCTAGCCCCGGCCATGCCTTTGCCTGCGCAAGCAGTGCAGCGACGTCAAATTGGCCGGCGGCATTGTGCGCAATTACGCCGTTTGGTGCCCCAGCCCGCCGGATCAGCCGTGTCAGCGCGCGGGTATCAACACCCGACAGCCCAACGCGACCGTTGGCCTTCATCCACGTGTCAAACCCACCTGTGCTGCGGAAATTCGACGGCGCGGTCACATCCTCACGCACAATCGCACCCAGTGCATGGGGGTTGATCGCCTCAATATCTTCGGGATTGGTCCCGACATTGCCGATATGGGGAAAGGTGAAGCCAATGATTTGCCCGGCATAGCTGGGGTCTGTCATCACTTCCTGATACCCGGTCATTGCGGTGTTGAAACACACTTCGCCAACCACAGCACCCTCTGCGCCAAAGCCCCTGCCCCACACCACTTCGCCAGACCTTAAAACCAATACACCTGTCGCTCCGGAAGGCGCGCGCGTAGTGGTGGGTTCGGCCATGATGGGGTCGCTCCGTAATGGGGTTGTGACGATGTCGTTAAGCGAAAGTCGATAGAGACGCTGTTCCGCAGGGTCAATCTATCAAATTGGGAATCTTTGCGCTAAAGCCAATCTTTCCATTTCAGAACCGAGAGATACTATGATTCGCGACGATATTAAGGCCGCGCAGATTACTGCTATGAAGGCCGGAGACACGGTAACGCGCGACACAACGCGGCTGATTGAAGCTGCGGTCAAGAACCGCGATATTGAAGCACGCACAGGAAAATCACCGGCTGATGACGATACTTTGGTCGTCGAAGTGTTGCAGAAAATGGTCAAGCAGCGCCGCGAATCGATTGAAATGTTTGAAAAAGGCGGTCGCCCAGAACTTGCCGCGAATGAAGCCGCAGAGGTTGTCGTGATCGAACGCTTTCTTCCCGCTCAATTAAGCGAAGCGGAAACAACAGCGCTCATCGAAGGTATTAAGGCCGAAATCGGCGCGGAAAGTGTGAAGGATATGGGTAAGGTCATGGCTGTGCTCAAAGAACGCCACGCCTCAAGTCTGGATATGAGCAAAGCCAGCGGGTTGGTGAAGGCCGCGCTTTCCTAATTGCATGAGCCTCTCCCCTGCCTTTCTTGATGAACTCCGCGCGCGGACACTGTTGTCGACGCTGATTGGTCGCACAATCAAGGTCACCAAGGCAGGGCGTGAATATAAAGCCTGTTGCCCGTTTCATAACGAAAAAACGCCCAGCTTCACGATCAATGATGACAAGGGCTTTTACCATTGTTTTGGCTGTTCCGCGCACGGCGATGCCATCCGCTGGATGACCGATCAGCGTGGTTTGCCGTTCATGGACGCTGTCAAGGAACTCGCGGCGGCGGCTGGGATGGAGGTTCCTGCAGCGGACCCGCGTGCCGCCGAAAAGGCCGAACGCGGCAACGCACTTTTTGACGTCATGACAGCAGCAGCCGACTGGTTTGTGGCACAATTAGAAGGTGCGGACGGCGCGAATGCGCGCTCTTATCTCAAAAATCGTGGGATAAGCGCGGCCACAATCAAGGCATTTGGCATGGGCTATGCGCCGGATTCGCGCGGCCAGTTAAAAGCGGCGCTCTCTCGCTTTGGCGACGAAAAACTGATTGAGGCAGGCCTGTTGATCTCGGTTGAAGATAAGGAGCCTTATGATCGTTTCAGGGGGCGCTTGATGATCCCGATCCGCGACGCGCGTGGGCGCGTAATCGCATTTGGCGGGCGTATCCTGGGTGTGGGAGAACCCAAATATCTCAACTCCCCTGACACGCCACTGTTCGACAAAGGCCGCACGCTTTACAATCTTGACCGCGCGGGGCCAGACAGCCGCAAGACAAACCGCGTGATCGTGGTTGAAGGCTATATGGACGTCATCGCGCTGGCGCAGGCGGGGATAGGGGATGTCGTGGCCCCGCTTGGTACGGCGCTGACCGAACATCAGCTTGAACGGCTGTGGCGGCTAACCGATGCCCCAACATTATGTTTCGACGGCGATAATGCGGGCCAGAAAGCGTCTGTTCGGGCAATTGGCCGGGCGATGCCAGCGCTTGGCCCTTCGCGTTCGCTGAAGTTCCTGACACTGCCTGTGGGGCAAGATCCTGACGACCTGATTAAAACAGGGGGTAAACGCGCGATGGATGCGCTGTTGGAAAAGCCCGAACATCTGGTCGACCGGCTGTGGCGGCATGAATTAAACGCAGAGCCGCTGACAACGCCAGAAGCGCGCGCTGGCCTGAAACGCCGTTTGAATGAACATGTGCAGGTCATTGGTGACGGCGATGTCCGCAGTCAATATCAGGCCGAATTTCGAACGCGGTTTGAAACTGCATTTTTGTCGCAACCGCAGCGACGCACCTTTGTGCCCAATACAAGGGGATTTTCAGGCGGATACCGCGCACCTGAAGCGCCGCCCTCTGGGCGCACCAAAACGATCAGTGGCGCCGGCATTGAACCGATGATCGCGCGTGCGCTGTTGGCAGGGTTGATCCGCTATCCCGCTTTGCTTCATTCTTGCGGGGACGCGCTTTCGACGATCAATATCGATGATCCAGCGCTTGAAAAAATGCGGCTGACGTTGCTTGATGCTGCTTATGATCATGCAGAGCTTGATTCTGATGCACTGCTTCCCATATGCGAATCAGCCGGCTTGGGTGTATTG
>JAYUPB010000014.1:0-5990 GCA_043760405.1 Sphingomonadales bacterium
ACCGCACGACCGAAACCCCCGCGTCCCGTTTCTGCGGTGTCGACGGGCGTGGGTGTTGCCGGGATGGTGGGGATGCTCGGCTGGATCGTTGTTGCGCGCACTTACGGACTGGATGGTCCTTACGCGGCGCTGGTCAATGTTGCGGCGTGCGGGCTGCCGATGGTGCTGTGGTCGCTGTTGGTGGACAAAGTGCACCGCAATCCTTCTACGGGCATTGATTGGTCGGCACCCAAGGCTGGGCCTGAGACGCGCAAGGAGATGCTTGACACGTCGCTGACCAAATTGTGCGGGCTGTGGGCGACGTGGGCGATCATTGGGGTCATCTACTGCCTTGGCCGCTGGTACTGGCGCGGAAATTTTCTGTTTTCAATGGAATTGCTAGGGGCATCTGCGCCGTTCCTGTTCGTACTGTCGATCCCCTATGTCATATGGCTTGACCGTTATTTGAAGGAACCGCGCGACGGTGCCTGGCATTTCGGGGCGTTGCTGATGGGGCAGGAAGGCTGGAACCGAACCGAGATAGAACATCATGCGCGGGCGTGGGCGGTGAAGGGCTTTTTTCTGGCCTTTATGTTGGGTATCGTGCCGGGTGGATACGGGCAGGTGATCCGCACACCGTGGAGTGAGATATTGCTCAACCCTGTGACGCTGACCAATTGGTTGATCAGTTTTATGTTTGTGATCGATGTGGCGTTTGCAACTGTGGGTTATATGCTGACCATGAAGCCGCTTGACGCCCATATCCGCACTGCCAACCCCTATATGGCGGGCTGGGTTGCTGCCCTGATATGCTACCCGCCGTTCATCATGATGGGGCAGGGGCATCCGCTGGATTATCATCCGAACAGTGCAGACTGGAATTTTTGGATGGATGGCAATTTTGTGTTGCTGTCGATCACGGGGACAGTGTTGGTGGTTCTGACAGCCGTATATGCTTGGGCAACCGTTGCTTTTGGTCTGCGCTTTTCAAATTTAACGCACCGCGGCATTTTGAGCCACGGTCCCTATGCGTGGACCAAGCACCCCGCTTATCTGTCCAAAAACGCATTTTGGTGGGTTTCAACCCTGCCATTCCTTGCTACCAGCCACAGCATCGTTGATATGGTGCGCAACACCGCCATCCTCGCGCTGGTGAGCGGGGTCTATTATTGGCGCGCGGTGACCGAAGAAAAGCATTTGGGAACTGATCCCGCTTATCAAGCCTATGCATCGTGGATGGATCAATATGCGCCCGTGCCTAGATTTTTCAGGTGGATTACAGGACGGCGGCCTCCGGAAAAAAAGGATGAGGCTGTGGCGGGTTAAAAGCTCATTTCATCATAGATTTTGGACAAATCACCGGCCCATTCATTTTCATATTTGTCGAGCAATTGGTGGGCGGGGGATTTGCCGCTGTCGACGATCTGGCGAAGCGGATTGAGGAAGCCGCTTTCATTGTCCCCCATCGAATTGACCTGCCCACGCGCGTTCAAACCGGCGCCTGCAATGTCGAGTATTTCTTTTCCCAACGCCTGAAAATCGCGACCATCAGGGGTTTTCGTACACAAGCCATGTTTTGGCACATCGGCGCGGAGGCGCAGTTGATCTTCAATGCTCCAGTCCTTGACCAGATCCCAAGCGGCATCAAGTGCGGCCTGATCATACAGCAAGCCAACCCAAAGTGCGGGCAGCGCGCAGATGCGGTTCCAAGGACCGCCATCTGATCCCCGCATTTCAAGGAAGCTTTTCAAGCGCACCTCTGGGAACGCAGTTGAAAGATGGTCATTCCAGTCGCTGATCGTTGGTTTTTCAGCTTTGACAACTGACAATTCACCTTTGAGGAAATCTTTGAAATCCAGCCCTGATGCGTCGATATATTTGCCGTCGCGGTACACGAAATACATCGGCACATTCAGCATGTAATCGGCATAACGTTCATAGCCAAAACCGTCTTCGAACACGAACGGCAGCATACCAGTCCGGGCGGGGTCAGTATCGGTCCAGATGTGGCTGCGGTATGAGAGATAACCGTTGGGCTTGCCTTCAGTGAAGGGCGAATTCGCGAACAGCGCGGTCCCAAAAGGTTGCAGGGCCAAGGATACACGGAATTTTTTGACCATATCTGCTTCGGACGAATAATCGAGATTGGTTTGGATGGTGCAGGTCCGTAGCATCATGTCGAGTCCCATACTGCCGACACGCGGCATATGGCGCAGCATGATAGCATAACGACCCTTCGGCATGATCGGCAACTCTTCGCGGGTTTTATCTGGCCACATACCCAAACCCAAAAAGCCCAAACCAAGTTCCTCGCCAACCTCTTTGACTTGCTTCAAATGGCGACCAGTTTCAGCGCAGGTCTGGTGGAGGTTTTCAAGCGGGGCACCTGAAAGCTCAAGCTGTCCGGCGGGTTCAAGGCTAACATTGCCGTCAGGACCGCCGAGGGCTATGACATGGTCTCCTTCATAAATGGGTTCCCAGCCGTAGCGGGTCAGCCCCATTAAAAGGTCGCGGATGCCCCCTTTTTCGTCATAAGACGGCGCGCGGTGATCCGCTGTACGATAAACAAATTTTTCATGTTCAGTCCCAATCCGCCAACGTTCGCGCGGTTTTTCGCCGCCAGAAAAGACCGAAATCAGGTCTGTGCGGGTTTCGATTAGGGGATCAGCTTTGCTGGATTCTGTGCGTGTACTCATAAATGAAAGCTTAAATTATTTCAGTGGCAATTGGAAACGTTGTTTTTTTCAGATTCATTCGACGCTTTTGTAAACTTGGTTACGCGCCGTTAACGATGGTCCATTATTAAGCCTTTTCGATCCATTATCGACTGGGTATTTGTGTTGCGTAAAATCAAGAAATTTGGACTAACGATCCTAATGTCGTTACATTTCGGCGTGGCTGCACAGGCGGCATGCCCTGTTGCAAATCAGTATAATTTCAGCTTTGCCAATCAGGCGGCAGCCACATTAAACTATGCGACGACCTACACCTATACGGCGAACAGCACTGGGCTGGGGAACCAGAATTTTACAGTTGGTTTTTTGACAAACGGCACTTCATCGACCGTCGTTGGTGGTTTTCAAATGCCGAACATCAGCACTATGGTGACGGACGGTGTTGCTGCGGTAAACTTGTCGATCGGCGGCACATTCACGTCGCGAACCACAAACGTTTCAACAAATACGCGTGTAATTGTGACGACCTTTACTTTTCCAGTGCCGATTCGTGATTTTACAGTACAGATCAACGACGTTGATTTCGCGACAAACCAATACCGGGATTGGTTGCAGGTGAATGGAATCGATGGTGCGATGAATTATGACCCCAGCTTTACCACGTCTTTTGGTAATAATAATACCGTGCCGGGCCCACATTCAGCGGTCAATTCAACTATGTTGATCGGTGCAACCGCCACGCCGCTAAATCTGACGGTTCGCCAATCTGCGGGCACATCGACCAGCGGCAACAACGCCAACAACGGGACAATCACCGCGACTTTTGCGCAGCCGGTTACCCAAGTTCAAGTGCGCTATGGCAATCATCCATTGACCACAGGAGAGACCGTAACCGGACAGCAAGCCTTTGGCATACAATCCATCAGTTACTGCCCCATGCCGTTGCTGACTGTCGCAAAAACCTCAGCACCTTATGTGACTGCCCTAGCGGATCCCAATCGTTTCAACATTCCAGGGGCTGATATTGCCTATAGCTTGACGGTGACAAATTCAAACAGCAGTCCACTTGATCTGAACGGGACAGTATTGACGGATATCCTTCCGGCAAATGTGATTTTTCGCAATCGTGATTATGATGATGCCGGACCACTCACAACGAACTTTGAATTTTTGGCGGGAAGCAGTGGCCTAACAATGGCTGCTGCCAACCTATCCTATTCAAATAACAGCGGGGCGACCTATGCTTTCGCACCCTCCGCTGGATATGACAGTAATGTCAATGCCGTGCGGATTAATCCTCAAGGAACTATGGCGGCGAATTCTAGTTTTACAATCCGTTTCCGGACGCAGATTAAGTAGAACGCCAATCTCCAACGGCAGCCATCCACACAGATATGGCTGCAATCGCTGCTGTTTCTGCGCGCAAGATGCGAGGCCCAAGTGAGATTGCCACAGCCTGAGGAAGTGCGCGAATAGCGTCACGCTCCTGATCGTCAAACCCGCCTTCCGGACCAATAAGGATGGCTGCCGGGCCGGGTTTTGGTTTGAAAGGAGCCCCCCCCGTTTCATCAGCGAAATATAGGGTGCGCACGGCTGGCCAATCGCGCAACAGTGCGCCAAGCTTAATGGGTTCCTTCAACTGGGGAACTGCTGTGCGACCGCATTGTTCAGCCGCCTCAACCATGTGCGCCTGCAGCCGTTCCAGATTAAGTCGCTCAACAATTGTGCGCCGTGTGATGATCGGTTGGTAGAGCGCGACACCCAATTCACAAGCTTTTTCAGCAACCATGTCAATCCGCGCCTTTTTGATCGGCGCGGCGAGCAGCCATAGGTCGGGGACATGCTCAAGCGGGCGCAACTGCCCAGAGATTCTAAGGGTCAGATCGCGTTTGGCGACATTTTCTGCGAGCGCCAGCCATTCGCCAGAGCGGCCATCAAACAGTTTTACTGGATCGCCCGTTTTCATCCGCATTACCGCAATGAGATAATGGGCCTGTCCCCCTGAGATGTGGACTGGGTCACCATCACGAAGCGGACCTGGGACAAACAGGCGCGGGCAGCTTTGGGGTGGCCATGCTGGGGTTGCGGGCATAAGAATGGTTAGCATGAACAATCCACAAATTGATACCGCGATAATGCCTGACACCGAACTAAAAGGCCTGCTTGCTCTTTTGCCGACCGCCGCGCGACTCTATGCGCTGCTGGCGCGCTTTGATAGACCGATTGGGTGGTGGCTGTTGTATTGGCCCTGTGTTTGGAGCCTAGCCTTGGCTGGAGGAATGGCGGCGCATTGGCACCAGCTGCTGTGGATGTTGGTCGGCGCAATCGCGATGCGCGGCGCGGGCTGTGTCTATAATGATATTGTTGACCGTGATCTCGATGCCCAAGTGGCACGCACCCGTTCGCGGCCCTTGGCCAGTGGCGCGGTTAGCGTGAAGGCGGCATGGATTTGGTTGTTCAGCCTGTGCCTAATCGGGATGATCGTTCTCTTGCAATTGCCAAGAATTGCTCAGGTCGTCGCGCTGGCAAGTCTTGCTTTGGTCGCGGCCTATCCGTTTATGAAGCGTATCACGTGGTGGCCACAGGCATGGCTGGGTCTGGTTTTTTCATGGGGCGCGCCGGTTGGCTGGGCGACGGTGACACAAAATTTGAATCTGACGCTATTGCTCCTTTATGCGGGAACGATCTGCTGGGTTATCGGCTATGATACGGTCTATGCTCTTCAGGACCGTGAGGATGATGCGTTGGTTGGGGTAAGGTCATCTGCCCTGCGCATGGGGTCTCATGTGCGCACCGGTGTAGGCGTATTCTATGCAAGCGCGCTCATTTTCTGGTCTGCGGCTTTTTGGATGATCCGTCCGCAGAATTTGGCGATGATACCGCTTTTCCCAGTCGCCGTCCATTTTGCGTGGCAGGTTTTGACACTTAAAACTGGGGATAGTGACGATGCCTTGAACAAATTCAGGTCGAACCGCTTTGCTGGCTTGCTGATGGCGCTGGCATGTATTGTTGTTGGTGCATCGGCGTGATGTTTTGACGCGGGGCGATCCAGCCCCTAAGCGCGTGCCATGTTAACGACCGAACAAGCGCGTGATCGCGCTGCTGACCTTGTGGCCCGCGCGACACGTGCTGGCGCCGATGCTGCTGATGCCGTTTATGCAGCCAGTGGCTCAACCGATGTTCAGGTGCGCCTTGGTGCCTTGGAAGACGTTCAAAGATCCGAAGGCGAAGAAATTGGCCTTAGGGTTTTTATCGGTAACCGTTCTGCAAGTGCATCCTCGTCTGATTTATCGGTTGAGGCGTTAGATGCGCTTGCTGAACGTGCTGTTGCAATGG